>NZ_CP075715.1:6903303-7229896 GCF_024584805.1 Streptomyces sp. FIT100 | reverse complement strand
CGGGCGTACGTACGCAGGACCGCGGCCTCGTACATGCATCCGGTCGGGACCTGCCGGATCGGCGCCGACGCCCTGGCCGTCGTCGACGCCGACCTGCGCGTCCGCGGTGTCGGCGGACTCCGCGTGGCCGACGCCTCCGTCCTGCCGTCGATCCCGTCGGCCAACATCATCGCCACCGTCTACGCCGTCGCGGAACGGGCGGCGGACATGCTCCGGTCCTGAGCGGTGGCGGGCCGGTATCCGCCGGCGCCCCGGGCGCCGGCACCGGCGTCCTCCACCGCACCGACGACCGACCGCGGACCCAGGACCGACCAAGACCGACCGCGGACCCAGGACCGACCGAGGACCGACCGAGGGCGATCCCCCGTAACACAGCCGGAGAATCGAGACATGGCAGGACAGAACCCCCCACCGACAGACCTGGCCGGCATCCTGCGGCGCGCGGGCGACGGTGCCGGAACCGCGCTGGGATCCCTCCTCACCCGCTCCGCGCTCGGCATCGCCATCTGGGACACCGACCTGCGCTGCATCTGGGTCAACGACTCCCTGGAGACGTACGACGGAATCCCCCGGGAGCAGCGGCTGGGCCGCCGGCCGGGCACGGCGCTGCCCGGCGACGCCGGCACGCTGGAGTCCGCGATGCGGGAGGTGCTGGCGACCGGCGCCTCGGACTTCGGCCGCGAGTACCGCGTCCCGATCATGAAACACGCCCAGGGCAGCCGTACGTTCTCCGTCTGCGCCATCCGCCTGGACGACACGGACGGCCGGGCGCTGGGGGTGTGCCAGGTGGTCCTGGAGGTCACCGGCAGGCGGTGGGCCGAGGACCGGCTGGCCCTCGTCAGCGAGGCCGGTGCCCGTATCGGCACCACCCTGGACGTCATGCGCACGGCGCAGGAACTGGCCGACTTCACCGTGCCGCTGCTCGCCGACTACGTGACCGTCGACCTGACGGAGGCCGTCCGGCTCGGCGAGGAGCCCCTGGAACGGCTGGGTCCGATGGGCGGAGCCAGCCCGAAGTTCCGGCGCGCGGGCATGGCCTCGGTCCACGCCGGTACCCCGGAGTCCCTGTGGCCGCGCGGCGAGGCGGTCTATGTTCCGCCCGCCTCGCCCTTCATTCAGGTGCTGTCCTCCGGCAGGTCCGTGCTGCAACCGGTCCTGGAAACCTCCCCCGGCACATGGCTGGACGACGACCCGGCGCGGGCCGCGAAGATCCGTGAGCTGGGCATGCACTCCCTGATGGTCGTCCCGGTCCACGCCCGCGGTGTCCTGCTGGGGGTGGCGGTGTTCGTACGGTCGGACACCCCTGCGCCGTTCGACCAGGCCGACCTGCTCTTCGCCGAGGAACTGGTCGCCAGGGCCGCGCTGAGCCTGGACAACGCCCGCCGTTACGCGCGTGAGCGCGCCACCGCCCTCGCCCTCCAGCACAGCCTGCTCCCGCGCGGCGTGAGCGGCGGGGCCGCGACGGACGTGGTGGCCCGCTACCTCCCCGCGGACGGCGAGGGCGGTGTGGGCGGCGACTGGTACGACGTCTTCCCCCTGCCCGGCGGCCGCGTGGCGCTCGTCGTGGGCGACGTGGCCGGCCACGGCATCGGAGCCGCGGCCACGATGGGCCGACTGCGCACGGCCGTACGCACCCTCGCCGACCTGGACCTGCCCCCGGGCGAACTGATGACCAGGCTCGACCGCACGGTCATGCACCTCGGCGAAGAGGACGCCGACACTCCGGTCCCGACCCTGGCCGCCACCTGCCTGTACGCCGTCTACGACCCCGCCACTCGGCGCTGCACCATCGCGCGGGCCGGGCACCCACCGCCCGCGGTCGTCCACCCCGACGGCGGCGTCACTTTCCCCGACATCCCCAGCGGCACGCCCCTCGGCCTCGGCATGCTGACGTACGAGGCCGCGGAACTGCACCTGCCAGAGGGGAGCGTCATCGCCCTCTACACCGACGGGCTCATCGAGGACCGCCACCAGGACATCGACGCCGGCATGGAACGAATCCGCACCGCTCTCGCACAACCCGGCCTCCCCCTGGACGACCTCTGCGCCGCGGTCATCGACACCCTGCCGAACACGACACCCCCCGACGACGTCACCCTCCTCCTCGCCCGCACCCGCACCCCGGCCCCCGCCTCCCCCGACGACGCGAACCACCACGAACCGGCGACCCGTCACGACCCCGCACCCACCGAGGCCGACGGGCCCACCCCGGCGCCCGACGAGCCTCCGCACCACGGGCGTTGCCGGCACCCGCGCACCGGCGGGGCGACCGACAAGCGGTGGGCGAGGCCGGCCGCAGGACGTCAGCCGGACGGCTCGTCCGGTACGGGTTGGTCCTGGCGCACCCCGGCCGACCGGGGCGCGCCGCGCGGCCCTGCACCGGCTTCGTCCACGTCGGGCACGTCTTCGTGACCGTCTCGATCATTCGGACCTCGGGCATCCGTCCCGGGGTCCCACCGGTCGTCCTCCTCCGACGCCTGCTGGTCGGGCGGGTCCCTCGGCACGGGCTCTCCGTCCGTTTCGCGGTCGCGCTTCTTCACGGCTTCTCCTCTGAGCAGCGGTCGAATGCCTGCACTGACCTCCGGCGCAGGCAGTTGGCGGGTACCCCGCACACGTGAAGTGATGTCCATGGCGGATCACCGTGGGTCACGGTGCGGCGGTGCTCCTTCCGCTGAAGCGCTTAGAGGGATGTACCGCCATAAAGTGGCAACAAGTGCACGTACATGCAGTGCGGAGAAGTTGCCGGCACAGAAGGCCGCGCGTGGTGTGGAGGCTTTGGTGACCGAGCGCAAAGGCTGGTCGGAGCGGCAGAAGGATGCGTTGGTCACCGGGATCGTCATGCTCGTGGCCTTCGGCGATTCCTGGGTCAAGGCGCCGAACGGGCTGCTCACCGGGCAGTCGACCGCCGTCGTGGCCTCCGTGTCACTGCTGGTCAGCGCCCTGCTGTGGTGGCGCAGACGGGCCCCGGGCGTGGTGGCGGCAGCCATCATGGTCGGGTACGTGATCGCATTCACGCCGGCGGCCCTGGCCGTCGCCATGTACACGGTGGGAGAGCACTACCGGCGGAGCATGCGCACCCTGGTGCTCTTCGGCGTGGCAGGGTGTCTGGCGGGTGTGCTGTGCCTGCTGGCCGGTGCGCCGGGCCTGGACGTGCGCTACTCGGCGTTCGCCCTCGCGCTCATCCTGGGGCCGCTCGTCGTCGGGTACGCCGTCGCGATCCGCCGCGACCTGGCCACCGAGGCCCAGGGCAGGGCAGAGGCGGTGGAACGCGAACGGAATCTGCTCGTGGAACGGGCGAAGGTGGGCGAGCGGGCCCGGATCGCCCGTGAACTCCAGGACGTCGTCGCCCATCGCGTCGGCAATATCATGCTCACGGCGAGCGCTCTGAGGATCGGCCAGCAGGCGAAGGACCCGGCGCTCGGCGACGCCGCCGAGCTGATCAGGGGCGAAGGGCATCAGGCCCTCGAGGAGCTGCGCGAGGTGCTCGGCGTGCTCACGCCCGGCCGCAAGGGCGACCTGGACTTCTCCACGGCGCCCCAGCCCGACATCTCCCAGCTGGGCAAGCTCGTCGACCGCGCCGAGCGATACGGCCAGCCGGTCGGGCTGCGGATCGACGGGCACCCCGAGTCGGTCCCCGCCCAGGTGCAGCGCGCCGTCCACCGCATCGTCCAGGAGGGCCTCGGCAACGCCGCCAAGCACGCGCCCGGAGCACAGGTCGAGGTCCTGGTCGACTGCCGCCCCGACGGCGTCGAGGTGCAGGTCACCAACGGACCGCCGCCCGCGAACGACGACGTGGGGCCCGCGCAGAGCGGCGGCAACGGGCTGATCGGCATCGGGGAGCGGGTTCAGCTCCTGGACGGCACGTTCTCCGCCGGACCGTACGACGGTGGCTACCGCCTCGACGCCTTCATCCCGCACCGTGGGCCGAACACGGACACGGACACGGACGACCGGCCCGCCGGATGAGCTCCGGCCGCGGCCGCTGAGGCCCGCTTCGGCGCCGCCGATCCGGGCGACCACCGTTCACCCGTACGCCCGCACGCCCGCACGCCCGCACGCGAACGGCCGGCACAGTGGGGACTCGCCGGTGGTGGCCCGGCACGCGTGCGGGCTACTCCGTGCGCCGCAGCTGTGCCGAGAGATGGTGCTGCAACGGCTGACCCACCGCCGCGAGGTCGTGGACGAACGTGAGGGTGCCGTCGCCGGCCAGGGTGTAGCGACGACGAGTGGCGTTGACCTCCTTGGCCGTGGGGGTGACGGCCACCTCGTGCGTGGCGAGATCGACCGTGTTGCCGGCCGCGCGACCGACCGCGATCTCCGCGATGCCGGTGGGCTGGGTGATCAGCGCTTCCACGCGGCCCTCCGGCTGAAGCCGCCACCAGCCGCTCTCCCGGGCCGACGGCCGAAGCGGTGCGTCGTCGGCATCGAGCAGCCAGGCCCGGGACTCGTAGCGGAGGAAGGGGCGGCCGTCGTGGCTGAAGGTGACCTCCTGCGCATACGCGAAGTCCCCGGCGATCGTCGGGTAGCCGCCGCGGCCCCGCCCCCGCCACGTGCCCAGCAGGCCCGTCACCGGTGTGAGCAGCGCATGCGGGGCAGGCGCCTCGTCCGGCCGGTGGCCGTCGCGGTACGGGTACTCCGGTGCGGGATCGAACACGGTGTGCGCTCCTGAGGTCGAGGCCGTTGCGGTTGCGGTTGCGGTTGCGGTTGCGGTTGCGGTTGCGGTTGCGGTTGCGGTTGCGGTTGCGGTTGCGGTTGCGGTTGCCGGATGGAAGCGTAGGCCGTTCGTCGGGATCCCTGAGTCCGAAGCGGGCGAGGCCGAGGCAGCCGGACACGGACGGCCCGCGGCGACGAGCGGCAGAACCGGCGGCCCGACAGGCCGGGGCCGCGCGGGACTTGCACGCAGGATCCACCGGCCATTCACCGGGCAGGCGGAGTTACCTGCGAGAAACATGGGATGTGCGATGACGAGTACATCCCCCCGCGGCCCGACCTCACCGAGCGCCAGTGGCTGGACCTGGACCGGGGCGTGGCCACCACCGACCGTTCCGTCCCCGCTTGCGACGCCCCGTCCACGCTGATCAACCGGCGCACGGTGCTGGGCGGCGCCGTCGCCGGGGCCGCCGCCCTGGGGCTGCTGCCGCAGGCCGGGGCCGCCGCCGAGAGTTCCGCCGGCGCCGCCCCCGTCGACAGGTTCCCCTTCCCCGGCCGGCCCGGCCCTGGCGGGGAGTACGCCGTACTGCTGACCGGAGACGCAGGCACCGGTGGCGAGGCCCAGTACGCCGTGGCCGCGGCGGCCAAGGCGATATGCCGCGCCGAAGGCGTCTCGCTCGCCGTCGGCCTTGGCGACAACCTCTACGAGAACGGCCCCGAGTCCGCGGACGACGACGAGTTCACGACCAAGTTCGAACAGCCCAACGACGGGATCGACGTGCCCTGGCTGATGGTGCTGGGCAACCACGACTGCTCGGGATTGATCCCCGGCAGCGGCGGCGACCCCTCACGCGGCGACCGCGAGGTCGCCTACGCCGCCACCTCGCGGCGCTGGTACATGCCGGCCCGCTACTACACCGCCGCGCTGCCCTCGGCCGCCGGCTTCGGCACCCCGTTGCTGGAGTTCTTCGCGCTGGACACCAACCCGGTCGCCTCGACGGTGACCCAGACGGACCCGTACTTCCAGTGGGACGGCCCGTACATGCGCGAGCAGCGCCGCTGGCTGGACTCCGCGCTGTCCGCCTCGCGCGCCACGTGGAAGATCGTGATCGGCCACCACCCGTATCTGAACAACGGCAAGCACGGCAGCGCCGGTTCGTACGACGGCTTCGTCATCGGCGACTACACCAGCGGCATCCATCTCAAGGAACTGTACGAGGAGGTGGTGTGCGGGCGAGCCGACCTCATCCTGTCCGGCCACGACCACACGCTGCAGATCCTCGAGCCCACCGCACGCAGCCGCGGCACCCGGCAGATCGTGTGCGGTGCGGCGGGCAAGGCGGGTGACGGCGAGGCTCACGGCACCAACCCGGCACGCTGGCAGGACTTCGCGCACCACGGGTTCATGGTGCTCAAGGCGTCGGCCGAAAGCCTGACCATCGACGCGTACACCGTGGACGTGGCGGCCTCGGCAGCGCACCTCGCGCACAGCTTCACCGCTGCTCCCGCCATGGCTGCCACCCGCTGAGGCCGGCGCTCCGCACACGGCACAGCCGCACCCCGATCGCCTTCCGGGGTGCGGCGATCCCGGCCGGTACGAAGCGCACCCGGGTATCCGGTCCGGCGCCGATGGACTGATCCGCATGCTCCGGACGCCGACACCGAGGCGTAGCCGCTCACAGCGCGCGCCTCAGCGGACCGCTGTGGGCGACCACATGCTCCCGGCAGCCTCGCGTGGCTCGTTCACCGGCAGTTGTCCACCGCCCCGGCGCGCCTCCTGTCGCACTCGACGCGCGGCAACGGGCGTGAACTCAGCCGGGGGCGTGAACTCGGTGGCCGCCGGAGGCCGTCCGTCGCTCAGGATCACCGATCGGCTGCGACGTCGAGATCACCGTTCGCCACCTCCGAAGAAGCGCGCAAGGTCGTCCGGCTGCGCCAAGGACGAGCGATCTGCCCGGACACGTCGCGCCACCAGGGGGCCGTGGGGAGCTCGCCCGCGGGCTCGAAGGGCTCGCCGGGCCGGGGGAAGGCGGCAGCCTGGCCCGCCTCATCGGCGGCGTCCTTCGTCCACTCCCCCGGCTCCGCCCACGCGTGCGGGGCGAGGTTGAACGTTCCCCAGTGGATCGGCAGCAGCACTCCGTGCGGGGCCCCGCCCTGGAGGTCGAGGTGGGCGCGCATGCCTTCGGCGGGGGTCATGTGGATGTCCGGCCAGTACGCGCTGTACGCACCGATCTGGATCATCGTGGCGTCGAAGGGGCCGTGCTCGGCCCCGATCTCCTTGAAGCCCGGGAAGTAGCCGGTGTCCCCGCTGTGGTAGATCCGGTGGCCGGAGGGGCCCTCGGCGACCCAGGACGCCCAGAGCGTGTGCTGCTGGTTGCGCAGGCCCCGGCCGCAGAAGTGCCGGGCGGGGGTGGCGGTGAGCCGTACCCCCGCGATCTCCGTCGACTCGGTCCAGTCCAGCTCGCGCAGGCGGCCCTCGGAGACGCCCCACCGCTCCAGGTGGGCGCCGACGCCCAGCGGCACCGCGAAGACCGTGTCGGTGCCGGCCAGCGCGCGGATCGTGGGCAGGTCCAGGTGGTCGTAGTGGTCGTGGGAGATGACGACCGCGTCGACCGGTCCGAGCGAGGCCAGCGGCAGCGGCACGGGGTGGAGCCGCCGGGGTCCGGCGAAGGGGAAGGGCGAGCACCGCTCGCCCCAGACCGGGTCGAAGAGCACCCGCCGCCCGTCGATCTCGGCGAGCACGCTGGAGTGCCCCAGCCAGGTGAGGCGCAGCCCGGTGGCGGGCGGCTCGGCGAGGTCGTCCAGGGTGGTGGTGTGCAGGGGCACGGGGGCGGCGGGGGCCCGGAGCCTGCGCGCCTCCTTCTGGAAGTAGACCTTCGCGAACTCGATCGTCGAGCCGGTCGGCCGCGTCCTGGCTCCGAGCGGGTTCTGGAACACCCCGTCGGCGAAGTTCGGCGAGCGGCGGATCCGCTCCATCCGATCCCCTGCCGGGTCGGCCCCGAAGGCGAGGGGCCTCAGCCCGCGCAGCCTGGAGCGCAGGGAGGGCCGGGGAGCGACACCGGTCACGGGGCCTCCTGGAGGTCTGGGTCTTCCATTATGGGCGCGGGCTGCGCATGACCTGGAACGGAGAAGCAGGGCGGAAGATTCCCGGCGGGAGATCCCGGGCGGAGCGGCACCACACGGCATCGCACGGCTCGGCTTCACCGGGCACGGCACGGCATCACCGGGCATCGCGCGGCACGGCATCGCACGGCACGGCATGTCACATCGCTGCCGCGCGGTCCGTCGTACGGGTGTCAGGACGTCCACGCGACGTCACGAGCGACACCGAGGAGGCCCGCCATGGCCCGCATCCCGCTCACCCCGCCCCGCTCGCTCTTCTACCGGGCGACGGAGTGGTACTCGAAGCGCACCTACAAGGAGGTTCTCGACCCCGTGAAGGCGCTCGCGCACAACCCTCGCGTGCTGCGCGCGGACCTCCGCTTCGAGATGGCCGTCGCCAAGTGGAACGCGCTCGACCCGGGCCTCAAGGCGCTCGCCGAAATGGCCACGGCGGCATCGATCGGGTGCAGTTGGTGCATGGACTTCGGCTACTGGGTCAGTGCGCGCGAGGGCGTCGACGCCCGCAAGGTCCAGGAGGTACCGGTCTGGCGCGACAGCGAGGTGTACACACCGCTCGAGCGGGACGTCATGGAGTACGCGGAGGCGATGACCACTAATCCACCCGAGGTCACGGACGAGCTGGCCGAGCGGCTGCTGAGGGCGCTCGGCAAGCCCGCGTACGTCGAGCTGACGGCGATCGTGGCGGTGGAGAACCTGCGCTCCCGGATCAACTCGGCGCTCGGGCTCACCAGCCAGGGCTTCAAGGACCACTGCGAACTGCCCGGTCGGCCCGACGGCGTCCCGGCCGAGCGGGCCGAGGGGGCCGAGGGGGCCGACCGGGCCGACCGCCCCTCCTCCGGCACGGCTTCGCGTTGACATCGCCGCAGCTGCCTCCGGATACTGAACGACAGTTCAGTACGCCGTCGTGCCCGGAGGCACCATGCCCGAGTCCGAGACCCAGCGGACGCCCCTCCCCCTCATAAGCCTCACGTGGACGGACCACGTCACCGGCCGGCAGGGCCATCTCGTCGTCGACCGGCTGGTGCGCGGGGTGGCCAGCGGCGGGCTGCGGATGCGCGGAGGGTGCACGCTCGACGAGGTGGCCGGGCTGGCCCGCGGCATGACGATGAAGGAAGCCCTGCACTACGACGCCGACGAGCCGACCGCCCGCTACATCCCCCTCGGCGGCGCCAAGGGCGGCATCGACTGCGACCCGCAGGACCCGGAGGCGTACGGCGTGCTCGTCCGCTATCTGCGTGCGATGCGGCCGTACATCGAGAGCTTCTGGACCACCGGCGAGGACCTCGGCCTCACCCAGGACGTCGTCGACCGGGCGGCGGCCGAGGCCGGGCTCGTCTCGACCGTCCAGGCCGTCTATCCGCTGCTCGACGACGAGGCGGCCGCGCGGCGGCGGCTGGCCGACGCCTTCGCCGTGGAGGTCGACGGCATCGGTCTCGACGAACTGGTCGGCGGCTGCGGTGTCGCCGAGTCGGTGCTCGCCGCGCTCGACCGGGCGGGCAACGGCCGTGCGGGAACCCGTGTCTGCGTGCAGGGCTTCGGCACGATGGGCGGTGCCACGGCCCGCTTCCTGTCCCGGGCGGGGCTGCGGATCGTCGCCGTCGCCGACGTCAAGGGCACCATCGCCAACCCGGACGGCCTGGACATCGAGGCGCTGCTCGCCGCGCGCGACGCGTTCGGGACGGTGGACCGTGCGGCGCTGCGGCCCGGCGACGCCGAGCTGCCGGGCGACGCTTGGCTCTCGGCGGACGCGGAGGTGCTCGTGCCCGCCGCAGTCTCGTACGCCGTCGACACCGTCAACCAGGCGCGGATCAGGGCGCGGTGGATCGTCGAGGCGGCGAACATGCCGGTCCTCCCCGAGGCGGAGGCGCTCCTCGCCTCCCGGGGCGTGACCGTGCTGCCGGACGTCGTCGTCAACTCCGGTACGAACGCCTGGTGGTGGTGGACGCTCTTCGGGGACATCGGTGCGGACGCGGACGAGGCGTTCGCGTACACCCGTCGCGCGATGCGCGGTCTGATCGATCTGATGCTGGCGCGCGCCGAGGCGGACGGCACGACGCCGAGGGCGGCCGCGCACGCGATCGTCGCCGAGCGGCTGCCGGTGATGGCGGAGCGCTTCGGCTGGTACGGATAGCCGGTACGCGAACGCCCGTGGCCGCGGTGCGGGCACTCCCGGCGCCTGCGGAGCGCTTCGAGTAGTGCATCGAGTAGTGCTTCGATGAAAGGCAATCGGAGAGGCGCCCGGAGAAGCGATCGGAGAGGCGATCGGAGAGGCGATCGGTCGTCGCGGAGAGCCCAGGGAGGCCGCATGGAACCGGCGGACACCGCGGTGTGGCGGGAGAAGGGCGACCCGCTGGTCCCCGGGGCCGGCGACGGACCGCTGCGCGGGCTGCGACTGGCGGTCAAGGACGTGCACGCCGTCGCCGGGCACCGGCTGGGCGCGGGCAACCCTGCGTGGCTGGCCGAGGCCGAGCCCCAACGGGCCCATTCCCGGGCGGTGGGCGCGCTGCTCGACGCGGGGGCCGAGGTGACCGGGATCGCGCAGACCGACGAGTTCGCCTACAGCCTCAACGGCACGAACGCGCACTACGGCACCCCGCCCAACCCGGCCGCGCCCGGCCGCGTCCCCGGCGGCTCGTCGAGCGGCCCCGCGTCCGCCGTCGCACGCGGCGAGGCCGACGCCGGCCTCGGCAGCGACACCGCCGGGTCGATCCGGGTGCCCGCGTCGTACTGCGGGCTGTACGGTATGCGGCCCACCCACGGCGCCGTCCCCACCACCGGCATGCTGCCGCTGGCGCCGTCCTTCGACACCGTCGCCTGGCTCGCACGGGACGCCCGTACGCTGGCGCGCCTCGGCGATGTGCTGCTGCCCGCGCACCCGGCCGCCGGGCCCACCGGGCTCGCCGGCGCCGCCGATTCCGGTCCCCCGTTCCGTACGGCCCTGATCGCCGCCGATCTCGTGGCTCTCGCGGAGCCGGGCGTACGCGAAGCCTTCCCGCGGGCGGCCGCGGAACTGGCGGAACCGGCCGGACTGCGCATCGAGTACCTGCCGTCCCCGGGCATCGATCCGGTGAGCCTGGCGACGGCCTTCGCGACGGCCCAGGGCGCCGAGGTCTGGGAGTGCGACGGCGCCTGGGTGAGCGCTCATCCCGGCGCGCTCGGGCCGGGGATCGGGGCCCGCTTCGCCCGTGCGTCCGAGGTCACCGCCGAGCGCCGGGCGGCCGCCGAGGGGGTGGTCCAGCGGGCGGGCCGGGCGCTGCGCGCGGCCGTCCCCGAGGACGCGGTCCTGCTGCTGCCCGCGGCGGCCGGGCCCGCCCCCCTCGTCGACGAGCCGCCCGAGCGCAAGGCCGCCCTGCGCACCGCCACCTTCCGCCTCACCTGTCCGGTGAGCTCGGCGGGTCTTCCCTGTCTGGTGCTGCCCCGGATGTCGGTGGCGGGGCTGCCCGTTGGGCTCGCGGTGGTCGCGGCGCACGGCGCGGACCGCAGGCTGCTGGAGTTCGCACAGGCGTGTGTAGGGTGACCGGGTGGCGAGAGTCCGGTTGAGCGTCGCGGAGCGGCAGGAGGAACTGCTGCGGGCGGCCGTCGAACAGATCGAGGCCCGGGGTGCGTCCGCCGTCCGGATCGCCGATGTCGCCTCCGCGCTCGGGGTGAGCAACGCCCTGGTGCTGTACCACTTCTCGACCAAGGAGAAGCTCGTCGCCGCGGCCTTCGCCTACGCCGCCGAGGGCGATCTCGCCCAGCTGCGCAGGATCCTCGGCCGCCGCACCTCCGCGGTGCGCAGGCTGCGGGCCGCCGTCCGCTGGTACGCCCCCACCGGGCAGGCCAAGGGCTGGCGCCTGTGGATCGAGGGCTGGGCCGCCGCACTGCGCGAACCCGCGCTGCGCGAGGTGGCCCGCGAGCTCGACCAGCAGTGGAAGGCCGAGCTGACCGCGGTCATCGCGCAGGGCGCGGCGGCGGGCGAGTTCCACTGCCCCGACCCCGTGTCGGCCGCCTGGCGGCTGACCGCCCTGCTCGACGGTCTGGCCGTCCAGATGACGTCGTACGCGGGGTCGCTCAGCCGCGCCGCCATGCTGGGCTGGACGGACGACGCCCTCGCCCGCGAACTGGGGCTCGACCGCGAGGCGCTGACCCGGCAGAGTACGTAGCGCTCGGGTGGCTCATGGGAGGGGAAGCGGTGTCGGCGGCGCAGCGTACGGTCCGTGCGGATCTCGACGTCCTGGTGATCGGCGGCAGCGGGGTCGACACGGTCGTCCGTGTCGGTTCGCTGCCGGTGCCGCTCGCGGACTCGGTCGGGGTCCCGCCCATCACCGAGTGGGCCGGGCACACCGGCGGCAACGTGGCCCTCGGCTGCCGGGCCCTCGGACTCGGCGTCACCCTGCTGGACTTCATCGGTGACGACCGGCCGGGCACGCTGGTGCGCGAGCGGCTCGCCGAGGGCGATGTGGACTTCGCGCACCTGCTCTCTCCTTCCGGCACGCGGCGCGCCGTGAACCTCGTGGACGCGACGGGCCGCCGGATGTCCTTCTACGACGCCCGTGACCCGGGCGATCTGCGGATGCCGCGCGACTTCTACCTCTCCCATCTGCGGCGGGCCCGCCACGTCCATCTGTCGATCGTCGACTTCGCGCGGTTCCTCTACGACGACATCGCCGAGCTCGGCGTCCCCGTCTCGACGGATCTGCACGACTGGGACGGAGTGGACGACCACCACCGGGAGTTCGCGCTCCGCTCCGACGTGGTCTTCCTCAGTGCGGCCGGCGCCGGGGAGCGGATCGCGTCGGTGATGCGGGAGATACTGCGCGAGGGCCGGGCGGAGGCCGTGATCGCGACGGCCGGCGCCGGCGGCTCGTACCTGATGACCCGCGACGGCGGCCGCACACCCCGCCCGATCCCGGCGACCGCGCCGCCCGGGCCCGTGGTGGACTCCAACGGCGCCGGGGACGCGTTCGTCTGCGGCTTCCTCTACGGCCGGCTGGCCGGCCGCGCCGCGGAGGACTGCGCCCGACTGGGCGCGGTGGCCGGGGCCTACGCCTGTACGGGCCGGGGCGGTTCGGCGCTGATCGGACCGGGTGAGCTGGCGGCGGCTCAGGTCTGACGCGGATCCCCGCCGTCGCGGTGGATCCTCAGAGCGGCAGCAGGTCCGGACGCTTCGGTTCGACGTGATCGCCGGACGACTCGCCCCGCAGCCGCCGCCCGATCCACGGGACGAGGTACTCGCGCGCCCAGTGGATGTCATCGCGCCGGACCTCCAGCGTGCCGCGCGGCGGCAGGGGCGGCCAGGGCTGGTCGGGGTCGGCAGGCACCCCGATGCCGAGCACCTGGGCGGCGCGCAGCGCGACGCGGGTGTGGCCCTCGGGCGAGAGGTGCAGCCGGTCGTCGTCCCAGGCGCGCCTGTCCTGGACGGACTTGAGGGACCAGAGGTCGAGGACCGGGCAGTCGTAGCGGTCGGCGATGGAGCGCACATGCGCGGTGTACGTGGCGATCCTGCCGCGCAGATGGCGGAGCACCGGCACGCCACGGGTGTCGAAGCCGGTGGTCACCATGACGGTGCCGACCACGGAGGTGAGGTCGGCGACCGCCCGCTCGAAGCGCTCGGCGACGTGGTCGGGATCGGCGCCGGGCCGGATGATGTCGTTGCCGCCGGCGCAGAACGTCACCAGGTCGGGGGTGAGTTCCCGCGCCCGGGGCACCTGTTCCTCCACGATCTGGTCGAGGAGCCTGCCGCGCACGGCGAGATTGGCGTAGCGGAAGCTGTGTTCCGGTACGCGGTCGTCGAGCAGGACCGCGAGCCGGTCCGCCCAGCCCACGAACCGCCCCCCGGGACCGGGGTCCCCGACCCCCTCGGTGAAGCTGTCACCGATCGCCGCGTACGACGTGAAGACACCCTTTGTTCTTGATCGCGAATCGTCTGCCACGTCGAGACATCATTCACCTCGTGAAGTGACCTACGCCACCGTAGGGAGGGGTTGACGAGGCGTGACATAGACCACCCGGTCAGTTTTGCGCGATTCGGGAATACGTCGCCGGGGCGCGCCGCACAGACGTCCGCCGCCCCCTGCGTCAGGACAGGGGGCGGCGGACGGCGTTGACGCCGCGTCAGGTGGGACCGCCCGCGATCGGACCGGATCGTGCCGGAACGGGCCGGAACGGGCCGGACGTCAGACCGGACCGGACGTCAGACCGGAGCGTGCCCGATCAGAGCGTGACGCCGTGCGAGCGGAGGTAGGCCACCGGGTCGATGTCCGAGCCGTAGTTCGGCGTGGTGCGGATCTCGAAGTGCAGGTGCGGACCGCTGGAGTTGCCGGTCGAGCCGGAGAGGCCGATCTGCTGGCCGCCGGTCACGCTCTCGCCCGCCCCGATGGAGAGGGAGGAGAGATGGGCGTACTGCGAGTAGGTGCCGTCCTCGTGCTGGATGACGACCTGGTTGCCGTAGGCGCCGGCCCAGCCGGCCGAGACGACGGTGCCGGGGCCGACGGACTTGATGGAGGTACCGGTGGCGGCGGCGAAGTCGACACCCGTGTGGTAGCCGCTGGACCACATGGCGCCGGCGGTCCGGTAGGCGGTGCTGACGCCCGCGGCGACGGGGGCGGTGTAGCCGAGGCGGCTGCCCGGCACGGTGGCGGCCTGGGCGGCGGCCGGAGCCTCGGCGGGAGCAGCCGCGCTCTCGGCCTTGGCGGGAGCCTCGGCCCGGACCTTCGCCGGGGCCTCGCTCTTCGGCGCGGCCTTCTCGGCGGCCTTGGGAGCGGCCTTCTCGGCGGCCTTCGGGGCCGCCTCGGCCGGGGCCTCGGCCTTCGCCGGGGCCGGTGCCGCCGCCTTGGCCTTGGCGCCGATCGCGAGCTCGAGGCCGGGGTGGATGAGTGAGGGGTTCCCGCCTACGGCCGCGCGGTTGTCGGCGTACAGCTTCTGCCAGCCGCCGGTGATGTCCTGCTCGGCGGCGATCTTCGACAGGTGGTCGCCGGCGACGACCGTGTAGGTCTTGGCGGCCTTGCCCGCCTTGACCGCGTGCGGGACGCCGGCGGCCTTCTGGGCGGTGACGGCACTGACGGCGGCGACGTGCTCAGGGGCGGCCGCGGGCGCGGCCTTCCCCGCGGCGTGCGCACCCGCGGCGCCGATGAACGGGAGTGCGATGGCGGCGCCACCTGTCCCCGCGGCGACGAATCCGCGCGTGAACGGGCTGGTCCTCGGACGGCGGTGCTTACCCTTTGCGGGCATGGCGAATTCCTCTCCGGCGCCTGCGAGGTGAGCTGTCGGGTTCGGGCTGGAGCTGCCCGGCCGCGCGGCTGCGCGACTTCACCCCTAGCCGTCCGGGACTCCGGGCCGGCGTTCTTACCTGGGTCCCCCGCTCCTGCCACACGTGGGTGGGTGCGATATTCCGGACGGCGGCAGGATTAGGCGTTCCGTCCGGATTGCCGCGACCGTAGGCGAGCAAATCGACGGGTACAAGCCATCTCATTCACCTGGCATTCACCCAGGACGTCTCAACGGGGATTTCCCGGTCACCCCGCACGGACCGGGCATCCCCGACTTCCCAGTCGACAAAGGAATTTGACGATGTCGCACAGCGAGGGACCCACCCGAATATGATTCCGCTCACGCACCGGGTCTCATCTCCCGTTTAATCGGGGCGTGTTATGCGAAGTCCCTCAATTACGGACAGAAGGGTCAGACCCCCGCATTCTCCCGCGACCGGCGCAGGCGCACCACCACCGCGTCGAGATCAGCACGCAGCCCCGTGTCCATTCCGTGATGCATCAGCACCGCGCCCCGGTGCACCTCCCCCGAGTCGAGGCACTCGTACGCCGCCGCCGGGTCGAGCCCGCGCAGCCTCAGGGCCTGCGACCGCTCCCCGTAGTGCCTCGTCCGGAGCCAGGCGAGTGCGACGACCTCGTCTCCGCGCAGGTACTGCACCGCACTGAGGCCGCTCTCCGGCGGCAGCAGCCGGTGAAGCTCGCCGTGCTGCACGACCGGCCTGATCTTCTTGTAGAGATCCACCCAGCCGCGGGCCTCGGTCAGCTCGTCCTCGCTCCAGCGCATGAGGTCGCCGCCGACCCCGAGCACCCCGGCCATCGCGCTCACGAAGCGGAAGCGCAGCGAGGTGACCCTCGTGTTGAGCTGGGCATTCGGGCAGTCGGTCACCCAGGCGGCCATCACCCTGGCCGGATGCAGCTGCCCGAAGCCGTGCTGGATGGCGAGCCGGTCGAGCGGATCGGTGTTGTCAGAGGTCCACACCTGGTCGGTACGGGACAGGATCCCCAGATCGACCCGGCCGCCGCCGCCCGAGCAGGACTCGAAGGCCACCCCCGGGTGCGCCGCCCGCAGCCGGTCCAGCAGGGCGTACAGGGCGTGGACGTGCTCGACCCACAGCTTCTGCGGGTAGCGCTCCCCCGGCCAGCCGGCATCCGTGAAGGAGCGGTTGAAGTCCCACTTCACATAGTCGATCGGGGCGGAGGACAGCAGGGCGTCGAGCTGCTCCCAGAGGTACTGCTGCACATCCTCGCGGGCGAGGTTCAGCACCAGCTGGTTGCGGAACTCCGTCCTCGCCCGACCGGGGTGGTGCTGGACCCAGTCCGGGTGGGCACGGTAGAGATCGCTGTCGGCGTTGACCATCTCCGGCTCGACCCAGATGCCGAACTGCATCCCGAGCGCGTGCACCTCGTCGGCGAGCGGCTTCAGCCCCTGCGGGAAGCGGTCCGGGTTCGGCGTCCAGTCGCCGAGTCCGGCCCGGTCGCTGGTGCGTCCGCCGAACCAGGCGTCGTCCACGACGAAGAGCTCGACCCCCATCCCGGCGGCCCGCTGCGCCAGGGCGCGCTGCTGCCCTTCCGAGACGTCGAAGCCGGTGGCCTCCCAGGAGTTGTAGAGGACCGGCCGGGAGCTCCCGGCGTCCGGGATCACATGGGCGAGCTGCCACGCGTGCCAGCCGCGGCTCGCCGCACCGAAGCCCCCGTCGGTCCACAGCCCGGCGAAGACGGGGGTGGTGTACGACTCGCCCGGCGCGAGGAGCAGCAGCCCGGAGTCGTCGTATCCGGCGCCGCCGCCGATCTGGACCTGTCCGTCGGGCAGCTGCCGGACGGCGATCCGCCATGATCCCGACCAGCCGAGGGCGCAGCCGTACACCTCGCCCGACTCCTCGGTGGCCGTGCCGTCGTCCACGGCGACCCAGGGGAGGTGCTCGTGCCCGGTGTGGCCGCGGCGCGAGCCGATCACCTTCTCGCCGTACGTCAGCTCCGACCGCACGAGCCGGGACTCGGCCGCCCAGCGGCCGTGCAGCTGCGAGAGCCGCCGCCGCTCGCGCCACGGCAGGGTCCATACGGCGGCGTCGGCGCGCAGCAGCTCCAGCGCGGGACCGTCTCCCGTGTGCGCCACCGTGGCCCAGCGCTCGATGACGTCGGAGTCGTCGCGCATCCGGTAGTGCAGGGTCAGCGCGAGCCCGTGGAGGGGGTCGCCGAAGCGCAGCCGCAGCTCGTCCGCGTGCGCGTCCGCGGACGCGTCCTCGCCCTCGTTCACGTTTACGTTTACGAGGGCGCCCTCGAAGGACCACTCGGTGCCGCGGACCGCTGCCGTGCGCACGGAGAGCGCGGGGCGTACGAAGCGGGGGCCGCCCTCGACCGGGTACTCCTCGTGCCCGTCGAGCGGGGACTCGAAGGACCAGCCGGGGAGGGGTTCGGCGGCGAGCGCCTCGGCGTCGGCGGGCCCGATCCGCGGCCCCCAGTGGAGGTGGAGCAGCTCGTCGCGATCGGTCACGTGCAGCGCATAGCTGCTCTGCCGCCCGGACAGCACCCAGATACGACCATGGCCAACCGTCTCGATCATCCCGACCCCTCAGATCCACACAGGTTCACACAGGTTCACACATCATCAAGCACATCCGGCGGTGCAGGCAACGCTCTTGACGCCCGGGCCGAGATGATTGCCTGAGGAATCGATGCCGTATGGTCGGATCGCGTCTTCGTCGGCGATCAGCGCCGGCCGCAGACACGTCAGGAGCCCCCGTGACGCAGCAGCTGCCCGCAGGCGATGCCCAGCTCCCGTCGGCCGAACCCGCACTGGCCGGCGTACGCAACTTCCGGGACGTGGGCGGACTGCCGACCGTGGACGGGCGGCGGGTGCGGCACGGACGGCTCTTCCGCAGCGGACACCTCGCGCATGCCACCGGCGACGACGCCGCCTTCCTCACCTCGCTCGGGCTGCACACGATCTTCGACTTCCGCAACGCCGCCGACCACCGGCTGGAAGGCCCCGACGTCGAGCTCCCCGGCGTACGGAACGTGAACATCCCGCTCAGCGACCCGGCCGACGGCACCGAGTTCTGGCGGATGGTCCGCGACGGTGACCTCGAGCAGCTGCGGTCGATCCTCGCGGACGGCAAGGCGGCCGCCCGGATGACCGCCTCGTACCGGATGATCATCAAGGACCGCACCGCCGAGCACAGCCGGGTGCTGCACGCGCTCGCGGAGGACAGCGTCCCGGCGCTCATGCACTGTGCGGCGGGCAAGGACCGCGCGGGTCTGTCGATCGCCGTCTCGCTGCTCGCCGTGGGCGTCGAGCGGGACGCCATCGAGGCCGACTACCTGAAGTCGAACGACCCGCACCGCCGCTACAAGGTGCGCCGCAGCGACAACGCGCCCTCCGGCTACTCGCCTGAGGTCATGGAGCTCCTCAGCCCGCTCTTCGACGCCCGCGCCGAGTACCTGGAAGCGGCGTTCGAGACCATCGAGCAGACCTGGGGCGGCACGGAGCGCTACCTCTCCGACGGACTCGGCGTCTCGCCCGGGACGCGTGAGCGGCTGCGCGAGCGGCTGCTGGACGGCTCGGTCTGAGCCGACCCCGTCCGAAGCGGCTCGGTCTGAGCCGGCCCCGTCCGAAGCGGCCCGCTCCGCCGCGGCCCGGTCCGAGCCGGCCGGCCCGTCAGCGGCCCCCGACCAGGAACAGCAGATAGAGGAACGCCGCGAACAGGTGGCCCGCCACCAGATACGCGAAGAGCCTGACGATCAGCCCGACCGGAAACTTCTGCTCCTGGCTCGACGGGATTTTCGGCATGGTGTTCTCCTCAGGCATGCGGATGCGCGTGCGGGTCGGGGCTCTGCAACAGGGTGTGGACGAAGAGCAGCTCGGCCCCGTCCTGGGTGAGGGCGGCGATGCGGTGCGGGGTGAGCGAGTCGAAGTGGGCGCTGTCGCCGGGGTCGAGCTCGTACACGCTGTCGCCGAGCCCGAGGCGCAACCGGCCTTCGAGCACGTACAGCCACTCCTCGCCGGGATGGACGCGCACCAGGTCCCCCTGGGTCCCGGGCGCCACCCGCACCCGCAGGGCCTGCATGGCCCGGCCGCGGCCACCCGCCGGGCGGTACGTCCAGCCGTCCGCCTCCGCCGGGCCCATCCGCCCGCCGCGGGTGATCGCGTCGCGCTCCGCCGGCGCCTCGCCGAGGAGCTCCGCGACCGTCGTACCGTAGATGCGGGCCAGGGCGAGCAGCATGGGCAGGGACGGCTGCCGGTGGCCCGTTTCGAGCCGGGAGAGATGGGCGGGCGAGAGGCCCGCGCGCCGGGCGGCGGTTTCCAGGGTGAGGCCGCGGTGGCGGCGCAGCTCGCGCAGCCGGGGTGCCATGTCGGGCAGCTCGTCCATGCCCCTATTGCGCCAGCGGATTTCCTCTGGGGCAAATTTCTTGCCCCAGAGGCAAAGGGCAGGGGGATCCGCTGCCGCGTCGGCCGACCGCCCAGCGGTTGCCGACCGCCTAGCGGTTGCCGACCGCCTGCTTGACCAGGGTCCTGCCGAAGTCCCACATCAGCCCGCTGCCGCCGTGGGCGTCGTCCATCACCGCGGTGAACGCCTCGACGAAGCGGTCGACCTCCGCCTCGCCGATGATCAGCGGCGGAATCAGCTTGATCACTTCCAGATGGTCGCCGGACACCTGGGTGAGGATGCGGTGCCGCTGGAGCAGCGGGACGACCACCATCTGCGCGAACAACCCCTTGCGGGCGGCCTGGAGCATGGTCCAGCGGCTGCGCAGTTTCAGCGACGACGGCCTGCCGAACTCGATGCCGATCATCAGCCCGCGCCCACGGACCTCCCGCAGCAGCTCGTAGCGGTCGACGAGCGCCGCAAGCCGCGTCCTCAGCAGCTCCCCGGTCGCCCGCGCGTTGGCGATGACGTCCTCGTCCTCCAGGACGGCCAGCACGGCGAGCCCGGCGGCCATCGCCTGGGCGTTGGAGCCGAAGCTCGCCGAGTGCACCAGCACCCGGTCCATCGAGGAGTAGACCTTCTTGAAGACCCAGTCCTTGCCGAGGGTGGCGCCGACCGGCACATAGCCGCCGGAGAGGGTCTTCGCGACGCACACGAGGTCGGGTTCGACACCTTCCGCGTGCTGGTACGCGTAGAAGGCGCCGGTCCTGCCGAGACCCGTCTGGACCTCGTCGGCGATGAGCAGCGCCTTGTGCCGGTGGAGCAGCTCCTGCGCCGCGAGAAGAAATCCGGGCGGCGGCTCGTGGACACCCTTGCCCTGGACGGGCTCGACGACGAAGCCCGCGACGTCGCCGCGTTTCAGCTCCCGCTCCAGGGCCGCCAGATCGCCGAGCTCGATGGCGGTGTCCGGCAGCAGCGGGGCGAAGCCGTCACGGAAGCCGGACTCGCCGTTGACCGAGAGGGAACCGGTGGTCAGCCCGTGGAAGGCGTGCGTGCAGTAGACGATCCGGGGCTTCCCTGTCGCGTACCGGGCGAACTTGAGCGCCGTCTCGACCGCCTCCGTACCGCTGTTGCCGAAGAAGACCCGGTCCAGGTGCGGACTGTGGGCCAGCAGCTTCTCGGCGAGCAGCCCGGGCAGCGGCGCGCAGTCGAAGCGGGTGAGGTCGGCGAGCGAGGCGTCGATGACGTCGTGCAGGGCCTTGCGGACGACGGGGTGGTGCCGGCCGAGGCCCATGACGCCGAAGCCGGCGAGCATGTCGAGGTAGTCGTTGCCGTCCGCGTCCCAGAAGTACGCGCCCTCGGCCCGCTCGTACACCTTGTCGAAGCCGATGGTGCGGAGCATCCGGGGCAGCTGGTGGTTGAGGTGGCGCGCGTGCAGTTCGTACCGCTCGCCGCCGCGCTCCGCGAGCAGCCGTCCGAGGTCGAACTCCTTGCTCATCGACCGCCCTCCTCGAATGCCTCGCGGCGGGCGAGGGCGGCGCTGATCCGCCCCGCGATCTCCACCGGTGTCAGTCCGATGTCCGCCAGCACCTCGCCGCGCTTCGCGTGCGCGAGGAACTGCTCGGGGATGCCGAAGGTCCGCAGCGGTACGTCCACATCGGCATCCCGCAGCGCCTGGCCGACCGCCGAGCCGACGCCGCCCGCCCGGCTGTTGTCCTCGACGACGGCGACGAGCCGGTGCCGGGCGGCGAGCGGGGCGAGCTGCTCGTCGACGGGCTTGACCCAGCGCGGGTCGACGACGGTGCAGCGCACTCCGCGGGCCTCCAGGAGATCGGCGGCCTGCAGACAGACGGTGCCGAGCGCGCCGACCGAGACGATCAGCACCTCGGGGTCGTCGCAGCGGTGCAGGACGTCCATCCCGCCCACCCGGCCGAGGGCGGGCAGCGGCTCCCCGAGCGCCTCCTTGGGGAACCGCAGCACGGTCGGCGCGTCGGACACCTCGACGGCCTCGCGCAGCTGGGCCCTGAGCTGGTCCGCGTCGCGCGGGGCGGCGATCCTGAGCCCCGGGACGACCTGGAGGACGGACAGGTCCCACATGCCGTTGTGGGAGGGGCCGTCGACACCGGTGACACCGGCCCGGTCGAGGACGAAGGTGACCCCGCAGCGGTGCAGGGCGACATCCATCAGGAGCTGGTCGAAGGCCCGGTTGAGGAAGGTCGCGTAGACGGCGACCACCGGGTGCAGTCCGCCGGTGGCGAGGCCGGCCGCGGACACCACCGCGTGCTGCTCGGCGATCCCGACGTCCCAGATCCGGTCGGGGAAGCGCTCGGCGAACCTCGTCAGCCCCACCGGGTGGAGCATGGCCGCGGTGATCGCCACGACGTCCGGCCGCTCGGCGCCGATCGCGGCGATCTCGTCGCCGAAGACCGAGGTCCAGGACGGCCCGTGGGAGGGCGCGAGCGGCTCGCAGGTCCGCGGGTCCATCACGCCGACGGTGTGGAAGCGGTCGGCCTCGTCCTCCAGCGCGGGCGGATAACCGCGTCCCTTCTCGGTCAGGCAGTGCACCAGCACCGGTCCGTGGAAGCGTTTCGCGCGGCGCAGCGCGGACTCGACGGCGGCGATGTCGTGGCCGTCGATGGGGCCGACGTACTTCAGTCCCAGGTCCTCGAACATGCCCTGCGGGGCGAAGGCGTCCTTGAAGCCCTTCTTCGCTCCGTGCAGCGACTCGTAGAGCGGCTTTCCGACGACGGGGGTGTGCTGGAGGACGTCCTTGCCCCAGGCCAGCACCCGCTCGTACTCGTCGGTGATGCGGAGCGTGGCCAGGTGGTTGGCGAGGCCGCCGATCGTCGGGGCGTAGGAGCGCTCGTTGTCGTTGACCACGATGATCAGCGGGCGGTCCTTGGCGGCGGCGATGTTGTTCAGCGCCTCCCAGGCCATGCCGCCGGTGAGCGCGCCGTCGCCGGTGACGGCGACGACGTGGCCGGGGCTGCCGAGTACCTGGTGCGCCTTGGCGAGCCCGTCCGCCCAGCCGAGCACGGTGGACGCGTGCGAGTTCTCGATGACGTCGTGCTCGGACTCCTCGCGGGACGGATAGCCGGACAGGCCGCCCTTCCCGCGCAGCTTGGAGAAGTCCTGCCGGCCGGTGAGCAGTTTGTGCACGTAGCTCTGGTGTCCGGTGTCCCACAGGATGCGGTCCACGGGCGAGTCGAAGACGCGGTGGAGTGCGATGGTCAGCTCCACCACGCCGAGATTCGGTCCCAGATGGCCGCCGGTCCTGGCCACGGCCTGGATCAGGAACTCCCTGATGTCCTCGGCGAGTTCGTCGAGCTCCGCTTCCCTCAGCGCCCTGAGGTCGCGCGGCCCCCGGATGTTCTCCAGAATCGTCACGCTCGGGCCCCCTCTCAGTCGCGGTTTCCGGACACCGTGTCCCTGGCGGCACGCAGCGATTCCTTGAGTGAGCCCATGGTGGCGAGTACGGCGGTCGGTTCATAGCCGCAGTGCGCCATGCAGTTGGCGCAGCGCGGGTCCTTTCCGCGGCCGTACTTGTCCCAGTCGGTCTCCTCCACGAGCTCCTTGTACGTGGGCACGTATCCGTCGCTCATCAGATAGCAGGGGCGCTGCCAGCCGAAGAGCGAGTAGTTCGGGATCGCCCACGCGGTGCACGGGAAGTCGACCTTCCCCTCCAGGAAGTCCAGGAAGAGCGGTGAGTGGTTCAGCCGCCAGCGCCGCCGGTTGCCGTCCGCGAACGCCTTCCTGAAGAGCTCGCGGGTCTGCTCGACACCGAGGAAGTGCTCCTGGTCGGGCGCCTTCTCGTAGGCGTAGGCGGGCGAGATCATCATCTCGTC
The DNA here is from genome assembly GCF_024584805.1 of Streptomyces sp. FIT100. Taxonomy (NCBI): domain Bacteria; kingdom Bacillati; phylum Actinomycetota; class Actinomycetes; order Kitasatosporales; family Streptomycetaceae; genus Streptomyces; species Streptomyces sp. FIT100. Next base: position 7,206,667 of record NZ_CP075715.1, on the reverse strand, counting down.
GACCTTGAGGTCGTCGTTGAGGTAGTTCAGCACCTCGATGACCGTCTGCGGGGTGTCGGTGTTGAAGAAGGTGGAATTGGTGGTGACCCGGAAGCCGCGCTTCTTGGCCTCCTTGATCGCCTCCACCGCCTCGTCGAACACGCCTTCCTTGGCGACCGACTCGTCGTGGCGCTCGCGCAGCCCGTCGATGTGGACGGCGAAGGCGAAGAACGGCGACGGGGTGAACTGCTCCATCTTCTTGCGCATCAGCAGCGCGTTGGTGCAGAGGAAGACGTACTTCTTCTTCGCCACCAGCTGGTTGACGATCTCGTGGATCTGCGGGTGCATCAACGGCTCGCCGCCCGCGATGGAGACCATCGGGGCCCCGGATTCCAGAACGGCCCCGACCGCCTGAGCGACGGGCATGCGCTGCTTGAGGATTCCCGCCGGGTGCTGGATCTTTCCGCAGCCCTCGCACTTCAGATTGCACGCGAACAACGGCTCCAGCTCCACGATCAGCGGAAACTTCTCACGCCTGCGGAGCTTCTGTTCAAAGAGGTACGTCCCGACCCTGATGGTCTGACGGAGCGGCATGGCCATCTAGCTCACCTCCTGGGGAGCAGCAAAGAACGGTGCCATTCATGAAAAGCAGGAAGGACGGCGCGCAGAACGCGGAAAGCCGATATTCCACCGCGCACCGTGCCGATGCGGACCAGTTCATGCTCCGGAGCGTCCACGACCACCCGGACGGCCGCAACCGGGCGGGGGCCGGCGCCCTGGGCGGCGTGGAGCGTCGCGGCCGACTCCATGTCCACCGCGATCGCCCCGGTGGCGGCCAGCTCCGACCGCTCCTGGCCGCGTACGACATGGGCGGAGCCGGTCAGCGGGCCGGTGTGGACCGTGCGGCCGGGCAGGGCGCGGACCAGCGCCGCCACGAGCACCTCGGTGCCGGTGCAGCGGGTGGTGCCCCAGGGGCCGCGGGTCTCGTCGGCCACGACGAGGTCGCCCGGGTGCATGCCCGGGGCGAGTCCGGCGCAGAAGCCGGAGGCGATGACCGCCGCGTCCCGGTTCCGCCCGTCGCCGAGGGCCTCGGCGACGGCGCGCTGGGCGTGCTTCGGGCCCATGCCCGTACGCAGTACGGTCACGGGGCCCAGTGCGCCGCCGCTGCCGCGCCCGGCGCCGCGCAGGGCGAGGTGCTCGATGCCGAGCGCGCAGGCGATCAGCAGCGGCGCGGTGCCCGGGGCCGCCGGGGTCGCGTCCATCAGCCCCCCTTGCCGGAGAAGGGCTCTCCGTTGACGTACCGGCCGAGCGCGGTCAGCGGGAAGACCTGCCGGTACAGGTGGTAGTTGATGGAGAAGTCCCAGGGGAAGCCGGTGCCCGTGAAGTGCGGCTCGTCCCAGGAGCCGTCCTCGCGCTGGGTCTCGGCGAGGAAGGCGACGCCCCGCTCGACCGCCTTGCCCTCCCGCTCCCCCGCCGCGAGCAGGGCCAGCAGCGCCCACGCGGTCTGGGACGCGGTGGACGCCCCCTGCCCCATGGTGGCCGGGTCGCGGTAGGAGCGCAGGTCCTCGCCCCAGCCGCCGTCGTCGTTCTGGACGGATTCGAGCCAGCGGACGGCGCGGCGGATGGCGGGGTGCACGGTCGGCAGCCCGGCGGCGGTCAGCGCCGGGACCACCGAGCCCGTGCCGTAGACGTAGTTGACGCCCCAGCGTCCGAACCAGGCGCCGTTCGGCTCCTGTTCGGCGAGCAGCCACTCGATGCCCCTGCGGGTACGGGGGTGGTGGGCGCGGCCCTCGTGGGCGAGCATCTCGACGACGTGTGCGGTGACGTCGGCCGACGGCGGGTCGATGACCTCGCCGAAGTCGCAGAACGGCAGCCGGTTGGGGAACGCGCTGGTGTTGTCGGCGTCGAACGCGCCCCAGGCGCCGTTCTTCGACTGCATCCCGAGCGTCCAGTTGCCCGCGCGGGCGATCGCGGCCTCGACGGCCGCCGGATCCGGGTGGTCGACCCGGCGCAGCGCGAGGATGACCTCGGCGGTGTCGTCGATGTCGGGGTAGTTGTCGTTGTGGAACTCGAACGCCCAGCCGCCCGGGGGAAGTCCGGGCTTGCGCACCGCCCAGTCGCCCCGCTTGACGACCTCCTCGCCGAGCATCCAGTCGGCGGCCCTGACGAGCGCCGGGTGGTCGGCGGGGAGCCCGGCGTCGGCGAGCGCGATCGTGGCCAGGCAGGTGTCCCAGACGGGCGACTGGCACGCCTCGATCATCCGGGCGCCGTCGTCGCGCCAGACGGTGAAGCGGTCGAGCGATTCCAGGCCGGCGCGCATCACGGGGTGCTGGAGGTCGTAGCCGAGCAGGTGCAGGGCGATGACCGAGTAGACGGCGGGCGGCTGGATCCCGCCCCAGCAGCCGTCGTTCTCCTGCCGCTCGACGATCCAGCGCGCCGCACTGTTCATGGCGGCACGGCGCAGCGGGCGCGGGGCGACCTTGCGGTAGCGGTGCAGCATCCGGTCGAGCCGCTGGAAGACGCCGTCCCAGCTCCGCGCCGGGGCGAGGGGCCCCTGCGGACTGGGGTTGCGTGCGTCGGTGTGGAGCTCGTCGAGCGCGAAGGGCGCGGGGCGGACCGGGCGCTTCGCGGAGACGATCGTGAGCGGCACGATGGTCTGCCGGGCCCAGCAGCCGAAGTCGTAGATGTTGAGCGGGAACCAGGACGGCAGATAGATCAGCTCGGGCGGCAGCTCGGGCAGGTCCTCCCACTTCCACCAGCCGAAGAGCGCGAGCCAGATACGGGTGAAGACCCGGCTCGCGGCGATTCCGCCCTGAGCCCGGATCCAGTCGGCGGCGCGTGACATGTGCGGATCGTCGGGCCGGTCGCCGGCGAGCCGCAGCGCGACGTATGCCTCGACGGTGGTGGAGAGTTCGCCGGGTCCGCCGTAGAACGTGGCCCAGGTGCCGTCGTCGCGCTGCTCGCCGCGGATGAAGAGGGCGGCGGCGTGGCTGGTCTTCTCGTCCAGGACGCCGAGGAACTGACGGAGCAGCAGGTCCTCGGCGTCCATGGTGACGTTGGTCTCGAGGTCGCCCTTCCACCAGCCCTGCGGGTCCTGCCGGGAGAGCAGGTACTCGACGGAGCGCTGTGCCGCCCGTGCGGCGGCCGAAGAGACGTCACCTCCCGGGGGAGGTGTGTCGGGAGGTGTGTCCGGAGGTGTGTCGGTCGGTTCGCTGGCCGCGGCTGCGCGGGGTCCCGGAGCCCCGGTGCTTCCGTCGGTCGTCGCTGTCATGGCTTCCCCTTCGTGCAGTCGGATCTCTGCTGCTGCGGGTCTGCCGTCGGCCGGTGCCGGGAGTGGCACCGGCCGGCGACTGCCTGGGGGTCTGGGGGGCTATCCCCCAGAAAGCACTCATATGCGATTGATCGTGATCATCTCCGTCGCGCGGCCGACTCCGGTGCTCACCGCTTGCGTACGACGACGAAGTCGGCGAGCGCGACGAGCTGCGCGCGCACCTGCTCGGGCATGTCGACCCGGTCGAGCGCCTCGACCGCGATCGCGTGCTGTCTGCGGGCCTCCTGGGAGGTCCACTCACGGCCGCCCGCCTCCTCGATGAGGGCGGCCCTGGTGGCGAACTCGGCCTCGGAGAAGCTGTCGACGTCCCCCGCGGCCGGAGGCCGCTCATCGGGGTCCGCCTTGGCGTCGGCGGCGAGCAGTTCGCCGAGCCGCTCCGACGCGGGGCCGCCGGCGGCGAGCGCGGCGACGACCGGCAGGGACTTCTTGCGCTGGCGCAGATCGCTCCACGTCTGCTTGCCGGTCGCCTCGGGGTCGCCCCAGATGCCGAGCAGGTCGTCCACGGCCTGGAAGGCGAGGCCGAGGTGGTAGCCGTACGCCTCCAGGGTGTCGGCGGTGCGGTCGTCGGCGCCGCCGAGGACTGCGCCGATGGAGACGGCGCAGGCGAGCAGCGCGCCCGTCTTGTTGCCCTCCATCTCCAGGCACTCCTCGACGGTGACCCGCTCGCGGTGCTCGAAGGAGATGTCCTGCGCCTGGCCGTCGATCAGCTTGCGGGTCGCGGTGGTGAGCCGGCGTGTCGCCCGCCCGGCCTCGACCGTGCCCAGCTCCAGCAGGATCTCGTTGGCCAGCGCGAAGAGCGCGTCGCCGACGAGGATGGCCTGGGCGGGGCCGTGCACCTTCCAGACGGTGTCGCGGTGGCGGCGCTGCTCGTCACCGTCCATCAGGTCGTCGTGGAGCAGCGAGAAGTTGTGCACCAGCTCGACGGCGACGGCGCCGGGGATACCGACCTCGGGGGCGGCGCCGGCGGCCTCGGCGGAGAGCAGCGCCAGCGCCGGGCGCACGGCCTTGCCGCCGTCACCGTCCGCGGGACGGCCCTGGGCGTCGATCCAGCCGAAGTGGTAGGCGGCGACCGTGTCCATGGGCGGCGCGAGACGGTCCACGGCGGCGCGCAGCACCGGGGTGGACAGGGTCCGCCCGCGTTCGAGCAGCGCGGTGACGTCCGCGGTGTCGACAGCCGGGTTCGCCGAGGGGGCAGTCGGCACGTTCTCTCCTCTGGTTCCGGACGTAGTACGACTCATGCCGCCTCCTGGAGCGGATGTTCATGGGGGCGGCCGAGGGCGGTGAGCGCGGCGGCGGCGGCGCTGAAGCCGCTGCGCACCGCGCCCTCCATGGTCGCGGGCCAGCCGGTGGCGGTCCACGATCCGGCCAGGTACAGGCCGGGGGCACGGGTGCGGGCGGCGGGCCTGAGCCTGCCGACGCCGGGGGTGGGGGCGAACGTCGCGGTGCGCTCCCGGGTGACGAAGAAGTCCCGTACCTCCGCGTGGCGTGCCGCGGGCAGCAGGCGTTCCAGCTCGGGGAGGTAGCGCTCGCGCAGGACGGCGACGGGCGTGTCGATCTCGTCTTCGGCGGCCGACTGGGACAGGGCCAGGTACTGCCCTGCGACCCGTCGCCCACCACCGCCCTTGCCGGAGGGCCCCTCGGGCCCGCCGCTCAACAGGCCGGAGGCGTGGGTGCGGTCGAAGACCCACTGCACGGGCGTGCCGAGCGCGGCGAAGAAGGGCCGGTGCAGCACCTGGCGGTCGTAGACCACGTGGATGTTGAGGATCGGCGCGGTGCCGATGTCGAGGAGCCGGTCGGGGTCGTCGAGCGCACCGTCGGGCAGCAGGGCGTGGGTCTCGCGCTGCGGCACGGCGAGGACGACGGCGTCCGCGTCGAGCCGCTCGGCGCCTGCCGTGACGTTCCAGCGGCCGTCGGGGGTGCGGGCGACGGCGCTGACACGGGCGCGCAGCTCGGTGCGGACCCCGGCGGAGTCGAGGGCCTTGCGGGCGAGCGTGTCGTGCAGGTCGCCGAGCGGCACCCGGGCCCAGCCGATGTCGGCCGCGCCGGGCTCGGAGAGCAGTCCGGTCTTGAACACCATGGCGGCCAGGCCCAGGGAGGCGTGGGGCGCGGTGGCGTTGAGGGTGGCGACCCCGACGAGGTCCCAGAGGGCTTCGACGGCGCGCCGTGTCTGCCCGTGGCGGCCGAGCCAGGACGCGAAGTCGACGCCGTCGAGGGCGGGGTCGGCGGGGTCGAGCCGCTTGAGCGCGAGCGCGGCCCGCCCGACAGCCGCGCGCTCGGCGAACGACAGGTGCGGGTACGTGGCGAGGCTCGCCGCGAGGTGGAGGGGTACGGGCAGCCCGGCGCGCCGCAGCCTGCCGAGCCGGGGCCCGCCGGGGTGGGCGGCGTCGATGACGGGCACGTCGAGGCGAGGCTGGACCGGTGCCAGGTGGGCGCCGTCGACGCGGTCGAGGAACCAGCGGTAGGCGGTGCAGCAGCGCAGATACACGTGCTGCCCGTTGTCGACGGTGAGCTCGCCGCGCCGGAAGGAGAACGCGAGCCCGCCGAGGCGGGGCCGGTTCTCGACGAGGGTGACCCGCACCCCGGCGTCGGCGAGCCGGAGCGCGGTGGTGACCCCGGCGAGCCCTCCGCCGACGACCACGGCGTGCTGCCGCGACGTCGTGCCGTCACGCGTCATGAGCCCTCCCCTCGGGCCACCGTCGCCCACAGGGACGCGCCACCGTCGCGGAGGGTTGCGCCTCCGGTGCGAGGCACAGCACAGGCGTTCGCCCTCGCGGCGCCGGCGCGAACCGGCCAGGCCGCGCCGAAGGGGAAGGGGGCGGCACCGCTCGACACCCGGACCGTACGAACCGGCCAGGCCGCTCCGGAGAGGAACGGGGCAGCACCACGCGACACCCGGACCGCGCGAACCGGCCAGGCCGCACCGGAGACGAACGAGGCAGCACCACGCGACACCCGGGCCACGGGAACCAGCCGCGTCGCGTGCGCGGGGAACGGGCGTCCAGGAGTCCGGCGAGCGGCAGTGGCGCCCCGCCGGGTCGTCGGCGCGCCGGCTGCCGGCTGTGGCTCGTCCCCGCCGGCGCGCGGCGGGGACGGGGGCCGAGGCGACGTCAGGGGTGGCATCAGGCGTGCCTCCTGACGGAGTGGCGGGAGACATGGCGGGCGTCGAGGCCGGAGAGGCCGCGGACGGCGACGTACGCCTTCTCACGGCCCGGGAGCGAGACGCGGCCGCGCAGCACCGCCTCGGGGTCGCGTTCGATGCGGTCGAGGAGGCGCCGGTAGATGCCGGCCATGGCCGCGACGCAGGCGCCGCTGCGGCGGTCCAGCATGGGCAGCAGCCGGTAGCCCTCCGCGAACAGGCCGCGGGCGCGGCGGACTTCGAAGTGGACGAGGCCGGTGAAGTCGGCGCCGGCCGGGGGGCCCGCGCGGTGGAATCCCGCCGAGCAGCCGAACTTGGCCAGGTCGTCGGCGGGCAGGTAGGTGCGGCCGCCGGCCGCGTCCTCGCGGACGTCGCGGAGGATGTTGGTGAGCTGGAGGGCGAGGCCCAGCGTGTCGGCGTACTCGGCGGCGCGGTCGGCGCCCTGCGCGCCGGGCAGGGTGCCGAACACGCCGAGCGAGAGGCGCCCGATGGCGCCCGCGACACACCGGCAGTAGACCTTCAGGTCGTCCCAGGTCTCGTACGTCTCGCCGTGGACGTCCATGAGGACGCCGTCGATGAGTTCGTCGAGCCCGTCCAGCGGGATCGGGAAGCGGCGCGACGCGTCGGCGAGGGCGACCGCGACGGGGTCCGTGTCATCGTCGTCGATCGCATCGTCGCGGATCCTGCCGAGCAGCTCGCGGGTGCCTTCGAGCCGGTCCCGCTTGGCGGCCCGGTCGAGGCTGCCGTCGCCGATGTCGTCGACGCGCCGCGAGAAGGCGTACAGCGCCGACATGGCCTGCCGCTTGTCCGCGGGCAGCAGCCGGATGCCGTAGGCGAAGTTGCGCGCCTGCTGTCCCGTCACGGCCTCGCAGTAGCTGTACGCGGCCCGCACCGGTGCGGACATGAGTGGCTGTCCCTCCATGCTCCGGCTCACCCCTCTCTGCCGGCTCTGCGCAAGACGGCTCCCAGTTCACGGATCAGTCCCCGCGTGGTGGGTCCGGGCGGACCGGGGAGCACGTCGTGTCCGGCTGCCGCGATGGCGTCGAGCGCGGCGCGGCCTCCGGCCACGAATCCGGCGAGCAGCAGTCGCAGCCTGCCGTGGACGCTACCCACCAGGGGGGTGCCTTCATCCAACAGCAGCCGGGCGCGTTCGGCCTCGAACGCAACCAGGTCGCGCACCGGCGCGCCCCCTTCCGGCTCCGCCAGATCGGCTTCGGTGACGCCGAACCGTTTCATGTCCTCTGCCGGAAGGTAGATCCGGTCGCGGGCGAGGTCCTCCGGGATGTCCTGGAGGTGCTCGACGATCTGGAGCGCGGTGCAGATCGCGTCGGAGAGGCGGACGCGCTCGGGGCTGGTGGTGCCGGTGATCCCCAGGACGAGCCGGCCCACGGGGTTGGCGGAGAGCTCGCAGTACGCGGCGAGCTCGTCGTACGTCTCGTAGCGGCCGGTGAACTGGTCCTGGCGGTTGGCCGCGATCAGCGCGAGGAACGGCCCGGGCGTCAGCGAGCAGCGGTGCACGGTGGGCACCAGGGCACGCAGCAGCGGATGGCGCGGGCCGTCGCCGTCCCGCCGGGCGTCGACGCCGGGACCGGCACCGGGGGCGGAGTCAAAGTCGGCGCGGGGGTCGGCGCCGAGGTCAGTGCCGGGGTCGGTCGCGAAGACCCGCCCCAGATCGTCCTCGAACGCGTCCAGCATCGCGAGCCGGTCGTCCGCCTGCTCGGGGGCGAGGCCGAGGTGGCGGGCGTCGGCGCCGCCCGGGGCCAGGTCGCCGTCGCCGATGTCGTCGACGAGGCGGGCATAGCCGTAGACGGCCATCAGGTCGTCGCGCCAGGCTCGCGGCAGGAAGAAGGGGGCCACGGGGAAGTTCTCGTCCGCGGCCTTGTCGAGTGTGGTGCGCGTGGAGGCGTCGGGGCGCACCTGCCGGGTACCCGTCACCTCGGGCTGCCCGGCGCGGGGACGGCGCTGCACACGCGGAGCTGGAGATTTTCCGTCATTGCCGTCACATCTCCCGTTCTACACTGCCGACCCAATACACACTATTTCGGACACGCCGCCGGACATTCCGGAGTCGGGGCCCGCCGCTCGGCTGCCCCGGACCGCCCCGGCGGGCGGGAAAGTCAGGGGGTATCGCCCCACTTGCCGCGAATCGGCACCGGTACAGCTTACGTTGTACAACGCGCCGACCCGCGCCTGGGTGTTGCGGGCATTACAAGTGCGATGCTTTCGCCGTGAATTGACGAGCGGTTGACGCGCACTTGACGCCGCGCATACGGGAAGGGGCCACGGCGGCCCCTGCCGGCAAGGCCCCCACCGCCGAAGGCCCCCACCGGCGAAGGCCCCCGCCGGCGCGATCCGGCGGGGGCCCTTCCGTGCGACGGGTAGCGGAGACTACTTCCCGGTCTCCTTCTCGTACGCCTTGATGACCTCGTCGGTCGGGCCGTCCATCAGGAGCTCGCCCTTCTCCAGCCACAGGACGCGGTCACAGGTGTCCCTGATCGACTTGTTGCTGTGGCTGACCAGGAAGACCGTGCCGGCCTCCTTGCGCAGCTCGCGGATGCGCTGCTCGGAGCGGATCTGGAACTTCCGGTCACCCGTGGCCAGCGCCTCGTCGATCATCAGCACGTCGTGGTTCTTGGCGGCGGCGATCGCGAAACGGAGCCGGGCTCCCATGCCGGAGGAGTAGGTCCGCATGGGGAGCGTGATGAAGTCGCCCTTCTCGTTGATCCCGGAGAAGTCGACGATGCTCTGGTAGCGCTCGCGGATCTCCTCGCGCGACATGCCCATGGCGAGACCGCCGAGTATCACGTTCCGCTCGCCGGTCAGATCACCCATCAGCGCGGCGTTGACACCGAGGAGCGACGGCTGGCCGTCCGTGTAGACCTTGCCGCTCTCGGTCGGCAGCAGCCCGGCGATGGCCCGCAGCAGGGTGGACTTGCCGGAGCCGTTGGTGCCGATGAGGCCGATGGCCTCGCCGCGGTAGGCGGTGAAGGTCACCCCGCGCACGGCATGGACCTTGCGGACCCCCCGGGACTCGCCCCGGTCGCGGCGCACGATCCGGCTCAGCGCCGCGGTCGCGCTGCCCCGGCCCCGGCCGCCGCCGCCGTTGACCCGGTAGACGATGTGGACGTCGTCGGCGATCACGGTGGGGATCCGGGCGCCGCTCGGGTCCTGGTGCGGCTCCTTGTGCAGGTCAGCCACGGCCATAGCGCTCCTCCGCCTTCCAGAAGTACACGAACCCGGCGACACCGGCGAGCACGGCCCACAGCAGGCCCGCGAGCCACACGTGCGAGGGCAGGTTCGACGAGTCGTACCCGTCGATCAGGGCGAAGCGGATGAGGTCCATGTAGACCGCCGCGGGGTTGTACATGAGGACCTCGGCGATCCAGGCCGGCTTGTCCTCGAGCATCACCTTGATCGAGAACATCACGCCGGAGCCGTACATCCAGGTACGCATGATGAACGGCATCAGCTGGGCGAGGTCGGGGGTCTTGCTGCCCAGCCGGGCCATGACCAGCGCGAGGCCGACGTTGAAGACGAACTGCAGCGCGAGCGCCGGCAGCGCCAGCAGCCAGCTCAGCGACGGGAAGCTGCCGAACGCGAGCACGATGAGCACGAGCACGATCATCGAGAACAGCAGCTGCTGGAGCTGCTGCAGCGCAAACGAGATGGGCAGCGAGGCACGCGGGAAGTGCAGGGCCCGCACCAGTCCCAGGTTGCCGGCGATCGACCGGACACCGGCCATGACCGACGACTGCGTGAACGTGAACACGAACACACCCGTGACCAGGAACGGGACGTAGACCTCCTTCGACATCCCACGATCGGCGTTGAGGATGAGACCGAAGATCAGGTAGTACACGAGAGCGTTCAGCAGCGGCGTCGCCACCTGCCACAGCTGCCCCAGCTTGGCCTGGCTGTACTGCGCCGTGAGCTTCGCCTGGGAGAACGCCAGGATGAAGTGCCGGCGGCCCCAGAGCTGCCTGACGTATTCGACCAGCCCGGGGCGGGCACCGCTCACCGACAGGCCGTACTTCGCGGCGAGCTCCGCCGGCGTCAGACCGTCGTCGGGAGACGGCCGAGCGCTCATGGCGATCGCGCCGTCGTGGGTTGTGTCACTCACAAGTTGAAACTTTCGTGTTCAAGATGCGCGGCATACGGGCCTCAGGTGGCGGCCAGGTCCCGGAAGTACGCCCGATGCTCTCAGATCCCGGCCCGTCAGACGACAGGTGGTCGGCCCAGTCGCGTCAGTCGCCACACGGTACGCCACTTCATGGGGCGGCGGGGCCCGCACGGCGTCGTCCAGCCCTCCTTGAACCCGCCGAACCAGGCGCGCAGCGCCGCGATCGTGGGCCGCCTCAGCAGGGTGAGGGCGATCCACACCGCGAGGTAGACCGGCACCAGGGGCGCGGGCAGATTGCGACGGGCCAGCCACACGCGGTTGCGGGCCACCATGCGGTGGTAGACGGCGTGCCGGGACGGCGGGGTCGTCGGGTGGAACAGCACCATGTCGGAGCGGTAGTCGATCATCCAGCCCGCGTCGACGGCGCGCCAGGCGAAGTCCGTCTCCTCATGGGCGTAGAAGAACTCGTCCGGGAGTCCGCCGACCTGGGCGATGACCTTCGTACGGACGGCGTTGGCGCCGCCGAGGAAGGTCGTCACCCTGGAGGAGCGCATCGGGTCGGAGGCGCGCAGCCGCGGGACATGGCGGCGCTGGGTCGCACCGGTCTCCGGGTCGGCGATGCGGAAGCTGACGATGCCGAGGCCGGGGTCATCGCCGAAAGCCTGACGCACCAGTTCGCCGGTGTTGTTGTTCGGCAGCAGTCCGTCGTCGTCGAGGAACAGCAGCACGTCGACGTCGGTGCCGGAGGGACCGAAGGCCTCGATCCCGGCGTTGCGCCCACCGGGGATGCCGAGGTTCTCCGGCAGGTCCACGGTCCGTACCCCGTGGGGGACGTCGGTCACCTGTGCACCGTTGCCGACGACGACGACCTCGATGGGGTCGCCCTCCTGCTTGGCGACCGAGTCGAGGAGCGCACGCAGATCGTCCGGGCGGTTGCCCATGGTGATGATGACGGCGCCGAGCTTCAGTGGGGTCATGCGCTCACCTCAGCCTGTTGGATGCCAGGATCGAGACCAGGTGCAGCAGTGTCTGGACGATCGCGATGCCGGCGAGGACCGCGATGCCGAGACGGGTGAAGAAGAGATCGCCCTGGATCATGTCGAGTACGGCCATGGCCAGGATGAACAGGCTGGCCTCGATCCCGCCGACGAGCCGGTGGAACTTGAGTGCGGCCGCAGCCCGGCGGGCCAGCGCCAGCCCGGAGGAGCGGGGCACGGATGCCTCGTCCTTCACGGCGGGCAGTCCGCTGCGGGTGCGGGCGACGTCGACCAGGTCGGTCTCGGCCTTGATCAGGATGGCGCCGAGCGCGGCGAGCGTACCGAGGAAGGCCCAGAGCCACTCGGGACGGCCCGAGCCGAACAGATCGGCACCGCGCAGTCCGAAGCCGACGAGCAGCGCGGCCTCGCACAGGTAGTGGCCGATCCGGTCCAGGTAGACGCCGGTGATGGAGGTCTGCTTGCGCCAGCGGGCGACCTCGCCGTCGACGCAGTCGAGCAACAGATAGATCTGGAACAGCACGGCTGCGAGTATCGCGCCGGTCAGACCCGGCACGAGCAGGGCTGCGCCGCCGATGACGCCCACGACCACCATCAGGCAGGTGAGCTGGTTCGGCGTGATCCTCGTGTTCACCAGGTACGGGTCGACGTGCAGCGAGATCTCGCGCATGTAGAGGCGCCCGGCCCAGTGCTCACCACTCCGCCGGTCCTTCACTCCTTCCGGGTGAACGACCGGACGGAGTTCAGCTACGGATGGTCTTGGCATAGTCGGCGTACGCGTCCCTGATCTGGTCGGTGGACAGGTCGAGGTGCTCGAGGATGGTGAAACGTCCGGGGCGGGTCTGCGGCGCGTACTCCACGGCCTCGACGAACTCGTCGACGGAGAAGCCGATCTCCTCGGGGAGGACCGGCAGACCGTGGTTGCGCAGTACGTCGGCGAAGAGCCCGGACTCCTCGCGGGCGCCGCGCAGGTGCATCGCGAAGGCGGCGCCCATGCCGACCTGCTCGCCGTGGAGCGCGCAGCGCTTGGGGTGGAGCAGGTCGAAGGCGTGGCTGATCTCGTGGCAGGCGCCGGACGAGGGCCGGGTGTCGCCGCTGATCGACATGGCGATGCCGGTCAGCACCAGCCCCTCGGCCAGCACCGTCAGGAAGCCGTCGTCCCCGACGCCGCCGGGGTGGCGCAGGACGGACTCGCCCGCGGTGCGGGCCATGGCGGCGGCCAGTCCGTCGACCGGCTCGCCGGTGATGCGGTGCGAGAGCTCCCAGTCGGCGATGGCCGACAGATTGGAGATGGTGTCGCCGATGCCGGCCCGGACGAAGCGGACCGGGGCCTCGCGGATGACGTCCAGGTCGATGACGACGGCGATCGGCGTGGGGACGCCGTAGGAGCCCCGGCCGTTGTCGTTGTCGAGGGTCGCGACCGGGGAGCAGAGTCCGTCGTGCGCGAGGTTGGTGGCGACGGCCACCAGCGGCAGGCCGACCCGGGCCGCGGCGTACTTCGTCACGTCGATGATCTTGCCGCCGCCGAGGCCGACGACCGCGTCGTAGCGCCGGCCCTTGATGTTGTCGGCGAGCGTGACCGCGGCGTCGATCGTGCCGCCCGCGACCTCGTACCAGTCGGCGTCGGGCAGCAGCGGCGCGAGCTTCTCGCGCAGGGCCTGCCCGGAGCCGTTGCTTATCGCGAACGCCAGCCGGCCCGACGCGGAGATCCGCTGGTCGGCGAGGAGGCCGGGCAGATCGTCGAGGGCACCCGGGCGGATGTCGACGACGACGGGTGAGGGGATGAGCCGGGTCAGTACAGGCACGCGATCTCCCGGCCCTTGGCGAGGTCGTCGTGGTTGTCGATCTCGACCCACCTGACGTCGCCGATCGGCGCGACGTCGATCCGGAAGCCGCGGTTCACCAGCTCCTGGTAGCCGTCCTCGTAGTAGAGGTCGGGGTCGCGCTCGAAGGTGGCCTTGAGGGCGTCGGCGAGCTCGTCCGCCGCCTCGGGCTCGATGAGGGTGACGCCGATGTACTCGCCGGTGGCGGTGGCCGGGTCCATCAGCTTGGTGATGGTGCGGACGCCCTGGCCGTCGGAGGTGATGACCTTCATCTCCTCGTCGGCGAGGTGCTTCACCGCGTCGAGGGCGAGGATGATCTTCTGACCGTCGCCGCGGGCGGCGAGCAGCGTCCGCTCGACGGAGACGGGGTGGACGGTGTCGCCGTTGGCGAGGATCACACCCTGCTTCAGGACGTCACGCGCGCACCACAGGGAGTAGGCGTTGTTCCACTCCTCGGCCTTGTCGTTGTCGATCAGCGTCAGCGTCAGGCCGTACGCGGCCTCCAGCTCGGCCTTGCGCGCGTACACGGCTTCCTTGCGGTAGCCGACGACGACGGCGACCTCGGTCAGGCCGACCTCGGCGAAGTTGGCGAGGGTGAGGTCGAGGACGGTCCTGGCAGCGCCGTCCTGTTCAGGGCCTACGGGCACGAGGGCCTTCGGAAGCGCGTCGGTGTACGGACGCAGACGCCGTCCTGCACCGGCTGCCAGTACGAGGCCGATCATGCGGGTTCTCCTTCGTCATGTACGGCGGGTGCTCCGGCGGAGACCCAGAAACGGATGGACTCCACGAGCACCACCAGCGCCACGGCCACCGCGAGGACGGTGAGCGCGACGGGGAAGCCGGTGCCGCCCGACGCCAGGAGCGCGGCCAGTACCGCCACCGCCAGCGTGCGGCCTTCATGCCCGCCGATCGTCCGCACCAGCCAGGCAGGCGGCGCGCCCGTGCCACCGCGGATGCGGTACACCGTGTCGTAGTGATGGTAGGCGACTGCGGCCACCAGGCCGAAAGCTGCCGGAAGTGCGCCGTTCACCTCCGAGCGGGCGGCGAGGAGCAGGATCACGCCGTACTCCACGGCACGGAAGACCGGGGGGACCAGCCAGTCGAGCGCGCCCTTGAGGGGGCGGGCGACGGCGAAGCCGGAGGTGGTGACGTACAGCGCGGCGCCGACGACCGGCCACCAGCTGCCGACCGGCGCGAAGGCGGCGGCGCCGGTGACGGCGGCCCCGCCGGCCGCGGCCACCGCGAGCGGAGCGAAGCCGGGCAGCCTGCGGGCGGTGTCCGCGAAGGCGGCGGCGAAGCTCTCGGCGAGCGTGCCCGAGTCGGCGAGGTCGGCGAGGGCCTGTGCCGCGCGGTCCGTCCTCCTCGCCCTGCGCGTCAGCGAGCGCAGCACACGGCCCGCCGTGGTGTACGTCGCGGCGAAGCCACAACCGATGAGCAGGGCGTAGAAGACGATGCGGGGCGTGGCGACGGCCGTGAGCACGGCGATCATGGCCCAGCGCTCGCCGATCGGCAGCACGATCATCCGGCGGACCCAGACCGTCCAGCCGACGCTGTCGAGCTTTTCGGAGAGGGCGGCGGTGGGGCTGCCCGTCACGGACTTTCCGGCCGCGGTGGCGTCGTGGTTCGCCTCGTTGAAGGAGAAGTCCACGACGTGGCGGCAGGTCTGGAGGATCATCGCGCCGAGCGCGAGCGCCCACACGTCGTCCCCGCCGCGGGCCGCTCCGAGGGCGAGGCCCGCGTAGTACGCGTACTCCTTGGCCCGGTCGAAGGTGGCGTCCAGCCAGGCGCCCATCGTCGAGTACTGGAGCGAGTAGCGGGCGAGCTGTCCGTCGGTGCAGTCCAGCACGAACGAGAACAGCAGCAGGACGCCGGCGGCGACGAAGCCGCCGCGGGTGCCGGTGGCCGCGCAGCCGGCCGCTATCAGCGCGGTGAGCAGCGACGCGGTGGTGACCTGGTTCGGGGTCAGGCCGCGCCGCGCGCACCAGCGGGCGATGTACCGCGAGTACGGGCTGATGAAGAAGGTGGTGAAGAACCCGTCGCGGGCCTTCACGGCGGAGCGCAGCCGTACGTCCTCGTCGTCGACGGCGGCGACGGCCTGCCGGGCCTCGTTGCGCGCCTGGGGGTCGTCGGGGACGGTCGCCACGAGCGAGCCGAGCTCGGGCCGGTGCGGGGTGGTCCCCTCGGCGCCGAGTGCATCGGCGACGCGGGCGGTGTCGGCGGCCGGCGCGGCCTTCAGCGCCGCGAGCAGCGCGGGCCGCGCCTCGGCCTGGGCCGTGACGGCGCCCGGGACGGCGGACGCGGGGAAGCGGGGGTCCGTCAGGGCGAGCCGGAGGGCGTGGACGTGGCCGACGAAGCGCGGGTCGACGAGGGCGACGCGCTCGGCGGCCGGCACCGCGGCGAGCAGCTCGGCGGTCTCGTCGGCGCCTGCGGCGACTCGTACGTCGAAGCCCAGCGACCGCAGATCGCCTTCGAGCGGCGATCCGGGTACCGGCGGACCGGTGAGGATGGCGGTCGACAGACGGACTCACTCCTTGGCGCTTGCGGATGGCTGTGCACGGCGGCTCGGCCCGGCACCCGGGCGGCGGCACGTCGGCAGAGGCTATCGGATGAACGGAAGCCCGAGTTCACCGAGGTTTCCCGGACAGGACACCCGGGCTCCCCCGTCCGGCTTCCTGCGGCGCCCCCGCCGTGCCCCGCCACTCCTAGATGTATTGCCTGGGGACGTTGGTCAACCTGGTGATGGGTGGTTTGCCGCCGGTCGCGGTGTGGGGGCGGTGGTGATTGTAGTGATGGAGCCAGGCTGGCAGGGCTTTACGGCGGGCTGATTCGCTGGGGTAGAAGCGGCCGAGGGCCCAGCCGTCGGCGAGGGTGCGGTGGAAGCGTTCGACCTTGCCGTTGGTCTGTGGCCGGTAGGGGCGGGTCTTCTTCGGTGTGATGCCGAGCTCGGTGCAGGCTTGTGTCCAGTGCCGGGAGCGGTAGGCCGAGCCGTTGTCGGTGAGGACCCGCTCGATGGTCACCCCTCGGGCGGCGAACCAGGCTACCGCGCGCCGCAGGACGTCGACCGCGGTGGCGGCCATCTCGTCGTCGCGGATCTCGGCGTAGGCGACGCGGGAATGGTCGTCGATGACGGTGTGGACGAACGCGGTTCCCAGTAGTGGTCCTCGGTACTTGTTGCGGGGCTTGTCGGGTGTTGCGGCACGGTTCTTGCGGCCCTGGACGCGTCCGACGTAGCGCCAGCCGCCGCCGTCGGGCACGTTCCCGAGCTTCTTGACGTCGATGTGGAGCATTGCGCCGGGATGATCGTGCTCGTAGCGGCGGACCGGCTCGCCGGTGGCGCGGTCGATGTGGGACAGGCGGTTGATCCGGCAGCGGGTCAGGACTGCGTGGACGGTGGAGGCGGGCATGCCCAGCCGTCCGGCGATCTGGACCGGGCCCAGACGTTGCTTCCAGCGCAGGTGCACGATCTTGCGGACCAGCGGCTGCGGTGTTCGGGCAGGACTGCGGTGCGGCCGGGAGGACCGGTCAGCCATCGCCACCGGCCCGGACTCGGCGTAACGGTCGGCCCACCGCTTGGCGGTCGGCCAGGACACGTCGTAGCGTTCGGCCGCACGGGCGACCGGCCAGCCGTCATCGACAATCAGACGCGCCAGCCGAAGACGGGCACGGGGAGTCAAAGCAGCGTTAGCGTGAGACACGAAGGCCTCCTGGTTGGCGGAGCGGTTCCTCGACAGCTCCACTCCACAACCGGAGGCCTTCCCCATCTCACAGATTCAGACCGTGTCGTCACACAAACTCGACCAACCTGGCTGGGCAGTACACCTAGATCATCATCGTGGATCCACGGCACGCCCCACAAACCGGCGCCGTACGCCGGGCGGGATCCCCCGGACACGGCCTAGGGTGGGGGCCATGACGTGGCTGATCACAGGTGGTGCGGGGTACATCGGGGCGCATGTGGCGCATGCCATGGCCGGAGCCGGTGAGCGGGTCGTCGTGCTCGACGACATGTCGACCGGGGTTCCCGAGCGGCTGCCGGACGGTGTGCCACTGGTGCGCGGTTCGCTGCTCGACCGGGAGCTGCTGGACCGGACGCTCGCCGGGCACGCGGTCACGGGTGTGGTGCATCTCGCGGCGAAGAAGCAGGTCGGCGAGTCCGTCGAGCAGCCGCTGCGCTACTACCGCGAGAACGTGTACGGGCTGACGGTCCTGATGGAGGCCGTGGTCGCGGCGGACGTACGGAGCTTCCTCTTCTCCTCCTCCGCGGCCGTCTACGGCGTCCCGGATGTGGAGCTCATCACGGAGGACACCCCGGCGGTCCCGATCAACCCGTACGGCGAGACCAAGCTGGCCGGCGAGTGGCTGGTGCGGGCCACCGGACGGGCCCACGGCATCACCACAGCATGCCTGCGCTACTTCAACGTGGCCGGCGCCGCGCGCCCCGAGCTCGCCGACACCGGGGTGTTCAACATCATCCCGATGTTCTTCGACCGGATCACCCGCGGCGAGCCGCCGCGGATCTTCGGCGACGACTACCCCACCCCCGACGGCACCTGCATCCGCGACTACATCCATGTCGCCGACCTCGCCGACGCCCACCTCACCGTGGCCCGCCGGCTCGCCGAGAGCGATGCGGACGGCGAGGACGAGGGCATCGGTGCCGGCTCCGGCGCCGAGGACCTCACCGTGAACATCGGCCGCGGCGAGGGCGTCTCCGTCCGCGAGCTCGCCCGCATCGTCGCCGAGGTGACGGGCTCCGGCGTCCCCGCCATGGTCGAGCCGCGCCGGGCCGGTGACGCGGCGCGGGCCGTGGCGTCGGTGGAGCGGATCGGCAAGGAGCTCGGCTGGACGGCGACGCGCGGGGTGCGCGAGATGGTCGAGTCGGCCTGGGAGGGATGGCTGCTGCACCACCCGGAGATCCGCACCCGCTGAACCGCACCCGCTGATCCCCAGCCGCTGAACCGCACTCGCTGATCCCCAGCCGTTGATCCACAACCATTGATCCACAGTCCGCCCGCAACGCTCTGACCTGGGGCCATCGCCGCAGGTCAGAGCATATGACAACGGTGTTCAGCGTCGTGTTGCCCGATACCCCCCACCCGTAGTTCACTGGCCACTCGGACAGATCGGACCCACAATCCGGGAGGCGGCTCGCATGGGGGCTGGGCACGACCACGGACACGCGCACGGCGGTCCCCCACCGACCGGCACCGCGGCCGCCGCCTACAAAGGACGTCTGCGGATCGCCCTGGCGATCACCCTCGGCGTGATGGCGCTGGAGATCGTCGGCGGGATCCTTGCCGACTCGCTGGCCCTCGTCGCCGACGCCGCGCACATGGCCACGGACGGCCTCGGCCTCGCGATGGCGCTGCTCGCGATCCACTTCGCCAACCGCCCCGCCGACACCAGCCGCACCTTCGGCTTCGCCCGTGCCGAGATCCTCGCCGCGCTCGCCAACTGCCTGCTGCTGCTCTGCGTCGGCGGCTATCTGCTCTACGAGGCGGTCCAGCGCTTCATCACCCCGGCCGACACCAACGGCGGCCTGACCATCGCGTTCGCGGTCGTCGGCCTGGTCGCCAACATGGTGTCGCTCACCCTGCTGATGCGCGGCCAGAAGGAGAGCCTGAACGTGCGCGGGGCCTATCTGGAGGTCCTCGCCGACACCCTCGGCTCGCTGACCGTGCTGATCTCGGCGGTCATCATCCTGGCCACCGGCTGGCAGGCCGCCGACCCGATCGCCTCCCTGCTGATCGGCCTGATGATCGTGCCCCGGACGGTCAAGCTGCTGCGGGAGACGCTGGACGTGCTCCTGGAGGCGGCGCCGAAGGGGGTCGACATGGCGGAGGTGCGCGAGCACATACGTGCCCTGCCCGGCGTGGAGGACGTCCACGATCTGCACGCCTGGACGATCACCTCGGGGATGCCGGTGCTCTCCGCCCATGTCGTGGTCGCGCAGGACGTCCTGGACGCGGTCGGCCACGAGAAGATGCTGCACGATCTCCAGGGCTGCCTGGGCTCGCACTTCGACGTCGAGCACTGCACGTTCCAGCTGGAGCCGAGCGGTCATGCCGCGCACGAGGCGGGGCTCTGCCACTGACGGCCCGCCGCGCGCTGCGCGCTGCTAGATTGGCGCGCAGCCGTGATCTCGGGGAAGCAGGGATCAGGATCATGGATCCGAGGGGAGTCGAGGTCGATGACCGTCGCCGCGGACTCCCCCTGCGCCGGCGTGGGGGGATCTCCAGCCGAGCGCAGCACCCGGCCCGTCATCGATCTCCGGGCGCCCGACCGATCCGGTTCCGTACGCTGACCCGGTTCCGTACGTCATCCCGTACGTCTGCCGGGGCCCGCTCACCCCAAAGGTTTTCCCACGTTGTCCGACAACGCCGTTCGCGACGCCTTCTTCGCTCTTCACCAGGGACTGCCGCGCCAGGGGCCCGGCTCCGACGCCACCACCCGCCGTCTGCTGACCCTCGCGGCTGCCGCGGGTCCGCTGCCGTCCCGTCCGCGCGTCCTCGACCTGGGCTGCGGCCCGGGCCGCGCCGCACTGCTGCTGGCCGCCGAGGCCGACGCCGAGGTCACGGCCGTCGATCTGCACGGGCCGTTCCTCGACGAACTGCGGCGGGCCGCCGAGGCCCGCGGGCTCGGCGACCGCATCCGTGCCGTCGACGCCGACATGGGCGCGCTGCCGTATCCCGACGGATCGTTCGATCTGGTCTGGGCGGAGAGCTCGGCGTACGCGATCGGTTTCGACACCGCCCTGCGCGACTGGCGCCGGCTGCTCGCGCCCGGCGGCGCGCTCGTGGTCACCGAGTGCGAGTGGACCGCCGGCTCGCCGAGCGAGGAGGCCCGCGCCTTCTGGGAGCAGCACTACCCGCTGCGTACGACGGCCGCGAACACGGCGGCCGCCGTGGCTGCCGGGTACGACGTACTGGGCGTGCACCGTCTGCCCGCGAGCGACTGGGAGGAGTACTACGGTCCGCTCGCCGCCCGTGCGGACGCCGCCGATGCCACGGCCCCCGGCATGGCGCAGGCGCTGGCCGGCACGAAGGCCGAGCTCGCCATGTGGCGCGACCACGGCGGCGACGGGGGTGAGTACGGCTACACGGGCCGTGTGCTGCGCCCCGTGGACGGCCGCTGAGCCACCCGGCGCGGGTGTGTACGGGGCGCGGCCGGTCGTGAACGGTTCCACGACTGCGCCGCAGGGCACGCTCACCTCGCCGGGGGCGCTCGGCCTCCGAGCCGTTGAGGACCGTGTCCGCGCCTGCCGCGCACCCGTGCGGCAGGCGCGGACATGCCCAAGGCGGTGAAGTGCGGACAAGCCGCTTTTGTACGGCAGACTGTGGTGGCCCCCGCAGGGCCGAGGACCGAAGCGAAGGATGGCTATGCCGACCACACCCGCCACCGCGGCGACCAGCTCGCCCAACGGCACCCAGCAGCCGATCTTGCTCGAACTGGTCGACGAGAACGGCCATACCATCGGCACCGCGGAGAAGCTCTCCGCCCATCAGGCACCCGGACAGCTGCACCGGGCGTTCTCCGTGTTCCTCTTCGACGAGCAGGGGCGGTTGCTGCTCCAGCGCCGCGCGCTCGGGAAGTACCACTCCCCCGGTGTCTGGTCGAACACCTGCTGCGGGCACCCGTACCCGGGCGAAGCGCCGTTCGCGGCCGCCGCGCGCCGGACGCATGAGGAGCTGGGCGTGTCGCCGTCGCTGATGGCGGAGGCCGGCACGGTCCGCTACAACCATCCGGACCCGGCGTCGGGCCTGGTCGAGCAGGAGTACAACCACCTCTTCGTCGGCATGGTGCAGGCCCAGCTGCGGCCCGACCCCGAGGAGATCGGTGAGACGGCGTTCGTGACGGCGGCCGAGCTGGCCGAGCGGCACGCGCGCGACCCGTTCTCCGCGTGGTTCATGACGGTGCTGGACGCGGCGCGCCCGGCGATCAAGGAACTCACGGGCCCGGCCGGGGGCTGGTGACCGTACGCTCCGGGGAGGCCGCGCGCCCCGGAGCCCGGGGGTGTCCGGTGGACCATGCCGGGCTCGCGGCGCCCCCCTAGGCCGTGTCTGACAAATCCCGCCTGGCGCGCGACGCCCGGCACGCACTCCCCCGTAGCCCTTCGGGCACGGGAGGTGCCCCCACGCTGCGTTGTCGGAGTCATCCAAGTACGTCCAGTACGAGGATGATCCTCCGCCTTGCGATTGCACGCACCGGACGCCGCGCACCCCGCCCTGCGGGCGGACGGCGCCATTTGTCAGACACGACCTAGAAGGCGCCCTCGCCGCGGACGCCCAGGGTCGTCAGCGGCAGCGCGGCCCAGATGATCTTTCCGCCGGTCGCGGTGTGCTCGACGTCGCAGGTGCCGCCCGCCTCCCGGGTGATCTCCTTGACGAGCAGCAGGCCGCGGCCGCCGGTCTGCGCGTAGTCCGTCTCCAGCGCCTTGGGCCGGTACGGGTGGTTGTCCTCGACGGCCACCCGGATCCACTCGGGGCCGACCGCGACCTCCACCGCGACCTGCGGCGACAGCAGCGCCGCGTGGCGGACGGAGTTCGTCACCAGCTCCGAGACGATCACCAGCAGCCCTTGCAGAAGGTCATCGTGGACCGGCACGCCCTGGCGGCGGATCAGGTCGCGGACTGCGTGGCGGGCCTGGGGCACGGAGACATCGAGCGCAGGTGCCGTGAACCGCCAGACGCCTTCGTACGACAGCGGCCGGGCCGGGATGCTCCCGGGGCTCTCCATAAGTCCGGCACCCACCCTCGTGACGTGTGGTCAGGAATCAATTGATTTCTTGACCGAGTGTTGGGAATGGGTTGGTCCGTACCGGCCCGCTGACAAGAAGTCAGCCGCTATCGACGGAATCCGACCGAGTACGCATGACGGTGTCAGTTGCGCGACTGGTCCTGATCTTCTTCTGTCGACTTCTCGGACGCCTCCGCGCCCTTGCCGCCGTCGCCTCTCTTGCCGTCGTCGCCTCTCTTGCCTTCCTTGTCGTTCTCGTCGTTCTCGTCGTTCTCGTCGTTCTCGGCCACCATGCCGAGGATCCGGCGGCCGCCGACGCCGACCGCGATGAGCCCCAGGCCGTCGAAGAGCAGCGCCAGCGAGAAGAAGATGCCGAGGACATAGCGGCTGCTGTCGGGCCAGTTGGCCAGCACCAGCACCCCCAGAAGCAGGCCGAAGACACCCTGCAGCAGGGTCCAGCCGAAGTGCGGCCCGCGCACCACGACGCTTCCGACCAGCCGGAACACTCCCCCGGTCAGGAAGAGCAGCGCGGCGAACATGGTCAGCGCCTCGGCGGTGCCCTGCGGATGGCGGATCACGACGACGCCGGCCGCGATGTACAGCGCGGCCACGATCACCGCGAGCCAGAAGTAGTTGCTGCCGCGCGACTCGATCGCCTGGAGCAGCCCGACCAGCCCGCCGATCAGCAGCAGCCAGCCGAAGAGCAGCATCGAGGTGAGCGTCGCGACGTTCGCGTAGACGAGTCCGACCAGCCCGCAGACGACGAGGACCACACCGAGCCCGGTCAGCCAGCCGAAGCTGCGCCGGAGGTTCCTCCCCTCGCGCGTCCCGCTTCCCTCTTCCTGGGTTCGACCGGCCATCAGCGCCTCCTCGCCATACCCCCTTCTTGATCATAGGTTCGCTCCTGCCCGATAGCATCCGGCGCATGGAGCAGATCGTCGCCGAGGTGGCGGACGGGGTCGCCACCGTCGTGATCAGCAACCCCGGCAAGCACAACGCCATGACGGCCGCGATGTGGCGGGCGGTGCCGGAGGTCCTGGACGGTCTCGCCCGCGACCCGTCCGTACGGGCGCTGGTGCTGACCGGCGCCGGCGGCACGTTCTGCGCCGGCGCCGACATCGCCTCGCTGCGCGGGCAGGCGCTCGGCGGCGGGGAGGATCCCCAGAGCCTGGCCGTCCGTGCCGAGGACGCGCTCGCCGCCTTCCCCAAGCCGACGCTGGCGGCCGTGCGCGGCTACTGCGTGGGCGGCGGCTGCCAGCTGGCCGCGGCCTGCGATCTGCGGTTCGCCGAGGAGGGGGCCTCCTTCGGGGTCACGCCGGCGAAGCTGGGGATCGTCTATCCGGCGTCATCGACCCGGCGGCTGGTCGCGCTGACCGGCCCGGCGGCCACGAAGTACCTGCTCTTCTCGGGCGAGTTGATCGGTACGGAGCGGGCCCTGCGCACCGGTCTGGTGGACGAGGTGCTGCCCGAGGGGGAACTGGGCAAGCGGGTCGCGGACTTCCTGCGGGTGCTCACCTCACGCTCGCGGCTGACGCAGGCGGCGGCGAAGGAGTTCGCGTCGGGCCGCACCGACCGGGACGGGTACTGGGCGGAGCAGGCGGCCGCGAGCGGCGACACCGCGGAGGGTGTCGCCGCGTTCCTGGAGCGCAGGCCGCCGCGGTTCACCTGGAGCGCCTGAGGCCCGGACCCTCGTCGGGGATCCGCAGCTCGTCGTCGGAGGCCGCCCGCGCCCGCCAGTAGGCGACGGCCTCCTCAGGGGCCTTGGCGGGCGAGCCCGCGTCGTACGGCGGCTGCGGGTCGTACTCGGTGATCAGCTGGACCCGCTGGGCGAACTCGTCGCCGGCGATCCGGCCGAGCAGGTGCAGGGCCATGTCGATGCCGGACGAGACGCCGGCCGCCGTCACGTACTTGCCGTCGAAGACGACCCGTTCGCCGGTGGGCTCGGCGCCGAGCCGGCCGAGCAGGTCCAGCGCCAGCCAGTGGCTGGTGGCCCTGCGGCCGTTGAGCAGTCCGGCCCCGGCGAGCACCAGCGAACCGGTGCACACCGACGTGGTCCAGGTGCTGGTGGCGTCCGCGGCGCGCAGCCACTCCACGAGGGTCCCGTCCGCCCGGGCCCGGCGCGAGCCCGGCCCGCCGGGCACGACGACGAGGTCGGGAGCCGGCACCTCGGCGAGGCTGCGGTCGGCGACCAGGCCGAGGTTGTCCCGGTCATTACGCACCGGACCGGCCTCCTCCGCGACGAAGACGGTCTCGGCGCCGGGCAGCCGGGCGAGCAGTTCGAACGGGCCGATCGCGTCCAGGCTGGTGAAGCGGTCGTAGAGGAGGATGGCGATCTGCATGGCGGTTCCTTTCAGGGGTACGGCCGGGGGCGGGTCAGCTCCCGCCGTGGAGGATCCATTCGCCCTGGTCCCGCCAGGGCGCCACGATGTCCTCGGGGGCCTTGGCGGGCGAGCCCGCGTCGTACGGCGGCTGGGGGTCGTACTCGGTCAGCAGCTGGATCGTCTGGGCGGCGGCGTCCCCGGAGATCCGGCCGAGCAGGTGCAGCGCCATGTCGATCCCGGAGGAGACCCCGGCCGCCGTCACGTACTTGCCGTCGACGACCACCCGCTCCTCGGCCGGCCGGGCGCCGTAGGCCACCAGCTCGTCCAGTGCGAGCCAGTGCGAGGTGGCCCGGCGGCCCTTCAGCAGCCCCGCCCCGGCGAGGATGAGCGAGCCGGTGCACACCGACGTGGTCCAGGTGCTGGTGGAGTCGGCCGTACGGAGCCAGTCGAGGACCGCCGTGTTCTCCACCACCCGGCGGGTGCCGGTCCCGCCCGGCACGAGGACGATGTCGGGGGCCGGCACCTCGGCCAGACTCCGTTCGGCGACGAGGCTCAGATTGTCCTGGTCATTGCGTACCGGGCCCGCCTCCTCGGCGACGAGGACGGTCTCGGTGCCCGGGAGCCGGGAGAGCAGTTCGAAGGGGCCGACGGCGTCGAGCGGGGTGAAACGGTCGTAGAGCAGGATGGCGAGCTGCATGGACGTCCCTTTCGTCGGACGGGGTCATCGGGCGGTGAGAGGTGCGTGGAAGCGGCGGCGGTACTCGGCGGGCGCCGCGCCCAGGGCCTTCGTGAACGCCCGGCGCATCGCCTCGGGCGTGCCGTAGCCGCAGGCGCGGGAGATCTCCTCGACGCCGTCGCCGGTGTCCTCCAGGAGCCGCCGGGCGTGTTCGAGACGGACCCGGTCGACGTAGCGGCCGGGGGTCATCCCGGTCTCGGCGCGGAAGGCGCGGGCGAACTGACGGGGTGAGAGCCGGGCGCGGGCGGCCAGCGCCTCGACCGAGAGGTCGCCGTCCGGGTGCTCGGTGATGTACTGCTGCACCTCGCGCAGCGGCTCGCGCTGTGCGGTCTGGGCGGCGAGCTGGGCACTGAACTGAGCCTGGTTGCCGGGGCGGCGCAGGAAGACGACCAGATGGCGGGCGATGACCAGGGCGGTCTCGCGGCCCATGTCCTCCTCGACGAGGGCGAGGGCGAGGTCGATGCCCGCGGTGACCCCGGCCGAGGTGGCGAGCCTGCCGTCCCGTACGAAGATCGGGTCGGGGTCGACATGCACCTCGGGGTGGTTGCGGGCAAGCTGGGCGCAGACGGACCAGTGGCTGGTCACGCGGTGTCCGTCGAGCAGCCCGGCCTCGGCCAGGAGCAGGGCGCCGGTGCAGACGGAGACGAGGCGTTCGGCGCGCGGGGCGTGGGCGCGCAGCCAGTCGACGAGCGCCGGGTCGGGGCGGCGCGTGCCCTGGCCGCCGGGGACGATCAGGGTGTGCGGGGGCGCGGCCTCGTACGCGTCCAGCGTCCCGTCCGGTACGAGCGTCAGTCCGCTGGACGTGCGGACCGGCCCGCGGAGCGAGGCGGTGCGGATGCCGTACGTGAACGGCGGCGACGGGCGCTTGTTGGCTCCGGCGAACACCTCGACGGGCCCGGTCACGTCCAGGCTCTGCACGTCGTCGAAGAGGACGACGAGCACGGATCGCTTCTCCATGCCTCCATGCTCCGGCCGCCGGAGGCATGACCGCAATGACGAGTACCCCACCTTTCCTGCCATCGTCGCCCTGCACTTCCCGCCATACCGACCAGTCAGTAAGGTGCCTGCATGACTTCGCTCCCGCCTCGCGCCGGCCGCCGCTGCTTCGGCGTGCTCAACCCGCTGCACTCCACGCACTACTTCTCGCCCGACTTCGAGGCCGCGTTCGCCGAGATCGGCCTCGACGACAGGGACGCCTCACGCCTGGCGGGGCGCAGCGCGGCGCTGGGCGCCGTCGGGCCGGGCGTGGTGGCGGCCACGTTCTACAACTACAACTACGACCTGATCGCCCGCCACTTCCCGGCGGTCTGGGAGAAGGCGTCGCCCGAGGACGTGCGCACGGCCCGGCTGCGGGCCGTGGACGCGACGCTGCGCAGGCTCCTCGGCGCGGAGGCGGTGGCCTCGGAGGAGATGGCCGAGGCGGCCCGGCTCGCGCTGCGCGCCACCGAGGCGTGCACCCGCCACGCCCGGCCGCTGTACGCGGCGCACGCGGATCTGCCCGTGCCCGACGAGCCGCATCTCGCCTACTGGCACGCGGCGACCCTGCTGCGCGAGCACCGCGGCGACGGCCATCTGACCGCGCTGCTGTCGGCCGGTCTCGACCCGCTGGAGGCCCTCGTCAGCCACACCGCGACCGGCAAGGGCATGGCGCCCCGCTGGGTCCTCGGCACCCGCGGCTGGCGGCGCGCCGACTGGGACGCGGCGGCGGACCGGCTGCGCGGGCGCGGACTGCTCGCCGGGGACGCGGAGTTGACGCTGACGGAGGAGGGCGCCGCGCTGCGGGCGGAGGTCGAGGAGGCCACGGACCGGCTCGACCTGGCCCCGTACGAGCACCTCGGCGCGGCGGGTGTCGAACGGCTCACCGAGCTGGGCCGGGGCTTCCTGCTGACGGCGGTCGCTGCCGGGGCGTTCCCCGCGGACCTGAACGGCAAGGGCTGACGCGCGGGCCCGACGCGGGAGGGGGTGCGCGACACGGCGTAGGGCCACCCGGCAGAATGCAGGCGTAGGGCATGCCGTTCGGATCGGCCCGGCAGTGATCAGCGGCTGCGGCCGCGGGGCGCGCCGGGGCACGCGAGCCCGGCAGGATCCGAAAGACATGGCCTAGGGGCCCCCGGGCCCCCAAGCACAGCCAGCAGCAGAAGGCGAGTCGGGGAACCGTGACGACGACCATCGAAGGCAGGATCGCCGAGGAGCTCGGCGTACGCGAGCGGCAGGTGAAGGCGGCCGTCGAGCTGCTGGACGGCGGGTCGACCGTGCCGTTCATCGCCCGCTACCGCAAGGAAGCGACCGAGATGCTCGACGACGCGCAGCTGCGCACGCTCGAGGAGCGGCTGCGCTATCTGCGGGAGCTCGAGGAGCGGCGGACCGCGATCCTGGAGTCCGTGCGCGAGCAGGGCAAGCTCACGGACGAGCTGGAGGCGCAGCTCAGGGCCGCCGACACCAAGGCGCGCCTGGAGGACATCTACCTGCCCTTCAAGCCCAAGCGGCGCACCAAGGCGCAGATCGCCCGCGAGGCCGGTCTGGAGCCGCTCGCCGAGGGCCTGCTCGGCGACGCGTCGGTCGATCCGCTCGCGGCCGCGGCGGCCTTCGTCGACGCGGACAAGGGGGTCGCGGACCCGGCGGCCGCTCTGGAGGGCGCCCGGGCGATCCTCACCGAGCGCTTCTCCGAGGACGCGGACCTGATCGGCGAGCTGCGCGAGCGGATGTGGACGCGGGGCAGGCTCGCGGCGAAGGTGCGCGAGGGCAAGGGCGACGCCAAGGAGGGGCCGGGCGCGAAGTTCGCCGACTACTTCGACTTCGCGGAGCCGTTCACCGAGCTTCCGTCGCACCGGGTGCTGGCGATGCTGCGGGGCGAGAAGGAGGAGGTCCTCGACCTGACCCTGGAGCCCGAGGAGCCGTCCGACGTGCCCGGTCCCTCGACGTACGAGGGCATGATCGCCCGTCGTTTCGACGTCGCCGACCGCGGCCGGCCGGCCGACAAGTGGCTGACCGACACGGTGCGCTGGGCCTGGCGGACCCGGATCCTCGTCCACCTCGGGATCGATCTGCGGCTGCGGCTGCGCACGGCGGCCGAGGACGAGGCGGTCCGGGTCTTCGCGGCGAACCTGCGCGATCTGCTGCTCGCCGCCCCGGCAGGCACGCGCGCGACGCTCGGCCTCGACCCCGGCTTCCGCACGGGCGTGAAGGTCGCCGTCGTCGACGCGACCGGCAAGGTCGTCGCCACCGACACGATCTATCCGCACGTCCCCGCGAACAAGTGGGACGAGTCGCTGGCGAAGCTGGCGCGGCTCGCCAAGGAGCACGCGGTCGACCTCGTCGCCATCGGCAACGGCACGGCGTCGCGCGAGACGGACAAGCTGGCCGGTGAGCTGATCACCAGGCACCCGGAGCTGAAGCTCACCAAGGTGATGGTGTCCGAGGCGGGCGCGTCGGTGTACTCGGCCTCCGCGTTCGCCTCGCAGGAGCTGCCGGAGCTCGATGTGTCGCTGCGCGGCGCGGTGTCGATCGCACGGCGCCTCCAGGACCCGCTCGCCGAACTGGTCAAGATCGACCCGAAGTCGATCGGCGTCGGCCAGTACCAGCACGACCTGTCCGAGGTGAAGCTGTCGCGCTCGCTCGACGCGGTCGTCGAGGACTGCGTGAACGGCGTCGGCGTCGACGTCAACACCGCCTCCGCGCCGCTCCTTTCGCGCGTGTCCGGCATCGGCGCCGGACTCGCCGAGAACATCGTGGCGCACCGTGACGCCAACGGCCCCTTCCGGTCGCGCAAGTCCCTGAAGGACGTGGCGCGGCTCGGCCCGAAGGCGTACGAGCAGTGCGCGGGCTTCCTCCGCATCCGCGGCGGCGACGACCCGCTCGACGCGTCGAGCGTGCACCCCGAGGCGTACCCGGTGGTGCGGTCGATGGTGAAGCGGACGGGCAGCGAGGTGGCGTCGCTGATCGGCAACACGGCAGTGCTGCGGTCGCTGCGGCCGGACGACTTCGTGGACGAGACCTTCGGTCTGCCGACCGTGACGGACATCCTGCGCGAGCTGGAGAAGCCGGGCCGCGACCCGCGGCCCGCGTTCAAGACGGCGACCTTCAAGGACGGCGTCGAGAAGATCTCGGACCTGGCGTCCGGGATGGTGCTGGAGGGCGTCGTCACGAACGTGGCCGCGTTCGGCGCGTTCGTGGACATCGGCGTCCACCAGGACGGGCTCGTCCACGTCTCGGCGATGTCGCGCACCTTCGTGAAGGACCCGAGGGACGTGGTGAAGCCCGGCGACGTCGTCAAGGTGAAGGTCCTCGACATCGACATCCCCCGCAAGCGGATCTCGCTGACGCTGCGGCTGGACGACGACGCGGCGGCGGGGCCGGCGGCGCAGGCCCGCGGCGGACAGGGCGGACAAGGGGGCCAGGGCGGACAGGGCGGCCGCCCTCCGAAGCAGCGCCGTCCCGCCGCCGCCCGCGGCGGCGCCCCCCGCCAGGCGCCGGCCCCGGCCAACAGCGCCATGGCCGACGCCCTGCGCAAGGCGGGCCTGCTCGACCCGAACGAGGGCGGCGGCCGGCGCCGCTGACCCGGCACGGCCTCCTGCCGTGTCCCCCATCGCCGGACGGGCTCAGAACGAGCCCCTCCGGCGATGGAGGAGCGAGGGCTGGGACGAGCCCCTCCGGCGATGGAGGAGCGAGGGCTGGGACGGGGCCCGAGCGGCTCAGAGGCCCGAGAGGCTCAAGGCGCGGCCGTGAACGCGCCGTCCGTCAGCACCGGAACCGCCTTCGAGCCGTTCAGCTCCGCCGCGATGTCCACATCCTCGGCGAACCCCCCGTGCGCGCCCTGCGTCAGCTCCCGCCCCGAGTGGCAGCGGTGCAGCATCGTCGCCGGGTCCGCCGTCGTGTCCCAGACCGCGGCGGCCGCCGCGGCCTCCGGACTCGGGTGGGTGGCGCCGAGGTCGCCGAGGTCGCGGCGCATGGAGATCACGGCGCCCGCGCCCAGCTGATCCTCCAGGGCCGGGCGCAGGGAGCCGTCGGGCCACTGCTCGCCGGCGGCGACGACGGCCAGCGGGCGGTCGGGGGTGCCGTACTCCTGGGTCGTGAGCCATTGGGCGACGGCGCGGGCGTTCCGCAGGGAGGCCGCGACGACCGTCACCCCCAGGCCGGCGGCCTCGGCGGCGATCGCCGATCCGTTCGGCGAGGGCAGGACGAGGCGCGGTGTGAAGGGGGCGCGGCGCAGCGCCGCAGGTGAGAGGGACCAGGGCGTGCCGGCGCCGACCTCGCGGCGCCCGACGGCGAGGGCGGCGCCGACCCTGGCGGCGTACTCCTCGGCGCTCGCGTCCCGCCACCGGTACGGGAAGACGCGCGTACCCGCGTCCACGGCCACGCTCACCGCCGTCGTGAAGGACAGGACGTCAACGACCACCAGGCAGGACACATGCGGAGCGACGTGCCGCGCCCCGGCCGCCCCCCACTCGAAGCGGATACCGGTCATGCCTCGGTCACCTTCCCGTCCGCCACCTCGATCCGCCGCGTCGTGCGGACCGCGTCCAGCATCCGCCGGTCGTGCGTGACCAGCAACAGTGTGCCGCCGTAGGAGCCGAGCGCCGACTCCAGCTGCTCGATCGCCGGGAGGTCGAGGTGGTTGGTCGGCTCGTCGAGGACGAGGAGGTTGACCCCGCGGCCCTGGAGGAGGGCGAGCGCGGCGCGCGTCCGTTCGCCCGGGGAGAGCGTCACCGCCGGGCGCAGCACATGGTCGGCCTTGAGGCCGAACTTGGCGAGCAGGGTGCGGACTTCGGCGGGTTCGGTGTCCGGAACGGCCGCGCAGAAGGCGTCCAGCAGCGACTCGGTGCCGTGGAAGAGCTTGCGCGCCTGGTCGACCTCGCCCACGACCACGCCGGAGCCGAGCGCCGCATGGCCCGAGTCGAGCGGGAGGCGGCCGAGAAGCGCGGCCAGCAGCGTGGACTTGCCGGAGCCGTTGGCGCCGGTGATGGCGATCCGGTCCGCCCAGTCGATCTGGAGCGACACCGGGCCGAAGCGGAAGTCGCCCCGCCGCACCTCCGCCTCGCGCAGGGTGGCGACCACCGAGCCGGAGCGCGGCGCCGCGGCGATCTCCATCCGCAGCTCCCACTCCTTGCGCGGCTCGTCCACGGCGTCGAGGCGCTCGATCATCCGCTGGGTCTGGCGGGCCTTCGCGGCCTGCTTCTCGCTCGCCTCGCTGCGGAACTTGCGGCCGATCTTGTCGTTGTCACTGGCCTTGCGCCGTGCGTTCTTGACGCCCTTGTCCATCCAGGAGCGCTGCATCTGGGCGCGGCCTTCGAGGGCGGCCTTCTTGTCGGCGTACTCCTCGTAGTCCTCGCGCGCGTGCCGGCGGGCGGTCTCCCGCTCCTCCAGGTAGCCCTCGTAGCCGCCGCCGAACAGCGTGATCTGCTGTTGGGCGAGGTCGAGTTCGAGCACCTTCGTGACGGTGCGGGTGAGGAACTCGCGGTCGTGGCTGACGACGACCGTGCCGGCGCGCAGGCCCTGGACGAACGTCTCCAGCCGTTCCAGACCGTCGAGATCGAGGTCGTTGGTCGGCTCGTCGAGGAGGAAGACGTCGTAGCGGGAGAGGAGGAGCGACGCCAGCCCGGCGCGGGCTGCCTGGCCGCCGGAGAGCGAGGTCATCGGCTGGTCGAGGCCGACGGTGAGGCCGAGCGAGCCGGCGACCTCGTCGGCGCGCTCGTCGAGGTCGGCGCCGCCGAGCGCGAGCCAGCGCTCCAGGCTCACGGCGTACGCGTCGTCGGCGCCCGGCGCGCCGTCGACGAGGCCCTGCGTGGCCTCGTCCATCGCGGCCTGCGCGGCGTCGACGCCGGTGCGGCGGGCCAGGAACCGGCGCACGGTCTCGCCGTCACGCCGCTCCGGTTCCTGCGGCAGGTGGCCGACGGTGGCGGTGGGCGGGGAGAGCCGCAGCGCACCGCGTCCCGGCGTGTCGAGCCCCGCGAGCAGCCGGAGCAGGGTGGACTTCCCGGCTCCGTTCGCCCCGACGAGGCCGATGACGTCGCCGGGCGCGACGACGAGGTCGAGCCCGGAGAAGAGCGAGCGGTCGCCGTGTCCGGCGGCGAGGTCCTTGGCGACGAGGGTTGCAGTCATCAGGGGGTCGATCCTAGGTCAGAGTCGCGGGACGCGGTCAGCGGAGCCCGGTGCGCCGGTGGAGGGCGAGCGGTCCCGGCGACGGCTACGTTCGGAGCGGGCCGGTGCCGCGGCGTGGAGGTGTGTTCATGGCCGAGGACCATGACCGCTGCATGTCGACGCAGCCGACGCCCACGATCCGTACACCGCGCGCTCCCGCGCGCTTCCGCTGCCCGGTCGGTCTGTCGGCCGGCCGCCGGCCCAGCGGCTCACCGGTCCCGTGCGTGCGCAGCGGCTTGCGCAGCGTGTTTTCGCGCGCCGGCGTCTCGGGCACCACGGGGAAGCGCGGCACGGGCCAGGCAGACGCGGGCCACGGGTGCGGGCCCCGTCGCAGGCACGGGGCCACGGGTGCAGGCCGCGTCGCAGGCACGGGGCCACGGGTGCAGGCCACGGGTGCGGGCCGCCGGTGCAAGCCGCGTCGCAGGCACGGGCCACGGGTGCAGCCCCCGTCGCAGGCACGGACCACGGGTGCAGCCCCCGTCACAGGCACGGACCACGGGTGCAGGCCACGGATGCGGGCCGCCGGTGCAAGCCGCGTCGCAGGCACGGGTGCCGAGGTCGGCCCCGTGCAACGGCCACAGGGGGGCCGCACGGAGGTGGCTCCAGCACGAGTGGGGCCGGGTCCGCGCGCACGGCGCGGTCCGCCGGGGTACGCGGACGGATCGCCGGTCCGTTCCTCCGTGCGCCGCTCATCGGCGCGGGGAGGCGGACCTCCCGTGCGGCTCATCGCACCACGGGTGCGACCAGCACGCCCCCCATGGCGCGCGCCACGACGAAGGATCGCCACTTCACCGCCTGCGCGGCCAGCGGAATCCGGTGGGTGCCCGGCTCCAGGACACCGTCGAAGACGTCCTGGGTGCGGGTCCGCCGGAGGCGGTCGACGCGGTAGGTGACGAGCCGGACGCGGCAGGTGGAGGCGACGGTCACCTCCGCCTCGTCACCGTCGGCCGTGAGGCCGGTCAGCCGGCGCCGTTCCGACGGGCTCCGGTCCAGGGCGTGTTCGACCTGGGCGACCAGGAGCGGAACGACGGGGGCGAGGCCCTCCACGTAGGCGGCGTCGACCCCGGCCGCGGCGAACGCCGCCCGTACGGCGGCCCGTTCGGGCTCGCCGGCCGTGCGGCCGAAGGCGACGGCGCCGTACGTGCCGAGCTCCTCGGCCGGAACCGTGCCGACGTCGTCGGTGATCTCCGCGCCGATGCCGATGGTGCGCAGTGCGGCCGCGAGCCTGGCGAGGCCGGCCACACGGGCGCCGATGAGCAGGACGCGGCGGCGCGGGCGGGACGCCTCGGCGTCGAGGAGCCGTTCGAGCTCCGCCCGGTACTCGGCGGCGCGGAAGCGGAACGGGCCTATTTCGTGGTAGCCGTTGAGCTCCAGGTCGGCGGTCTCGGCCGTCTGCCAGGCGAAGTCCCGCCAGACGACGGCGTCCCCGTCGCGCTCGATGACCGCGGTGACGGCGCCGCAGTCGAGCCCTTCGCACTCAGGACAGCCGTAGATCACATAACGCCCGTCCGGCAGCGGTGCGTCGGCCTCCAGCAGCAGGCCGCGCACCTGGTGGGTGAAGATCGCGGGCGGGATGTCGGAGGCGAGCGGCGATACGGCGTCGAGGTCGGAGAGCTGGAACAGGAGCGGCCGGCCGTCGACGACGAAGTCGATGAAGTCCCGGTGGACCTGGTAGCCACCGTCGGCGAGGACTCCCCCGGCCCGCATCGCCGGCGCCAGCCCGAAGGTCGCGTACCCGGCAGGCATGTCTGCAGACATGTCTGGAGTATCCCCACTCGCGACGCGGCGTGCGCACGGCATTACCGAATGGGCTACGGTCCGGCCATGAGCGGTGACATGGGCGGTCACACGGGTGGTCACACGGGCGGTCGCAGCGGCGATGTGATCGTGGTGGGAAGCGGGGTCATCGGTCTGACGACCGCGGTGGTGCTGGCCGGCCGGGGCCACCGGGTGCGCGTGTGGACGCGCGAGCCGGCCGCGGAGACGACGTCGGCGGTGGCGGGAGCGTTGTGGTGGCCCTACCGGATCGAGCCCGAGGCTCTGGTCGGCGCGTGGTCGCTGACGTCGCTGCGGGTGTACGGGGAGCTGGCGGCGAGGCCCGGGGAGACGGGGGTGCGGCTGGTTCCCGGGGTGGAGGCGGGGTCCCGCCTCGGCGAGCTGGGCGCCTGGGCGCGGCAGGTGCCGGGGCTGCGGGAGCTGGGGCCGGACGAGGTGCCGGGCGGTTACGGCTACGGGCTCGCGGCGCGGCTTCCGCTGATCGACATGCCAGTGCATCTGGCGTGGCTGCGGGGGCGGTTGGAGGCGGCGGGCGGGACGGTGGAGTCCCGGGAGGTGGGCTCGCTCGACGAGGCGGTGGCCGAAGCGGGCACCGGGTCCGCGGCCGGCGCGGTGGTGAACTGCACGGGGCTGGGGGCGCGTGACCTCGTACCCGACCCGGACGTGGTCCCCGTGCGGGGGCAGTTGGTGCTCGTCGAGAACCCCGGGATCGGGTCGTGGTTCGCGGCGGCGGACAAGGCGTCGAGCACGTCCACGTACTTCTTCCCGCAGCCCGGGCGGCTGGTGCTGGGCGGCACCGCCGAGGAGGGCGACCGGTCGCCGGAGGCCGACCCGGCGACGGCCGCGGCGATCGTCGAGCGCTGTGCGCGGATCCGCCCGGAGATCGCGGACGCCCGGGTGCTCGGGCACCGGGTGGGGCTGCGGCCGGTGCGGGTGGGCGGCGTACGGCTGGAGCGGGAGCGGGAGCCGGGCGGGGCGCGGCTGCTGCACAACTACGGGCACGGGGGTGCCGGGGTGACGGTTTCGTGGGGGTGCGCGTACGCGGTGGCGTCGTTGCTGGCGTGACGGCACCGCGTCACGCTGATGAGGTGACGGCCCCGCCGCACTGATGAGGTGACGGCCCCGCGTCGCCACCGGCGTGACGGCCCTGCCGCCCGGCCCCTCTCGCGGATCGGACCGGACCCGCGCGTTCAGGCGTCCCCTGCGGCGTCCGGGCCGGTCCCGGGCTCGCCTCCCCCGTCCGTACCGGCCCCCCGTTCCGGTGTCGTGCCCTTCTCCTCCACCGGTCCGGGTCCGATACGGATCTCGAAGGCACCCGCGTACTTCTCGTGGCCCGCGATCACGGCCTCCTCCACGGCCTCCTCGGCGAGCTCGGTGCGGACGATCAGCGGGTCCCGGCGCAGGTCCCGCATGAGGGACAGGCACATACCGACCATCACCAGCACGAACGGGGCGGCGACCAGGATCGTCAGGTGCTGCAGACCGGCGAGCGCATCGCCCTTGCCCTCGCCGACGAGCAGCATCACGGCCGCCACCGCACCGGTCACCACGCCCCAGAAGACGACGACGAGCCGAGCCGGTTCGAAGGTGCCCTTCTGTGACAGCGTGCCCATCACGATCGAGGCGGCGTCCGCCCCGGAGACGAAGAAGATGGCGACGAGGATCATGACCACGATGCTCGTCACGCCCGCGACCGGGAACTGCTGGAGCACGCCGAACAACTGCCCCTCGGGCGTCGACTCGGCCCCGAGCCGTCCCTCTTCCTGGAGCTTCATCGCCGTGCCGCCGAAGATGGCGAACCAGATCAGACTGACGGTGCTCGGCACCAGGATCACCCCGCCGATGAACTGACGGATCGTCCGGCCGCGGCTGATGCGGGCGATGAACATGCCGACGAACGGCGTCCAGGAGATCCACCAGGCCCAGTAGAAGACCGTCCAGCTGCTCAGCCAGTCGGCGACCTCCGTGCCCCCGGTCGACGCCTCGGTACGCCCGGCGAGCTGCGGCAGGTCGCCGATGTAGGCCGCGATCGAGGTCGGCACCAGATCGAGCACGAGAATGGTCGGTCCGACGACGAAGACGAAGAGGGCGAGCGCCACGGCCAGCACCATGTTGATGTTGGACAGCCACTGGATGCCCCGCTCGACCCCGGAGACGGCAGAGAAGACGAACGCCGCCGTCAGGACGGCGATGATGGCGACCAGAAGGCCGGTACCGGCCTTCGCCAGCCAGCCCAGTTCCCCGAATCCACTGCCGATCTGCAGGGCGCCGAGGCCGAGCGAGGTGGCGGATCCGAAGAGCGTGGCGAAGATCGCGAGGACGTCGATCACCCTGCCCGGCACGCCGTCGGCGTGCCGCTTGCCGATCAGCGGCTCGAAGACGGCGCTGATGGTCTGCCGCCTGCGGCGCCGGAAGGTGCTGTACGCGATGGCGAGGCCGACCACCGCGTAGATCGCCCAGGGATGCAGGGTCCAGTGGAAGAGCGTGGTGGCCATGGCGGTCTGCATGGCATCGGCCGCGTCGGCGGGGTCGGTCCCGGGCGGCGGGCTGGTGAAGTGCGCGAGCGGCTCGCTGACGCCGTAGAACATCAGGCCGATGCCCATGCCCGCGCTGAACATCATCGCGACCCAGGAGACGGTACGGAACTCGGGTTCCTCGTGCTCCTGGCCGAGCTCGATCCTGCCGTAGCGGCTGATGGCGATCCAGAGGGCGAAGACGACGAAGCCGGAAGCGGCCAGGACGAACGCCCAGCCGCCGATGTGCATCAGACCGTTCAGCAACGTGTCGGAGACGCTCTCCAGGGACTTGGTGGCGAGTGATCCCCAGATCACGAAGGCGAGGGTGAGGACGGCCGTCACGCCGAACACCGCGCGGTCGGTCACGGGCGGCCTGTCCTCGTGCGGGTGGCGCCCCGGAAGGGCCGCCGTCACGGGCAGTCGCCGTCGCTGCCTCGGGCTCTGTTCGTCGTGCGACAAGGGGTACCTTTCACGAAATTCGTGGAACTGATCTCGCTCCCAGGTACCCCCTACCACACCGGCGCCGCCCCGCCCGGGATCAACAGGCGGCGACCGGCTCTCCCGCCACGAGGTGGTACGCGGCGCGTCCGTCCAGCAGCAGCGGAACCAGGGCCCGCTGGGACTGCCGCAGCGGTACGAAGGCGGCTCCGCCCCCGGCCGCCTTCACGTGCACACCGTGCAGGGCGAGCTCGTCCCGCACATCCGCGTACTGGCCGGCCGTGAGCCGGTAGCCGCAGGGCGGGTCCTGAAGGATCTCCTCGGGAGCCGCCGGGTCGTTGTCGGCGCCCGCGAGGTACACCGGTCCACGATCGGCGATCCCCTTGAGCCGGGCGGCCGTGGTGGCGGCCTCTATCCGGCCGCGCCGCTCGTCGACGAAGCCGAAGGCGCCGTCCAGGGCGGCGAGTTGGGAGGCCACCCGGCGCCGGTTGTTCAGGGCCGGGTCGTGCTGCTCGGCATCGGTCACGGGGTCGACGCGGGTCTCGACGAGGAGGCCGACCGAGTGCTTGATGCCGGCGGTGTTGCGCAGGATCCGCTCCTGGCCGTCGCCCGCGACCTGCTTGACGGGTTCGCCGGTGACGGGGTCCGTCCAGATGCCGTAGGTGCCGCTGCTGAATCCGGCCTCATGGGCGGCCGGGCGCACATGAGCCTCGGAGAGGGTGTGCGCCTCCTGGTGCACCTTCGGGTCGGCGTTGAGGTTGCGCGGCCAGAGGGAGAGCAGGTCCTTGTCGTAGTAGCCCGGCGTCGCGCCGTACTCGTGCAGGTCGTAGACGACGTCCGGACGCTGGTCGCGGATGACGGCGGCGAGGGCGCGGCCCTCGGCGGTCGCGAGGGCGATGTGGTCGCGGTTGATGTCGACGCCGTCCGCGTTGCCGCGGGTGTCGGCGGCCCGGCCGTCGGGGTTGGCGGTGGGCACGACGAGCACGGTCGTACGGTCCAGGAAGCGGCGGGTCTTCGCGTCCCCGGCCTGCGCGAGGTCGCGGATCGTGGTGAGACACGCCTCCCGGCCCGAGGGCTCGTCGCCGTGCTGACTGCAGATCAGCAGCATGGTGCCGGCGGTGGGCCGCTCGCCGCCGATGCGTACGAGGTGGAGGGGGCGGCCCTGGCCGGTCGTGCCGATGGTGCGCAGCGACACCCGGTCGCTCGCCCGGTCGACAGCGGCGAGGAACCGCCATTCCGCGGGCTGGCCGGTCCAGCGCTCACCGCCGGAACGCTCGAATTCGGTCTCCGGCAGGGAGGGTGCCGGCACCCTGGCATCGGGGGTGGTCGGCGCGTGCGCAACGGAGGTCGTCGCCGCCTGGACGGGCGCGCTCACCAGCGGTGCGGTGAGCGCGGCGGCACAGGCGGCGAGGGCAAGGACGCTGGGGCGGCTGTACCGCGCACGTATCGGCATGCGGGGAAGGTACTCCGGTCAACTCCCCTGCGGCAGAGGGCATGCACCGTGACGGATGTCGGCCGAATGGCATTCGTGTGACAGCAGGAGCCATGGACATGGCTCCGGACGGAAGGCGTGAACAGGGCGGGCCGGGGCCGGGGCCGGGGACACAAGCAGGACCATGAGCACGGCCACGACCAGGGCCGGGGCGCTGGCCGCCCGCCGTGTCGTGCGGCGCCGCCTGCCGGGTCCCGGCGGCGGCGCCTGCGGATACCCTCGTGTGATTGCGGTTCACGGTCCGACGCGCCGACGAGGAGCATCCGTTGTCCGATCCGACCACTGGAGCCCGGCCCACGCTGGAGGCCGTCGCCGCCCGCGCCGGGGTCTCGCGGGCGACGGTCTCGCGCGTCGTCAACGGCGGTGCGGGGGTCCGCGCGCCGCTGGCGGACCGGGTGCGCCAGGCGGTGGCGGAGCTCGGCTACGTACCGAACCACGCGGCGCGGTCGCTGGTCACCCGGCGCAACGGCGCGGTGGCGGTGATCATCGCCGAGCCGGAGTTCCGGATCTTCTCCGACCCGTTCTTCGAGCGGCAGGTGCGCGGCATCAGCCGGGAACTGGCGGCCCACGACTCGCAGTTGGTGCTGCTGTGGGTGGAGGGCGTGGACGACCACGACCGGATCGCCCGCTACCTCGGCGGCGGGCACGTAGACGGGGCGCTCGCCTTCTCGCTGCACGACAGCGGCGAACTGCCCGCCATCGTCCGGGAGTCAGGGGTGCCCACGGTCTTCGGCGGCCGTCCGGGGCCCGGCTCGGGACCCCGCTCCGGGCCCGTGGTGCCGTACGTCGACTGCGACAACCGCGGGGGCGCGGCCGAGGCGGTGCGCCATCTCGTGGCGCTCGGCAGGACCAGGATCGCGCACATCGCGGGGCCGCGCGACCAGACCTCCGCGCTGGACCGGGTGGACGGCTACCGGGAGGCGCTGGGCGGGGCGGCGGGCCGAGGGCTGATCGCCCAGGGGGCCTTCACCGCGGAGAGCGGGGCGCGGGCCATGGCGGAGCTGCTGGAGCGGCGGCCGGACCTGGACGCGGTGTTCGCCGCGAACGATCTGATGGCGTCGGGCGCGCTGCGGGTGCTGCGGGAGCGGGGCCTGCGGGTGCCGGAGGACGTCGCGCTCGTCGGTTTCGACGACATGACGTCGATCGCCGAGGCCACCGATCCCCCGCTGACGACGGTCCGTCAGGACATCGAGGGCAACGGGCGGCTGATGGTGCGGCTGCTGATGCGTGTGATCGACGAGGACTCGCATCAGCGGGACACGGCCGGGGACGACGGACGGGACAGCGCCGAGGACACAGGGCAGAGCACCGGGCAGAGCTCTGGGCCGGACACCGGGCAGAGCACCGAGGTGGACACAGAGGTGGACATCTGTCCGGACATCCGGCAGGACTCCGGTGCCTGGACGTCGGTGGTCACCCCGACGACGCTCGTACGCCGCGCCTCGGCGTGAGCCGCCGCCACTTCCCGGTCGTACCCGGCGCACCTGGCGCACCTGGCGCACTCGTTGCACCCGTCGCACCCGTCGCACCCGGCGCACCCGTCGCACCCGGCGCGTCATTCCGCCGGGCCGCCCTGCGCGCCGCGCCGGCGGGCGGCAGATAGCGCAGCCGCTCCGGCAGCAGCGGCACCATGGTCGCCGCGACGCGCCCGAACCGCCGCAGTCGCCGCTCCTGCCGGTCCGTCCACGGCAGGCCGATCGCCGCCCGTGCGTCGGGCGGCATCAGCCCGATGGTGAGGAAGCGCCGGAAGCGCGCGAACGGCGGCAGGAGCAGCGGCCAGCAAACGCGCAGCAGTAGCCGCAGCGGCAGCGGCCCGGTTGCCGGTGGCGGCAACGGCCGGTCGGTGGCGATGAGTTCCCGGACGACATCGTTCGCTTCCAGTTCCTCGTCGAGCACCTTGCGGTAGTACGGCCAGAACTCCTCGATCGTCTGCGGCATGTCCCGGTCGTTGATGCCGAGGACACGGCCGACCCGCAGCCACTCCGCGTAGAGCTGCCGCTCCTGGGTGCCGGTGAGCGGGCGGCGGTAGAGGCAGCCGATGCCGTGGCGGTAGACGGGGAATCCGGTGGCGTGGACCCAGGCGTAGTACTCGGGGGTGAGTGCGTGGTAGGCGCGGCCGCGGGTGTCGGTGCCCTGGATGGTGCGGTGCAGCTGCCGCAGCCTGCGTCCTTCCTCGGCGGACGCGTCGCCGCCGTACACCCAGGTCAGCAGCGAGCGCACCGAACGCTCGCCGCGGCCCCACGGGTCCGTGCGGAAGACGGAGTACTGGTCGACACCGGCGCCGACGGCCGGGTGCGCGACCTGCATGGTGAGCGCGGCGGGCAGCATCAGCAGGGCGCGGATGTCCCCGGCGACGCTCCACAGCACGCCGCCGGGCGGCGGCGGTGCGGGATCCTGCGTGCTCATGGGGCGCTCCCACGGTCTGCGGACGTACGGGCGATCGGGGACGTACGGCGGTGCCGGCCTCCACGATCCAGTATGCGATCAGCCCGTGGCCAGGGCCCTGTCGGTTCGGATCCCGCCGGGCTCATCTCTCCCGGGCACGCGCACCCGGTGCGTTGGTGTCGTCACCGGCTCCGACTCCCCGTAGTCCTTCGGGCACGGGAGGTTTTCCCCGCTCCGCGGCGGGCCGCTCGCCGATCTGATCTGATCTGATCTGATCTGATCTGATCTGATCTGAACGACAGGCCCTAGGGTGAACAGCTCGGGCGATGTGACAGCGGCTGGGAGTCCTCATGACGCACCTGGGCATCCTCGCGCACAGCGCGGAAGGCGCCGCGCTCTGCTTCCGGGCCTTCTGCCAGGAGGGCTTCCGGGAGCTGGGCCCGCACGACCATCCCGACGTGACCCTGGACTGCATTCCGCTGGCGCGGAGCATGTCCGCCTGGGACGCCGGGGACCTGGCCGCGGTCCGGACGACGCTCGCCGAGAGCGTACGGCGGCTGGCGGGCGCCGGAGCGGACTTCTTCGTCTGCCCGGACAACACCGCGCACGAGGCCCTGGAGCTGCCCGGCGCGGACCTCGCGCTGCCGGGGCTGCACATCGCCGAGGTGGTCGCGGAGCGTGCCGAGGCCGACGGGCACCGGCGGATCGGCGTGCTGGGGACGCGCCGTCTGATGGAGGGGCCGGTCTACCGCAGGGCGTTCGGCAGCCGGGGCATCGGCGCGGAGGAGCCGGAGCCGCGGGAGCGCGCCGTCGTCGACCGGATCATCTTCGAGGAGCTGGTGAACGGCGAGTTCACGGACGTCTCGCGGGAGACGTTCGTACGGATCGTCGAGGAGCTGGCGGCGAGCGGCTGCGATGCGGTCGCGCTGGTCTGCACGGAGATCCCGCTGCTCGTGACGCCCGGCGCGGTCCCGCTGCCGTCGCTGGACTCGACGCGGCTGCTGGCGCGCGCGGCGTTCGAGGTGGCCGTCGGTGTCAGGGAGTTGCCCCGGTGGCGGGGTGGTCCGGTCTGAGTTGTTCAAACAAGTTATGGGGATCGTGGGGCTGCGGCCAGAAACCCGGCACCTGGTGGTTACCCAAAGGTAACTCCCGCTGCTTTGATGTGCGCGCCGGTCAAAACCCCTTCCATCATCGGGAGTTCCAGTGCCGCACTCCGCGCTCCGCCGTGTCACCGGTGCAGCCCTCTCCACCGCGCTCACGGCCGTGACACTCGCCGCCGCCGTGCCCGCGGCCTCCGCCGCGCCCGCCGCCGGGGCCGCGCAGACCGCCGCCGCGACGCCGTCGCTGAAGGTGCTGACCTACAACGCCTTCCTCTTCAGCAAGACCCTCTACCCGAACTGGGGCCAGGACCACCGCGCCCGGGAGATCCCCGCCGCGTCGTTCTTCCAGGGCCACGACGTCGTCGTGCTCCAGGAGGCGTTCGACAACTCCTCCTCCGACGCGCTGAAGCAGAACGCCGCCGGCCGGTACCCGTACCAGACCCCGGTGCTCGGCCGCTCCAAGAGCGGCTGGGACGCGACCGGCGGGGCCTACTCGGCGACCGTCCCCGAGGACGGCGGCGTGACCGTGATCAGCAAGTGGCCGATCGTCCGCAAGGAGCAGTACGTCTACAAGGACGCGTGCGGCTCCGACTGGTGGTCCAACAAGGGCTTCGTGTACGTCGTCCTGGACATCGACGGCACCCGCGTGCACGTCGTCGGCACGCACGCGCAGTCCACCGACCCGGGCTGCTCGGACGGTGAGGCGGCCCAGATGCGCAGCCTCCAGTTCAAGGCGATCGACGCGTTCCTCGACGGCAAGAACATCCCGGCGTCCGAGCAGGTCATCGTGGCGGGCGACTTCAACGTCGACTCGCACTCGGCCGAGTACGCGGCGATGCTCGCGGACGGCGGGCTGGTCGGCGCGGACGCGCGCACCGGGCACGCGTACTCCTTCGACACGCAGGAGAACTCGATCGCGGCCGACCGCTACCCGGACGACCCGCGCGAGGACCTGGACTACGTCCTGCACCGCTCCGGCCACGCCAGGCCGGCGGGCTGGACGAACCAGGTGGTCAAGGAGCAGACCGCGCCCTGGACGGTCACCAGCTGGGGCACGGACTACACGTACACGAACCTGTCGGACCACTACCCGGTCACGGCGTCCGGGCAGTAGCCGCACGGAGGCATCAGCAAGCCCTTCGCAGCTGGTCAGAGGCCGCTCTTCGGCAGTGGCTGCAAGGCTTTCCTGCTGCCATGGTGGTGTCCATGACGGGTCATGGACACCACCATCACCATCACCACGGGGAGCGCATCGACAAGGCGCTCGAAGGTTCGGCGGACGGTCTGCGGACGCTGTGGTTCTCGTTCGGGATCCTCGCCGCCACGACCGTCGTACAGGCGGTCATCGCGGCGCTGTCCGGGTCGGTCGCGCTCCTGGGCGACACCGTCCACAACGCGACCGACGCCCTGACGGCGCTTCCGCTCGCGCTCGCCTTCGTCCTCGGCCGCCGGGCCGCCACCCGCCGCTACACGTACGGCTTCGGGCGCGCGGAGGACCTCGCGGGCGTCTTCGTCGTCCTGGTCATCGCGTCATCGGCCGCCTTCGCGGGGTACGAGGCGGTCCGGCGGCTGCTGGAGCCCCAGGAGGTGACCCATCTGCCGGCCGTCGCCGCGGCCGCGCTGGTCGGCTTCGCCGGCAACGAATGGGTGGCCAGGGCCCGTATCCGCACCGGCAGGCGCATCGGCTCCGCGGCGCTCACGGCCGACGGACTGCACGCCCGCACCGACGGGTTCACCTCGCTGGCGGTCCTGCTGGGCGCGGGCGGCTCGGCGCTGGGCTGGCGGTACGCCGACCCGCTGATCGGCCTCGTCATCACCGGCGCGATCCTGCTGGTGCTGCGCGGCGCGGCCCGGGAGATCTGGCACCGGCTGATGGACGCGGTGGACCCGGCGCTGGTGGACGAGGCCGAGCACGCGCTCTCCCATGTGGAGGGCGTGAGGGCCGTCGGCGCCGTGCGGATGCGCTGGCTCGGGCACACGCTGCGCGCGGAGACCTCGGTCGGGGTCGATCCCGCGCTGACCGTCGTCCAGGCCCATGCGGTGGCGGTGGCCGCGGAGCACGCCCTGCTGCACGCGGTGCCGAGGCTCGCGGGTGCAACCGTCCACATCGACCACGTCCAGGCGGGCGACCAGGACCCGCACGCGGCGCTGGCCCACCACTTCGCCGGCTACCGGTAGACCGCCGACGCCTGGTACGCGTACAGCACGACGACTCCGGCCACGCAAAGGATCACGACCCAGGAGCCGAGGCTGGTGTGCCGCCCCTGCGGTCTGTTCCGTCTCTGCTCAGCCTGCCGCCCGGAGCGTGCGGGCGCCCTCCGCCGCGACGGAGGGGGCGCGGCGTCGGCGGCGGCCTCGGCGAGCAGCCGACGGCACGTCGCGGCGAGTTCACCCGTCCCCGCGTCGAGCCTCGCCACGGCCTCCGACCGCGCCGGCGCGG
Organism: Streptomyces sp. FIT100; assembly: GCF_024584805.1. NCBI lineage: Bacteria > Bacillati > Actinomycetota > Actinomycetes > Kitasatosporales > Streptomycetaceae > Streptomyces > Streptomyces sp. FIT100. The sequence goes on along the minus strand of NZ_CP075715.1, from coordinate 7,162,206 downwards.
TCGTCCCCCCGTCCAGAATCCGCCCGGCCCGCAGCAGCACCTCGTCCCGCCCACCGCCCGGAGCGATACTGATCCACCGCTGCACATGCTCGCCCCGGATGACCACCCCTCCACCCCGCTCGCGGTACACGGTGTGCTCGCGCCACAGCACGTCGGCCAACTCACCTGCGGTTTCCCTCAGTTGCGCACTCATGCCCCTCCCCCTTCGCAGTGCCGCAAATCGAACAAGCACCGCACTCTAGCGTCAGGTACACACCAATCCCGAGGGGGGTCCCGACCGGGCCGTGCCGGTGGCCTACGGCCCGCGGTCGTACACCGTCACCGCGACGCCCCGCGCCACGAGCCGCTCCGCTATCAAGGGCTCGACCCTCGCCCACCTGCCGCCTGCCAGCCCGCAGCCGATCCGGGGCATATGGACCGACGCGCCGAGCTCGACGGCCTTGTCGGCCACCGCGCCCAGGGCCTTGTCCATCGCCTCGTACCGCACGGGCACGCCCTTGCTGCCCGTGCGCATGCCGCGCTGCCCCACCATGTTGGCCACCCACGTATAGGGGCCGACCTGGACGAACTGGACGGCGCCGAGCCCGAAGTCGTTCCCCGCCCGCTCCCGGTGCCACCTCCGGTAGACCGCCTCCGGCTCGGTCCAGCGGCGGGACAGGGCGACGACGAAGCCCTTGCCCCAGCCGCCCAGGTCGTTGCAGACGTGGGCGATCAGCTTGACGCCCTTGCCCTGCGGAGCGGTGGCGTCCCCCCGTACATACGTGATCCCGGACATGGCACCACCGTACGGGCCACCACTGACAACGCGGCCTGAGCAGGGTGCGACAGCTCTCGCCCCGCCCGTTCCCGGCGCTTTCACCACACTGGTGAGACAGCAATACTGTTGCACCCAGGCACAAAGCTGAAAGCGGCGGAGAGCGAGGCACGGTATGGCCACCGGAACCGAAGGGCCGACGCTGACCGTCGATGAGCTGGCGGCGCGGGCCGGGGTCACCGTGCGGACCATCCGGTTCTATGGCACGCGGGGGCTGTTGCCGCCGCCGGTGATAGGTGCGCGGCGGGTCGGGCACTACGGGGCGGAGCATCTGTCACGGCTGGCGCTGATCGAGGAGTTGCAGCACCAGGGCATGACACTCGCCGCGATCGAGCGCTATCTGGAGCAGCTGCCGTCCGATCTGAGCGCGCACGATCTGGCGATCCATCGCGCCCTGGTGGCCGCTTGGGCGCCCGAGTCGGCGGAGGACGTCGCGCGGGGGGAGCTGGAGCGGCGGGCCGGGCGGGTGCTGTCGGAGCAGGACATCGACCGGCTCGCGGCGATGGGGGTGCTCGACCGCACCGGGGACCGGGACGGGTTCCGGCTGGACGGGGGGTTGTTGCGGCTCGGGATCGAGCTCCTCGACGTGCCCATCGCGCACGAGACCATCCTCGCCTCGCGGACCGTGCTGCTGGAGCACGCCCGGGCGGCGGCGCACGAGCTGACGCGGTTGTTCCGGGAGGAGGTGTGGGGTCCCTACCGCGAGCGGGAGGCGGACCCCGATCACGTCGCGGCGATGAAGTCGCTGTCGGCCCATATGCAGCCGATGGTGATCCAGGCGCTCGTGACGGCCTTCCAGCGGTCCCTGCGCGAGGAACTGCGGGCGGCGTTCCGTTCGCAGTCGGCACCCGGGGCGGACACCTTCTAGGGCGGCGTCACCCGGGGGGCGATCGCCGCCGTCGCCTCGCCGCTGAGTTCGTCGAGCGAGCGGCCGGCCGGCTCGATGCGGAACAGCAGGGTGACGACGAACGCCAGCGCACTGGTCGCCGCGATGCCGTACAGCAGTGCGCTCTGGCCGACGTCCGCGAGCAGTACGGGGAAGAGGAAGGTGCCCAGGGCGGCACCGAGCTTCCCGCATCCGGCGGCGAAGCCGTGGCCGCGGCGCGCACTTCCGCGGGGAAGACCTCGGCGGGCAGGGCGAACGTCGTGGCGTTGGGGCCCATGTTCATAAAGGTGTTGAACAGGGCGAAGCCCAGGAAGACCAGGACGAGATGGGCCTCTGCGCCGCCGGAGAGCTGGGCCGTCGCGGCGAGGAGGCAGAGCGCGCCGGTCATCACGGCGAAGCCGGTCAGCTGGAGCGGGACGCGCCCCACCCGGTCGACGAGCAGGATCGCCAGCCCGAAGCCGATCACGAGGAAGACGTCCAGGGCGGCCGTGCCCTCGGTGGAAGCGTCGCCGCCCGGGAACCCGGGGCGCCCCAGAGGGGGATCGCCGCTGACGCCGACGAGGCGACGGCCCCGTGCGATGCACAGGGGCCCGTCGCCCGTCGCCTCACCGGCGCCCGTCACCCCGCCGTCGCGGCGTCACCTCACCGTCGCGCCATCACCCCGCCGTCGGCGGCGACGGCTCACGCATCCGTGAAGATCTCGCCCCGCTCCGCCTTCTCCACCAGCAGCGCCGGCGGCTCGAAGCGCTCGCCGTACGTCGCGGCCAGTTCGCGCGAGCGGGCGACGAAGCCGGGCAGACCGCCCTCGTAACCGTTGATGTACTGGAGGACGCCGCCCGTCCAGGCCGGGAAGCCGATGCCCATGATGGAGCCGATGTTGGCGTCGGCGACCGAGGTGAGGACGCCTTCCTCCAGGCAGCGGACCGAGTCCAGGGCCTCGGAGAAGAGCATCCGCTCCTTCATGTCCTCGAACGGCACGGCCGCGGCGTCCTGCCCGGCGAAGTGCTCGCGCAGGCCCGGCCACAGGCCGGTCCGCTTGCCGTCCACGTAGTCGTAGAAGCCGGCGCCGCCGCTGCGTCCCGTGCGGGCGAAGTCGTCGACCAGCCGGTCGATGACCGCGTCGGCCGGGTGGGCGGTCCAGGTGCCGCCCGCCTCCTCGACGGCCCGCCTGGTCTCGTTGCGGATCCTCCGCGGCAGGGTGAGGGTGAGCTCGTCCATCAGCGAGAGCACCTTCGCCGGGTATCCGGCCTGCGCGGCCGCCTGCTCGACCGACGCGGGCTCGACGCCCTCGCCGACCATCGCCACGCCCTCGTTGATGAACTGCCCGATGACGCGGGAGGTGAAGAAGCCGCGCGAGTCGTTGACGACGATCGGCGTCTTTCCGATCTGGCGCACCAGGTCGAAGGCGCGGGCGAGCGCCTCGTCGCCGGTCCGCTCGCCCTTGATGATCTCGACGAGCGGCATCTTGTCGACGGGCGAGAAGAAGTGCAGCCCGATGAAGTCGGCGGGCCGCTCGACGCCCTCGGCGAGCAGGGTGATCGGCAGGGTGGAGGTGTTGGAGCAGAGCAGCGCGTCGGGCTCGACAACGTCCTGGATCTCCTGGAACACCTTGTGCTTGAGCGCCGGGTCCTCGTACACCGCCTCGATGACGGCGTCGCAGCCCGCGAGGCCGGCGGGGTCGGCGGTCGGGGTGATCCGGGCGAGCAGCTCGTCGCGCTCCGCCTCGGTCCTGCGGCCGCGGCTCACGGCCTTGTCGAGCAGCTTCTGCGAGTATGCCTTGCCGTGCTGGGCGGCGTCGGCGTTGACGTCCTTCAGGACGACGTCGATCCCGGCCTTGGCGCAGGCGTACGCGATGCCCGCGCCCATCATCCCGGCGCCGAGCACGGCGACCTTGCGGACCCGGCGCGGCTCGACGCCCTTGGGGCGGCTGGCGCCGGAGTTGACGGCCTGGAGGTCGAAGAAGAACGCCTGGATCATGTTCTTCGCGGTCTGGCCGGTGACCAGCTCGGTGAAGTACCGGGCCTCGATGGCCAGCGCGGTCTCGAAGTCGACCTGGGAGCCCTCGACGGCCGCGGCGAGGATGTTGCGCGGGGCCGGGTACGGGGCGCCGTTCAGCTGCTTCTTCAGGTTGGCGGGGAAGGCGGGCAGGTTGGCGGCGAACTTGGGGTTCGACGGCGTGCCGCCGGGGATCTTGTAGCCCTTGACGTCCCACGGCTGCTGCGACTCGGGGTTGGCGTCGATGAAGGCGCGCGCCTTGGCGAGCATCTCTTCGGGCGTCGCGGCGACTTCGTGGACGAGGCCGTTCTCCAGCGCCCGCTTCGGGGTGTACTGGGTGCCCTGGAGCAGCACCTTCAGCAGCGCGTCCGCGATGCCCATGAGGCGTACGGTGCGGGTGACGCCGCCGCCGGCCGGGAGCAGGCCGAGCGTGACCTCGGGCAGGCCGATCTTGGAACCGGGCGCGTCGAGGGCGATGCGGTGGTGGGAGGCGAGCGCGATCTCGTAACCGCCGCCGAGCGCGGCGCCGTTGACGGCCGCGACGACGGGCTTGCCGAGGGTCTCGATGCGGCGCAGGGAGTTCTTGATCGCGGTGCCGGTGTCGAAGGCGAGCCGGGCGTCCTCGGGACGGAGCCTGATCATGTCCTTGAGGTCGCCGCCCGCGAAGAAGGTCTTCTTGGCGGAGGTGTAGATGATGCCGCGGATCGCGTCCTTCTCGGCCTCGGCGCGGTCGGCGATCGCCGCGATGGAGTCCTTGAACGCCTGGTTCATGGTGTTGGCGGACTGGTTGGGGTCGTCGAGGACGAGGGTGACGATCCCGGTCTCGTCCTGCTCCCAGCGGATGGTCGTGCTCTCGGTCATTGCTGCTGCTCCGTAAGAAGGGGGAGGCGCCGTGAAGTGCGGTGGAGGGCGGAGGGCCGGGAGGGTCAGAGTCGTTCGACGACGGTGGCGATGCCCATGCCGCCGCCGACGCAGAGCGTGACAAGGCCGTACCGCTTGTCCTGCCGCTCCAGTTCGTCGACGAGGGTGCCGAGGATCATCGCGCCGGTGGCGCCCAGCGGGTGGCCGAGTGCGATCGCGCCGCCGTTGACGTTCACCTTGTCCAGGGAAATCCCCATGTCGCGGACGAAGCGCAGCACGACGGCGGCGAACGCCTCGTTGATCTCGATCAGATCGATGTCGTCGATGGTCAGTCCGGCCTTGGCGAGCGCCTTGCGGGCGGCGGGGGCCGGTCCGGTGAGCATGATGGTGGGCTCGGAGCCGGAGACCGCCCCGGAGACGATCCGGGCGCGCGGTGTGAGTCCGTACCGCTCGCCGATCGTCTTCGAGCCGATCGCGACGAGGGAGGCGCCGTCCACGATGCCGGACGAGTTGCCCGCGTGGTGGACGTGGTCGATCTGCTCCACCCAGTGGTAGCGCTGGAGGGCGACGGCGTCGAAGCCGCCCAGGTCGCCGATGCCCGCGAACGACGGCTTGAGGGAGGCGAGCGAGTCCGCGGTGGTCCCCGGGCGCATGTGCTCGTCGCGGTCGAGCACGACCAGTCCGTTGCGGTCCTTGACGGGGACGACGGAGCGGTCGAAGCGGCCGTCCTTCCAGGCAGCCGCCGCACGCTCCTGGGAGAGCGCCGCGTACTCGTCGACGTCACGGCGGGAGAAGCCCTCGATCGTGGCGATCAGGTCGGCGCTGATGCCCTGCGGCACGAAGCCGGTGGCGAAGTTGGTCATCGGGTCGGCGAACCAGGCACCGCCGTCGGAGGCCATCGGCACGCGCGACATCGACTCGACGCCGCCGGCGAGGACGAGCTCCTCCCAGCCGGAGCGGATCTTCATCGCCGCCATGTTGACCGCTTCGAGGCCCGAGGCGCAGAAGCGGTTCTCCTGGACGCCGGCGACCGAGTCGGGCAGCCCGGCGGCGATGGCGGCGATCCGGGCGATGTCGGAGCCCTGGTCGCCGACCGGGCCGACGACACCGAGCACGATGTCGTCGATCGCCGCCGGGTCGAGCTCGGGGAAGCGGGCGCGCATCTCGTGGATCAGACCGACGACGAGGTCGATGGGCTTGGTGCCGTGCAGGGCGCCGCCTGCCTTGCCGCGGCCGCGCGGGGTGCGGATCGCGTCGTACACAAACGCTTCGGTACTCACAGCAGAGCCTTTCGCATGACGTACGTGACGTGGAGGGGGGTGAGGGTGAGGGTGAAGTCGAGGCTGGGGGTGGGGGGTGCGGGGCGTGGGCGAATTCGGCCGGGGAGGAGCGGGGTGGTCCGGGGAAGGGGAGGTCAGGAGAGCAGGGAGCGGCCGATGATCTCCTTCATGATCTCCGTCGTGCCTCCGTAGATCGTCTGGATACGGCCGTCCGTGAACGCCTTCGCGACCCGGTACTCGCTCATGTAGCCGTATCCGCCGTGCAACTGGAGGCAGCGGTCGGCGACGCGCTTCTGCAGTTCCGTGGCCCACCACTTGGCCATCGAGGCGTGCACCGCGTCGAGCTCCCCGTCGGAGTGGTCGACGATGCAGCGGTCGAGGAAGGTGCGGGTGACGGCGCACTCGGTGGCCATCTCGGCTATCTCGAAGCGAACGTGCTGGAGCTTGGCGAGCGGGCGCCCGAACGCCTCGCGCTCCTTCACGTACCGGGTGGTGATCTCCAGCAGGTACTCGGCCGCGGCGATACCGGCCACCGCGATGTTCAGCCGCTCCTGGGCGAGGTTGGTCATCAGATGGACGAAGGCGCCGTTGAGCTCGCCGAGCAGGTTCTCCTTCGGGACGCGGACGTCGGTGAAGAAGAGCTCCGCGGTGTCCTGGGCCTTCTGGCCGATCTTGTCGAGATTGCGCCCGCGCTCGAAGCCCGCCGTGCCGCGCTCGACGACGAGCAGCGACAACCCCTTGGCGCCGCCCTCGGGGGTGGTCTTCGCGACGACGATCACCAGGTCGGCGAGGATGCCGTTGGAGATGAACGTCTTGGAGCCGTTGAGCAGCCAGTGGTCGCCCCGGTCCTCGGCGGTGGTCCGGATGCCCTGGAGGTCCGAGCCCGCGCCCGGCTCGGTCATGGCGATGGCCGTGATGATCTCGCCGCTGCAGAAGCCCGGCAGCCAGCGCCGCTTCTGCTCCTCGGTCGCGAGCGAGGTGAGATAGGGCCCGATGATGTCGTTGTGCAGGCCGATCGCGAGGCCGGCCGCGCCCGCGCGGGCGAACTCCTCGGCGAGCACCGCGCTGTAGCGGAAGTCGGCGTTCCCACCGCCTCCGTACTCCTCGGGGACCGCGAGGCCGAGCAGGCCCTGGCGGCCCGCCGCGCGCCAGGACTCGCGCGGGACGATGCCGTCCTTCTCCCACTGGTCGTAGTGGGGCAGCACCTCCTTGGCGAGGAACGTGCGCACTATCTCGCGGAACGCCTCGTGGTCGGCGCCGAAGATCTGCCGTTTCATGGTCATCGCTGCTGCTCCCCGCCCTGCTGCCGGAAATCCGGCCGGATAGTCGGTACGTCCCAGTCGCGCGCGACCTCTTCGGTGTCCGCGCCGGGGAGGGCCGGCGGCCTGCGTACGGAGCCCGGGGTCGCGGAGAAGCGTGGCGCGGGGGCCGGCTGGGTGATGCCCCCGTGGTCGGTAAAGGTGCCGCGGGCCGCGAGATGCGGATGCGAGGGGGCCTCGGCGAGCGACAGCACGGGCGCGACGCAGGCGTCGGAGCCCTCGAAGACCGCGGTCCACTCCGCCCGGGTCTTCGCGAGGAAGCGGGCGGCGACGGCAGCGCGCAGCTCGCCCCAGCGGGCGAAGTCCTTGCGCGCCGGGGCCTCGTCCCCGATGCCGAGCAGCTCGATGAACTGGTCGTAGAACCGCTGCTCCAGGGGGCCCACCGCCATGTATCCCCCGTCGGCGGTCGCGTAGTTCCCGTAGAAGGGGCAGCCGCCGTCGAGGAGATTGGCACCGCGGCGGTCCTGCCATCCTCCGGCGGCCACCATCCCGTGGATCATGGTGGCGAGGTGCGCGGCGCCGTCGACGATCGCCGCGTCCACGACCTGGCCGGTGCCGCCGGGGGTGCGGGCGTGCTGGAGTGCGGCGAGCAGGCCGATGACGAGGTAGAGCGAGCCGCCCGCGTAGTCGCCGAGGAGGTTGGCGGGGACGGCGGGCGCCTCGTCCGGCTTGCCGATCATGCCGAGGGTGCCGGTCAGGGCGATGTAGGTGATGTCGTGGCCCGCGCGCTGGGCGAGCGGGCCCTCCTGGCCCCAGCCGGTCATCCGCCCGTAGACCAGCCGGGGGTTGCGGGCGTGGCACTGCTCGGGGCCGACGCCGAGCCGCTCGGCGACCCCCGGGCGGTATCCCTCGATCAGGACGTCGGCGCGCTCGGCCAGGTCGAGGACCTGTGCGGGGCCGCCGTCGGCCTTGAGGTCGATCAGTACGGACCGTTTGTTGCGGTTCGTGAGGTCGTACGCCGGGTTGATCGCGAGGCCCGCGCCGCCGGGCCGGTCGACCCGGACGACATCGGCGCCGAGGTCGGCGAGGAGCATGGCGGCGAAGGGCCCGGGGCCGATCCCCGCCAGCTCGACGACGCGCACTCCGGCCAGTGGGCCGCTGCCGCCGGGCCCCTCGCCGGGCCCCTCGCCGAGGCCGTCGCCGGGCCCGTCCCCACCGTCGCCGGGTGCGCCGCGGAGCTCGTCGCCGGGACCGCCGGAACCGCTCGTTCTCGCTGCCATCAAGCCCCCAGCGGTATGACACAACTGATGTAACATCAGCGATGTTAGGAACACGTTCCACTTCGCACAAGCCCTGTGGACAAGCAAGCGCTTGGTTGTTTCCCCTGTGACGGTAAGGTCTGCCGACCCGCCGGATCCAGGAAGCGGAGACTCCATGCGTATACCCCGCCCCGCCCGGGCCGCAGCGCTCGTCGCACTTCCGGCGGCACTGCTGATCTCCTGCTCCTCCGCGGACAGCGGGGCGCCGGGCGCGAACGGCACCCCCACGACGGCCACGACGGCCACGGCGTCCGCGCCGCAGGACGGTGCCGGGGCCGGCGGCGATCCGGAGACGACCGGGATCGAAGCCGAAGCCGGGGACGGGGACGAGGCCGCCGCCGAAGGGCAGCCCTCTACCGGAACGCAGCCCTCTGCCGGAACGCTGCCCACCGCAGAGCCCGCCCCGGGACCCGAGCAGGTCCGCGACGCCTTCGCCGGCCTCCAGGCCACGCTCGACGACAGCTGCACGAGCGAAGGACAGTGCGCCTACTTCCTCGGGCGCGTCCACGACGAGCTGGAAGGGCTCGACAGGGCCATGAAGGCCGACCCCAAGGGCCCCGGTCACTTCCCCGAGCCCATCGCCTGGATCGCGGAGCTGCGCGACACCCTCGGCACGGACCGGACCTACCCGAACCTCAAGAAGCACCAGGAGGAACTCGTGGGGACCCGCGACCGCATCAACGTCTGGATGCAGGACCACCCCGACGACTACCGGTGAACCCGGGCGCGCAGCGGCGGCCGCGCCGGGCGTCAGCGCGCGTCCAGCTCCGCGATCAGCTTCTTCGTGGCGATGGCGCGGTAGCTCTCCTCAACCCAGTCGCAGAGCACTTCGGCACCGGGAGCGCCCTTCTGCGCCAGCGGGATCTGCACCCACCCCGCCTTGCCCAGGCCGTATCCCGACGGCGCCGCGCCCGGGCAGGACAGGGCATGGGCGTGCATCGCCTCGTCCTTGAGCTTGACGCCCATCCCGAGGGGATAACTGCCGTCGGTCACACCGAGGAAGACGAAGACCTTCTTGTTGACCTTGACGACGGTCTCGCCCCAGGGAAACTCCTCGCCCGCACCCGGCAGTCCCAGGGCAAAGGACCGCACCTTCTCCCATTTCGCCAGGGCCGCCTTCGGTGGTGCCGCCATCCCCGTCCTCCCGGTCGCGCGGACTGTTCCGTCTCACGCTAGCCTCGCCCAGCGACATCGGCGCGGGGCCGGGGCCGATCCGAAGGACAGGCCCCCGGGGGCGCGGGGCGGAAGCGGCGGAGGCGTCAGTGAACAGTCAGCAGGGACACACCCGGAACGGCCCCGAGCGGCCGTACGACATCGTCCTCTTCGGGGCCACCGGCTTCGTCGGCAGGCTCACCGCGGAGTACTTCGCCGCCCATGCGCCCGCGGGCTGCCGCTGGGCCGTCGCCGGTCGCAGCGAGGCGAAGCTGGAGCGGCTGCGCGAGCGGCTCACCGCGATCGACCCCGGCTGCGCGCGGCTGCCCCTGATCACCGCCGACGCCTCCGACCCGGAGTCCATGCGCGAGCTGGCCGAGTCGACGTGGGTCGTGGCCACGACCGTCGGCCCCTATGTGTGGTACGGGGAGCCGCTCGTCGCCGCCTGCGCCGAGGCCGGGACGGACTACGCCGACCTCACCGGCGAGGAGGAGTTCGTCGACACCGTCTTCGTACGGCACGACGCACGCGCCCGCGAGACCGGCGCACGGCTCGTGCACGCGTGCGGATTCGACTCGGTGCCGCACGATCTGGGCGCGTACTTCACCGTCCAGCAGCTGCCACAGGACGTGCCGCTGCGGGTCGACGGTTTCGTCAGCGGCGGCGGGATGTTCTCCGGCGGCACCTTCGCCTCCGCCGTCACCATCATGGGCCGGCAGCGCGAGGCCCTGCGGGCGGCGCGGGAGCGGCGGCTGCACGAGCCGCGGCTGGTGGGCCGGCGGGCCAGGGCACCGCTCGGGGCCCCGCGCTTCAGCCGGGAGACCGGTGCGTGGGCGCTGCCGCTGCCGACGCTCGACCCGCGGATCGTCGCGCGCTCGGCGGCGGGCCTGGAGCGGTACGGCCCCGACTTCCGGTACCGCCACTACGCCTCGGTCCGCACGCTCCCCGTCGCCCTCGCGGCACCGGCCGCGCTCGGCGCCCTCGCAGCGCTCGCCCAGGTCCCGCCCGCGCGGGAGTGGCTGATGAGCCGTTACGAGCCGGGCCGCGGCCCTGGCGCGGAGCAGCGCGAACGCAGCTGGTTCCGGGTGCGCTTCGTCGGCGAGGGCGGCGGGCGGCGGGTCTTCACGGAGGTGTCCGGCGGCGATCCCGGTTACGGCGAGACGGCGAAGATGCTGGCCGAGTCCGCGCTCAGCCTGGCGCTCGACGAGCTGCCGCCGACGGCGGGGCAGGTGACGACGGCGGTCGCGATGGGGGACGCGTTGCTGCGGCGCCTGCGGGACGCGGGGATCGAGTTCCGGGTGGCGCACACGCGGTAGGCGGGGCCGGCGGACCGCACACGGAGGCGGCCCCACCGCGCTGCGGCTCAGCCCGTCGTCTCCCTCAGCGCCCGCCGGCACAGCGCGTCCGCCCGGCGCGTCGTCTCCGGAAGGCGGAACTCAGGGGCCAGGGCGAGGGTGTGGGCGCAGGCGTTGTCGAGGGACACGCGGTGACCGACGGAGACGTAGACGGGCTTGACGCCCTCACGGGTGCGCAGCGCACGGCCGAGCTCCTCGCCGTCGTCCGCTACCAGCGGCGAGAAGCTGCCGCGCGCCGCGGCCGGCTCCTCGTACGCGAAGGTGAAGGGGTTCTTGGCGACGCCGATCACCGGCAGCCCGGTGAGCACACCGAGGTGGCTGGCAAGGCCGAACCGCCGCGGATGCGCCCGGCCGTAGCCGTCGCAGACGACCAGCCCGGGGCCGGCGGTGAGGGACTCCAGCGCGGCCAGCACGGTCGGGATCTCACGGAAGGCGAGCAGCCCCGGCACGTACGGGAAGGCGACCTTGCCGGTCGCGGTGGTCTCCTCGACGACCGTGAGCGTACGGGCGTCGAGGACGACGGCGGCCGCGACGACGACGTCGCGCTCGTCGTCGTAGGCCACGTCGACGCCGGTGACCAGACCGCTGCCCGGCGGCGGTCCCGGCTCGTCGAGGAGGACACGGGCGCGCAGCTCGTCCTGGACGGCCCTGGCCTCGGCCTCGTCGGCGGGTGTCCTGATGGTGGTCATGATGTGCCCCACCTTAGACACCCGGCTAATCTGCCGATCATGTTCGTCATGGAGTTGACCTACACCGCGCCCGTCGAGCAGGTGGACGCGTTCCACGCGGCTCATCTGGACTGGCTGAACCGCCTGTACGAGGAGGGCGTGGTCATCGCGTCCGGCCGCAAGAACCCGCGCGACGGCGGGGTGCTGCTGGCCGTCGGGGACGACCGGGCGCGGATCGAGGCGATCGCGGCGGCCGACCCCTTCGTCACCGGTGGTGTGTGCACGTACCGGATCACGGAGTTCGTCGCGACGAAGACGGCACCGGAGCTGGGGCGCTACAAGCAGCAGCCGCCCGCCGGGAACGCCTGAACCCCGGCGCTCCGGAGCCCCACAAGCCCTGAAGCGCCAGCCAGGCGCGCCACCCGGCGCTCCTTCCCCGGCGCCCAGCGCCGGAAGCCGGGCGTGCGGTCGACGGTTTCGTACGACCCGGTGTCAACGGTCCGCCGGCTGCGACCGCCGCCTCGGGCGACCGCGGCCACCCGAGGGAACGGCTCACCAGTGCGGTAGTCACCGCCGCCCGCGACTCCGTGCGTGCGGTCGCGAAAGGTGCACACGCCCGCCGGAAGGCGCCCCGGGCCGGGTCGCCGCCGGGCGCCGCGCGGACCGGCGCCGCGACGACCGCGGCAGTGCCGCCCCGCACAGGTCCGTCATGGCGCGCGGACGTAGCCGACCCTCCCGGTCCGGTCCGGTCCGGAACGCCTGCGGCGGTGACACAGCTCACGCCGACGACCTCCCCCTCCCAATGCACGGAATTCGTCGTTCCACCGTCTTTCCCGGTGCGTGGAGACGTCGCCGCGCTGTAACGAAGAGAGGGAGCAGGCCCTTGTCCACCGTCATCGAGCAGGCCGTGCAGGCCCGTCTGGTCGCCTCGGCACCACAGATGGAATCCGTACCAGCGACCCTCCGCTACGACCGGGCCGATCCGTTCGCCGTCAGCATGGAGTTCCCGGCTCCGGCGACCCTGGAGGGCACCGAGGTGTCCTGGGCGTTCGCCCGCGAACTGCTCACGGAGGGCATGGAGGCGCCCGCGGGCGTGGGGGACGTGCGGGTACGGCCGTACGGCTACGACCGCACGGTGCTGGAGTTCCACGCCGTCGAGGGCACGGCGATGGTGCACATCCGCACCTCCGAGCTGCGGCGCTTCCTCAAGCGGGCCGAGGAGCTGGTGCCGGCCGGGCGCGAGCACCTCTTCATGGACCTGGACGAGGACCTCGCCGAGCTGATGCGCGACGCCTGCTGACCGCTCTCCCCCGGTCGTCCTCCCCCTGAGTCCCCTGAACCTCCTCTGAGTGCCCTCTTCCCACCGCACTCGCATCAATTCGTTTGCCCCGCCTCCCGGCCGGGCGTAGCGTCTTCATCGGCCCTGTAGTCGTCGATAGGAGTAGGACGTTGCTCGTCTGAGGTCCTGAGACACCGTGTGCCGCGGCATCCGCCCGCGTGCCCGTGTGTACGACCTCGGCGTACGAGCCGTCCCGTCTCTCCGGACCAGGGCCTTTGTGCTGTCCTCACCGGTGTCTCACCCGTTGCCCATGCCCTTCCCCTCGCAACAGGGAGACCCTCGTGTCTACTTTTCCCACCTCCATCACCTGCACCTCGCTCTCCTTCTCCTGGCCCGACGGCACCCCCGTCCTCGACGGCTTCCAGCTCGCCGTCGGCTCCGGCAGGACCGGCCTCATCGGCCTGAACGGCGCCGGGAAGTCGACGCTGCTCCGGCTGATCGCGGGCGAGCTCACCCCCGGCGACGGCACCGTGCGGGTCGCGGGCGAGGTCGGGTATCTGCCGCAGAACCTGGTCCTCGACACCGGCCTGCGCGTCGACGAGGCGCTCGGTGTCGCCGCGACCCGGGCCGCGCTGCACGCCATCGAGGCGGGTGACGTCCGCGAGGAGCACTTCGCGGCGGTCGGTGACGACTGGGACGTGGAGGAGCGCACCCGCGCCACGCTCGACCAGCTCGGGCTCGGCCACATCGGCCTCGACCGGACCGTGGGCGAGATGTCGGGCGGCGAGTGCGTGCTGCTGCGGCTGGCCGCGCTGCTGCTGGCCCGTCCGGACGTGCTGCTGCTCGACGAGCCGACCAACAACCTCGATCTGTACGCGCGCGAGCGGCTGTACGACGCCGTCGCGGCCTGGTCCGGGGTGATGGTCGTGGTCAGCCACGACCGCGAACTGCTGGAGCGGGTCGACCAGATCGCGGATCTGCGCGACGGCGAGGTGACCTGGTACGGCGGCACGTACTCCGACTACGAGCAGGCGCTGGCCGTGGAGCAGGACGCCGCCGAGCGCATGGTGCGCGTCGCGGAGGCCGATGTGCAGCGGCAGAAGCGCGAACTGGCCGACGCCCAGGTCAAACTGGCCCGTCGCAAGCGCTACGGCCAGAAGATGTTCGAGAGCAAGCGCGAGCCGAAGATCGTGATGGGTGCCCGCAAGCGGGAGGCCCAGGTCTCGGCCGGCAAGCAGCGCACCATGCACACCGAGCGGCTGGCCGAGGCGAAGGAGCGGCTCGGCGCGGCGGTCGACGCGGTGCGCGACGACGACGAGATCCGCGTCGAGCTGCCGTACACGAAGGTGCATCCGGGCCGCGGTGTGCTGCGGCTGTCCGCCGTGGAGCTGGCGTACGGGGCGCGGATCACGGGCGAGTTCGAGCTCCGCGGACCGGAGCGGATCGCGCTCGTCGGGCGGAACGGCGCGGGCAAGACGACGCTGCTTCGTACGGTCGCCGGGGAGCTGGCGCCGGTCGCGGGCGAGGTGGACGCCCAGGTTCCGTTGCGCTTCCTGCCGCAGCGGCTCGACGTCCTCGACGACGAGCTGAGCGTGGTCGAGAACGTGGCCCGGTTCGCGCCCGCGGCGACGGACAACGCGATCCGGGCGCGGCTGGCCCGGTTCCTGTTCAGGGGGGCGCGGGCGGACCGCCCGGCCGGGACGCTGTCCGGCGGGGAGCGCTTCCGTGCCGCGCTGGCGGCGCTGCTGCTCGCGGAGCCCGCTCCGCAGCTGCTGATGCTGGACGAGCCGACCAACAACCTGGACATGGCGAGCGTGCGCAGCCTGACGACGGCGCTGGAGGCGTACGAGGGGGCGCTGATCGTGGCCAGCCACGATGTGCGGTTCCTGGAGTCCGTCGGGATCACCCGCTGGCTGCTGCTCGACGGCGAGCTGCGGCCGACGACGCCCGAGGAGGTGGGTGCGCAGGCGGCCGAATGACCGGCGGCGGCCCGCTCGCCCCCGAGTGGGTCCTTACGGCACCGGGTAGACGGCGCTCATCATGGCGCCGTCACCCCCGAACCTCCCAGGAGGAATCGTGCCGAGCAGAAAAGCCCTCGTCCGCCGCCCGAGCCCACGTCTGGCCGAGGGCCTGGTCACCCATGTCGAGCGCCGCCCCGTCGATGCGGCGGCGGCGCTCGCGCAGTGGGAGGCGTACGTGGCGGCCCTGCGCGAGCACGGCTGGGAGACCGTGGAGACCACGCCGGCCGACGACTGCCCGGACGGCGTCTTCGTCGAGGACACGGTCGTGATGTTCCGGAACGTGGCGCTGATCAGCCGGCCCGGGGCGGAGTCCCGCAGGCCGGAGACGACGGCCGTCGAGGAGACGCTGGCCCGGCTCGGCTGCTCCGTCAACTGGGTGTGGCCGCCGGGCACCCTCGAAGGCGGCGATGTGCTCAAGATCGGCGACACGGTGTACGTGGGCCGGGGCGGGCGGACCAACGCCGCGGGCGTCCAGCAGCTCAGGGCGGCCTTCGAGCCGCTCGGGGCGCGTGTCGTCCCCGTACCCGTGTCGAAGGTGCTCCATCTGAAGTCCGCGGTGACGGCGCTGCCGGACGGGACGGTGATCGGGTACGGACCGCTGGTGGAGCGGCCCTCGCTCTTCCCTCGGTTCCTGCCGGTGCCGGAGGAGCCGGGTGCGCACGTGGTGCTGCTCGGCGGCGGGAAACTGCTGATGGCGGCGAGCGCGCCGAAGACGGCGGAGCTGTTCGCGGACCTGGGCTATGACCCGGTTCAGGTGGACATCAGTGAGTTCGAGAAGCTCGAAGGCTGCGTGACATGTCTCTCGGTGCGCCTGCGGGACCTGCAGGCATAGCAGAACGTACGGGGACATAACAGTGCCCGGCTTGGCCCATGGCTTACCGGACCTTTAACCTACGGTTTCGTAACCTACGAAGCCGTAGGTAGCCCGCCTTCCCCGGCACCGTCGGGCGGGTTGCCCACGGCTTCAGCACTGCATGCGTCCCTGACACTTCTCCGCGTCCCCCAGGAGCACCCGTGACGATCACCTCTCCCCACCTCGGCAGTTCGGAAGCGTGGACCGACGCCCGGCTGCTGTACGCGCTGGAAGAGGTGGTGGAGAAGGAGCTCAACCGGCACCTCAAGGTCGTCAAGGACTGGATGCCGCACGAGTACGTGCCGTGGACCGACGGGCGGAACTTCCCGGGCTTCTTCGAGGACGGCGAGCCCTGGGAGCCCGGCCAGTCCAAGGTCACCGACATCGGCAAGATCGCCCTCGTCGTGAACCTGCTCACCGAGGACAACCTGCCGAGCTACCACCACGAGATCGCCACGCTCTTCGGCCGCGACGGCGCCTGGGGCACGTGGGTGCACCGCTGGACGGCGGAGGAGGGCCGGCACGGCATCGTCATGCGCGACTACCTCCTCGCCTCGCGCGCGGTCGACCCGGACAAGCTGGAGCAGTTCCGGATGTCGCACATGTCGGAGGGGTTCGAGTCCGACAACCGCCACTCGATGCTGCACTCCGTGGCGTACGTCGCCTTCCAGGAGCTGGCGACGCGCATCTCGCACCGCAACACCGGCCACCAGTCGGGCGACCCGGTCTGCGACCGGATGCTGTCGCGGATCGCCACGGACGAGAACCTGCACATGGTCTTCTACCGGAACCTGCTGGGCGCGGCGTTCGAGCTCGCCCCTGATCTGACGATGCAGGCCGTGCGCGACGTCGTGGTCAACTTCCGTATGCCGGGGCACGGCATGCCGGGCTTCGAGCGTGCGGCCGCGCAGATGGCGATCGGCGAGATCTACAACATGCGCATCCACCACGACGACGTGCTCCAGCCGGTGCTGCGCTTCCTGAAGGTCATGGACATCGACGGGCTCGGCCCCGAGGGCGCCAAGGCGCAGGAGGAACTGGGCCTGTACATGGGCGGGCTGGACTCCGAAGCCAGCAAGTTCGACGAGAAGCTCGCGGCCCGCAAGGCCAGGATGGCGGCCCGCGCGGCCGGCTGACGGCCGGTTGACGCACGAGCGCGGACCCGGTCGCGTGCGGCCGGGTGGGCGCGGGACGGCGGGCGATGGCCGGCGGGCGATGGCCGGGGGTGCGGACCGGGACGTGTGTCCGGGGCGCCCGGCGCGCAGGGGCCTGGGGTGCCGTCACGGATCCACCGGCGCACGGGCGGCGCTCCCCCGGCGCCGGGCCGCCGTCGCTGCGGGAACTTTCCGAGGACGGGGCGTTCTCGCAGGTGGAGGCGGACCGTACGCTGTGCCGCGTGAAGCCTGTGACCCGTGTCCTCCTCGTCGCCGTCCCGGCCGCCGCAGCCGTGTCCTTCGTCATCGGCGCGGTCGGCGATCCGGACGTTCCGCTCGCCGACCGGCCGTACCCGGCGGCCCAGCGGCCGAGCGGCGCGCCGAACCCGCTGGAGTCGGGCTCGGCGGCCGAGCAGAAGGCGCTGGAGGCCCGGATAGCGAAGCTGCCGCCGGGCCTCGCGGCGCCCGGCAAGAAGGAGATCGCGGCGCGGCTCGTGGCCAGCGCGGACCATTCGACGCTCGACTGGCGCAGCCGCTACGGCGCCATCACCGACCTCGGCGACGGCAACGGGTACACCGCGGGGATCATCGGCTTCTGCTCCGGCACGAACGACATGCTGCAACTCGTCGAGGCGTACACCGCCGCGCACCCGGACAACGGCCTCGCCCGCTACCTCCCCGCCCTCCGCGAGGTCGACGGCACCGACGCGCACGAGGGCCTCGATCCCGGCTTCACCGACGCCTGGGCACGCGAGGCGCAGGACCCGGCCTTCCGCAAGGCTCAGGACGAGACCCGCGACCGCCTCTACTTCGACCCGGCCGTCCGGCTCGCGAAGATGGACGGCCTCGGCACGCTGGGCCAGTTCGTCTACTACGACGCGATGGTGCTGCACGGCCCCGGTCTGGAGGCGGACGGCTTCTACGGCATCCGGCAGGCGGCGATGAAGAAGGCGCGCACCGCCGCGGAGGGCGGCGACGAGACGGCGTACCTCAACGCCTTCCTGGACGAGGGCAGGGCCGCGATCAGGGCCAGGCTCACCACCGCGCAGCGCGACACGTCCCGTATCGACACCGCGCAGCGGGTGTTCCTGCGCGACGGCAACATGGAGCTGTCGGCTCCGCTGGAGTGGCGGATGTACGGGGAGACGTTCCGCATCCCGGCAGGCTGAGCCACCGGCCCGCGAAGAGCCGGACGGCCAGGTCCGTCCACTCGGCGGTGGCCGCCTTGCCCGCGGTGCAGATGGCGGAGCTGCCGCTGGAGGCGCACGTGCGGTTCGCGACGGTGATGGCGAAGGCGATGCCGTGCCTCGGCCGGGGCCGCCTACGCGACGGCCGTGCCGTCATCCGCGCCGCTGGTGCGCGCCGCGCCGTAGCCTGCCGCGTTCCTTCTCCGACATCCCGCCCCACACCCCGAACCGCTCGTCGTTCGCCAGCGCGTACTCCAGGCATGCCACCCGCCCCTCGCACGCGCGGCACAACTGCTTGGCCTCGCGGGTCGAGGAGCCGGGAGCGGGGAAGAAGAACTCAGGGCCGACCTGCGCGCAGAGGGCGTTCTCCTGCCAGGAGAACTCTTCGTCGGGCGTGGCGGACACCGTGGTCGTGTTGATCGGCATGCCCGACACGTTGCCCGTCGCCGATAAACGCCGCGTCAACGAGCGATCAACACGCCTGCCCCTCGCTCGGCTCGCTCTTCATGACCGCGAAGCGCGCCCCGTACGGGTCCGCGAGCTTCGCGATGCGGCCGACGTCCTCCAGGTCGAGCGGCGCCAGGCGGACCTTACCGCCGAGCTCCTCGGCGCGCGCAACGGTTGCGTCCGTGTCGGCGACTTCGAAGTACGGGAGCCAGTAGGGGCCGTCGGCCGCTTCCGCCGGGTCGGTCTCCAGCGGGACGAGGCCGGCGAACATGCCTTCGGGGCCCGCGCCATGGGGGTTGACCGTGGTGTACGTGTCACCGCCCGGGATCGGGATGCCGTACTCCTCCCAGCCGAAGACCGAGCGGTAGAAGGCGAACGCGGCCTGGGTGTCGGGGGTGTAGAGCTCGGCCCAGCGCAGCGTGCCCACGCCGTTCACCACGTCCAGGCCCTTGTTGGTGCCCGGCTGCCAGGTGGAGAAGGCCACGCCCGCGGGGTCGGCGAAGACCGCCATGCGGCCCGCGTCGAAGACGTCCATCGGCTCGGCGGAGACGCTGCCACCGCCGTCCCTGACCCGCTGGGCGGTGGCGGCTGCGTCGGGCGACTGGAAGTAGAGGTTCCAGGCGGCGGGCCCCTGCTCCGGGGGTACGGTCATGCCCGCGGCCACGGTGCGCCCGCCGAGCTGGAACATCCCGTAGCCGCCCGCCTGCGGGCCGGCGGACTGGAAGGTCCACTCGAAGAGACCGCCGTAGAAGGCGCTCGCGCCCTCGATGTCGGGGGTGCCGAGATCGATCCAGTTCGGGGAGCCTGTGACATAGCGGGTGGTGAGCACGGTACGTCGCCCTTTCCTCGGTTTCTCCCGAGTCTGCTACCGATCGCGCCCCGCCGCACGCAGTGCCGGTCGTGCCGCGTGGGTGTCCGCACGCACCGCGGACTCCTCGGGCGCGGCTCCTCGGGCGCGGCTCGTCGGCCGCGACTCGTCGGCCGCGACTCGTCGGGCGGCTCCGCCGGCGGGTTCAGAGGTCGGCGACGAGCTGATCGAGGCGGTCCGGTGCCGTGGTCACGCGTGCCGGGTCGGCGGCGAAGAAGGGGTCGTCGGGTACGGGCAGGGAGCCGGCCAGCGCCCAGCCGCGGCCCCGCGCCCAGGTCGCGTCGTCCACGCCGAGCGCCTCGCGGAAGACGCCGCGGGCCTCGGCGGGCAGGAACGTCCACGCGGGCAGCAGATCGACCGCGGGGTCCGCGACCGCCAGGGTCCCGAAGTCGATGACCGCGCTCAGCCGGCCGTCGACCGCCGGCAGATTGCCGGTCGTGAGGTCGCCGTGGATCCACACGGGTGGTCCGTCCGACGCGGGAGCCGCGAGGGCCTCCTCCCACACGGCGGTCACGGCATCGGCGTCGGCAAGGGGGTGTCCGGTGGATCAGGCTGGATCAGGGAGCGGCGTCATGGGGCTTCGGATCCAAGGCGGAGGAGAGAGACAACGCGGTGGGGGCCCCTCCCGTGCCCGGAGGGCTACGGGGGAGTTGGCGACCGACGACAACGCGGGAGACGGAGTGGCATGACGCCGCGAGCCCAGCATGATCCACCGGACACCCCCTAGACCCGCCCGGCGCAGCGCCTCGATCCTGGGGCGTACGCGGGCCTCGGAAGCCGGCGAGTCGCACTCGTCCCCCAGGGGCACGCCGCGGAACGCGTTGCTCCATCGGGGGTCGGGCCCGCCGGTGGCGTCGATCGCCTGGAGGGCGGTGATGAACCCGGCGAGCTCGGTCGCCGTGGCGAGCGGATCGGCCAGGCTCTTGGCCGTCGCGGGCTCGCCTTCCAGCCAGCGGCAGACCGACCAGGGGAAGGGATAGCCCTCTCCGGGGCCGCCCATCGCGACCGGCCTGGACATGGGGAGCGGCAGACACGGGGCGAGCCGGGGCAGCCACTCGTGCTCGTGCTCGCGCTCGACCTGGCCGGCCCACCGGGGGAAGCGCGGCAGCCGTACGGACAGGCGGTCGCCCAGCCGGAACGTCGCGTTGTCCATGCCGGAGACCGGCACCGACGCGATGGGCAGGTCCGACCAGTGGGGGAACTGCGCGTCGAGCAGCCGGCGCACCAGCTCCTCGTCGATGGCGACTTCGTCGTCACCGCCTGTCGACATCAGCAACTCCCCGTCAGGAACGCCGATGTGAACGACGTCGCTCATCACACCGGTCCGCGGCGCGGGTTGTCCATCCGATTTCCGCCGTCGCCCGCGGTCCGCCCGGTCACTCGTCATGGTGGACCCGCCGGGAGCCGCTACCGTGCCGCGCCGTCCCTGCGGCAGGGTGGGCGGATGCGCCTCCGGATCATGCCCGTCGCTCTGCTCGCCCTGCTCGCCGCCACCGGCTGTGTCTCCGTGTCCGGTCACGGTTCCGGTGCCCGGGAGCCGGCCGCTCCACCGCCCGGGCTCACCCCGGCCGGCGAAGCCTCCGCGTCGCCGCTCGCACCGCCCGCGACCGCGCCGGCTCCGGGGCAGGCATCGGCGCGGGCGGAGCTGGCGAAGTCCGACGGCGCGAAGTCCGACGGCGCGAGCTCCGCGACGCCTGCCGCGCCGGCTCCCCGCGACGGTGCCCGGCCCCGTCCCGTGCCGCCGCGCCGTGACGACGTACAGGCCGGGCCCCCGGCCCGCCAGACCCCGCCGAAGCCCCGGCCGCCCCGTGCGACGCGACCGGACACCGGCGTACGCCCGCCGGTGCGCCCCCGTCCCCACTACGACATGGGCAGGCTCTGCAACGACTCCCGGGGCCTCGCGGATCCCTCGCTCACCAGCCTGTGCCGGGAGAACTTCGACCGCTGAGCGGGCCTCTCACCGAGGTGGCCCGGGCGAGGGTCCGCTCCGAGCGGTCCGTCAGTGCTCGTGCTCCCCGGCGGCCCCTTCGGCCTCCGCCGCGGGGTGGTGCGGTTCGTACCCGGGGATCGTGCCGTCCGGTTTCGCCACCAGGAAGAGCCCGGCCATGCCCATGTCCGAGTGGCTCTGCACATGGCAGTGGTACATCCAGGCGCCGGCGCCCACGTGCTCGCCCGCGATGATCTGGAAGCCGAAGGAGTCGGCCGGGCCGGTGATCTTGTTGTCGATGACGCGTGAGGGGTCGTCAGGGCCGGTGAGCAGGCCCGTCCTGTTGTCGGCCCAGCGGTGACCGTGCATATGGAAGGTGTGGTAGTACTCGCCGTGGGTGATCATGACGATCTCCACCCGCTCGCCCACCGTGGCCTGGAAGTCCGGCCCCTGGTGGGCCGGTCTGTTGTTGATCGTCATGTCGTTGAAGACGATCGTGAACTGCTTGTCCGGGAGGATGTCGCCCTTCCTGCGCACCACCACGGGGCCGTAGAGCCCCTTGCGGATCCCGCCCGTCCCGTGGTCGGTGCCCACGACGTGGTCGTGGTAGTGCCAGTAGCCCGCGCTGCCCGGCCGCCAGGTGCCGTCCTTGCGCTTGCCCGGGGTGTGGGTGCGCCAGGTGTACGTGCGGGTGCCGCCCGGCTCCACATGGCTGCGGCTCAGTTTGGTGCCGTCGCTCGCGATGTCGTAGTCGACACCGTGGACATGGAGGCTGGCGGGCACGTCCATGGTGTTCTCGAACTCGATGTGCAGCGTGTCGCCTTCGATCAGCTCGATCATCGGCCCGGGGATGGCCGCCTTGCCCTTCTCCAGTCCGTAGCCCATCTGACCGTCGGCCAGTTTCTCGGCGTACAGCTTGAGATGGCGTACGGCGCCGCCGGCCGGGGCGGTCTTCGGGACGTCCTCGGCCGCGGCGGACGTGGCGGAGGTCGCATCAGGGGCGGCGGCGAACGACAACGATGTCGCGCCGGCCGCGGCGGCCGCGCCTCCCGCGAGCAGGCGCCGGTTGAAGCTCCGTCTGTCCATGTGAACTCCCCAGTACCGATCGGACATTGGCCGGGCGGAAATCAGGCCGGGCGGCACACGGTAGCCGGGTGATCTTCGTTTCTCCACACCCAGGACAAAGTTCGTCGGATTGCGGTCATACCTATTGGCGACGCACCGAAAGAGGTCTAGCTTCACGCCTGTTGCTGTGACCAATGAGGGGTGGGTGAACATATGCACCGCGCACCACATCACCGGTCGAGACGGCGGCGCGCCACGGCCGCCGTCCTGCTCACGGGGGCGCTCGGCGCGTCGCTGCTCGGCGGGAACGCGGCCATGGCGCGGCCCGATCCGGGAGTGCAGAGCGGCGTGCAGTCGAGTCCCGGGACAGTCCGGACAACGTTGTCCCTGCCGTCACCGCCCGGCGGCGCGAACGTACGGGTGCTGGTCTTCCACGCCTCGGCCGCCGAGGAGTCGCCGACCGTCGACGCCGGGATCGCGGCGATCGAGCAGATCGGGCTCTCGGGTCCGGCCGCCGGCCGGTTCCGCACCGAGGCCACCGACGACGCCTCCGTCTTCACCAACGCCAAGAAGCTCGGACGGTACAACGCCGTGGTCTTCCTGACCGGCGGCGGCGATGTGCTCGATCCGGAGCAGGAGGCGGGCCTGGAGGCGTACATGGAGGCCGGCGGCGGGTTCGTCGGCGTCCATGACGCGGCCCGTACGGAGCCGTACTCGGACTGGTTCACCGGACTGGTCGGCGCCCGGCCCACGACCTCCCCGGCGACGGCGCAGCGCGCGGTCGTCGAGATCGGCGACCGGCAGCACCCCGCCACGAAGAGCCTTCCGCTCAACTGGAAGCGGCCCGACAAGTGGTTCAACTGGGCGGTGAACCCGTCCGGTTCGGTCCACACGGTGGCCCGGGTCAAGGAGAACTCCTACCAGCCGGGCCAGGGCGCCAACGGCTGGGACCACCCGGTCTCCTGGTGCCGAGACTACGACGGCGGCCGCTCCTTCTACACCGGCATGGGCGGCACGGTCGACTCGTACTCCGAGACCGACTTCCGCGACCATCTGCGCGGCGCACTGGCCTGGACGACCCGGATCTCGCGGGCCGACTGCAAGGCCACCATCACCGCCAACTACACGGCGGAGCGGGTCACACAGCCCAACCAGCCCGGCCGGAACGACCAGATCGGCGAGCCGCACGGCCTGGTCGCCGCCCCCGACGGGCGGATCCTCTACATCGGCCGCGGCGGCGCCGACTCCTCCCAGCCGGTGATCACCGACTGGAACAACCCGGACATCGGCAAGGGCAAGGGCGAGATCCACGTCTACGACCCGAAGACGAAGAAGGTGACGGCCGCGGGCGCGCTCACGGTCTTCGGCAACAAGGGCGGCGGCGACGAGCTGATCAAGGTCGAGGAGGGCCTGCTCGGCATCGAACTCGACCCCGACTTCATGACCAACGGCTGGGTGTATTTGCACTACACACCCCACTCGCGGATCAACCGCGACACGCATATGGCCGAACGCTATGTCTCCCGCTTCACACTGGATCTTGCCACCAACAAGCTGGATCTGGCGAGCGAGAAGGTGCTGCTGAAGTGGCCGGTGCAGATCCACAGCTGCTGCCACGCGGGCGGCGGGATGGCCTTCGACACGAAGGGCAATCTCTACATCGCGACCGGTGACAACAACTCCTCCCGCTTCAGCGACGGTTACTCCGGAAACAACCCGGAGCCGGCCTTCAAGGGCGTCTCGTTCGCGGACGCGCGGCGCACCGCGGGCAACACCAACAACCTCAACGGCAAGATCCTGCGCATCCACCCCGAGGACGACGGCACGTACACGCTCCCCGAGGGGAACCTCTTCACCGGCGAGGAGCCGGACGAGGGCGGCGGCAAGACCCGCGGCGAGATCTACGTGATGGGTGTGCGCAACCCCGCGCGCATCTTCGTCGACAAGACCACGGACATCCTCTACGCGGGCTGGGTCGGCCCGGACGCCGGTGCGCCGTCGACCACCTGGGGCCCGGCGAAGTACGACACCTTCGCCGCCATCACCAAGCCGGGCAACCACGGCTGGCCGTACTGCATGGGCAACAAGCAGCCCTACCGCGACCGCAATCTGCCCGACCCGACCAAGCCGCTCGGCTGGTACGACTGCGACGCGCCGAAGAACGAGTCCCCGAACAACGACGGCCTGGTGAACCTGCCGCCCGTCACCGCCAACACGATCTGGTACTCGCCGCAGGGCGGCGGCCCCGACTATCCGCGCGACGCGGCCGGCATCCCCAGCTACAAGGCGGAGGAGCAGAAGCTGCTGCTGCCGTGGCTCAAGGGCGGCGGCCAGGCCACGATGAACGGCCCGGTGTACCGCTCCGGCGGCGCGGCGAGCGACCCCGCGGTGGCGTGGCCGGCGTACTGGGACGGCAAGTGGTTCGTCGGCGACTTCTACGACGGCGACCAGCCCCGCCACGCGGTGCTGACCGACCCGAAGACCGTCGGCAAGGGCGGGATCCCGGTCCACGCCGAGTCGTTGAAGAAGATCATCCCGGTGGGCGCCGACGGCATCCGCAACCTGATGGACTGGAAGTTCGCGCCGGACGGTTCGCTCTACGTCCTGGACTACGGGCGCGGCTTCTTCACCTCCGACTCCAAGTCCGCGCTGTGGCGCGTGACGTACAAGGGCGGCGAGGCCACCCCAGCCGCCGACGAGCTCGCAAGGAGGGCGGCGCAGTGAGGCACGTACGGCACAGACAACTCCGCTTGTGGACGGCCCTGCTCGGTGCGCTGGTGATGGTCCTGGGGCTGACCTCGACGGTCGCCTACGGGCGCACCGACGACCGGGAGGCGTCCGGCGCGGCCGGCACCGCCGCGGCGCAGGTGCTCAACTGGACGGCGGGCGATGCGATCGACCGCTATCTGACGTTCCCGACCACGGCGGTGGCGGGTCCGACGACGATCGTCTTCGAGAACAGCACGGCGACCGGCAACACCACCGGCATGCCGCACACGCTGACGTTCGACGCCTCCGATCCCGAGTACAACCACGACGTCCCGCTGAACATCCTGGCCAATCCCAACGACGACCAGGGCGGGAAGCACTCGGTGGAGGTCACCCTCACACCGGGCCGCTACCTCTTCCACTGCACGATCCCCGGCCACGGCCAGATGCAGGGCATCCTCACGGTGACCGAGGGCGGGGGCGGCGAGGACACCGCCGCGCCCGAGACCTCCGCGAAGGTCGAGGGCGAGAAGGACGCGGACGGCGCGTACATCGGCCATGCCACGGTGACCGTGTCGGCGACGGACGCCGGTTCGGGCGTGGACAAGGTCGAGTACGCGCTCGGGGCGGACGGCGCCTGGCAGCCCTACACCGCCCCGGTCATGGTCCACGAGGTCGGCACCCACAAGGTCCGCTACCGCGCCACCGACAAGGCGGGCAACGCGGCGGCGGAGAAGTCGGTGGACTTCGAGGTCGTCGCCCCGCCGACGGACGACACGACCGCGCCGGAGACATCGGCGACCGTGAGCGGCGAGAAGGACGACCAGGGCAGGTACCTGGGGATGGCGACGGTCACCGTCACCGCGTCCGACACCGGCTCGGGCGTCAACACGATCGAGTACGCGCTCGGGGCGGACGGCGCCTGGCAGCCCTACACCGCCCCGGTCATGGTCCACGAGGTCGGCACCCACAAGGTCCGCTACCGCGCCACCGACAAGGCGGGCAACGCGGCGGCGGAGAAGTCGGTGGACTTCGAGGTCGTCGCCCCGCCGACGCAGGACAGGACTCCGCCGGTGACATCGGCGGCGGTGACCGGGGACAAGAACGCGGACGGCGCGTTCATCACCAGTGCCACGGTCACCGTCACGGCGACCGACGCGGACTCGGGCGTCGACAAGGTCGAGTACTCGCTCGACGGCGGCCCCTATCTCGCGTACACCGCACCGGTGATCGTCGACCGGGTCGGCTTCCACACCGTGCTCCACCGGGCCACCGACAAGGCCGGCAACACCTCCGAGGCGAAGGAGGTGTCCTTCACCGTCGCGGAGGGCGGCGGCGTCCCGGCGCCCAACTGCCCCGAGTACGACGAGCGGCTGACCGTCATCGTCGGCACGGTCGACACGGGCGTGCCGAACCGGGTCACCCGCAGCCGCTGCACCATCAACGAGCTGATCGAGGACGAGCGGGACTGGACGTCCCACGCGCTCTTCCTCAAGCACGTCGACAAGGTGCTGGACCAGCTGCTCGCGGACGGCGTCATCGACCAGCGCGAGCACAAGAAGATCTACAAGGCGGCCAGGCAGTCCGGCATCGGCAAGCCGGGCCAGACCAGCGGCTACCGCGATCTGTTCGACGGTACGTCCGCGTCGTTCGCCAAGTGGCAGCACGTGGGCGGCGGTTCGTTCGGTCTCAACGCCGACGGGTCGATGACGAGCGGCACCACCAAGGGCGGCCTCGGCATGCTCTGGTTCCCGCAGCGGCAGTACGGCGACTTCTCGCTGAAGCTCCAGTGGCGGGACGACGCCCCGGGCACCGGGAACGCCAACAGCGGGGTCTTCGTCCGCTTCCCGAACGTCCACGACAACCCGGAGGAGTCCCGGCCCGAGTGGGTCGCCATCAAGTACGGCCACGAGGTGCAGGTCCTGGACCGGCCCGACGGCGACATGTACAAGACGGGCTCGGTCTACGGCTTCGACCGCGTCGGCCTCGGCGGCGCCGGAGTCACCCCCAAGGGCACCTGGAACGACTACGAGATCCGCGTGGTCGGCCAGCACTACGCGGTCTACCGCAACGGTGTCCTGATCAACGAGTTCGACAACACCGGCGGCCAGGAGTTCGTCCCGCCGCGCGCCGACGACCCGGGCACGGACGGGCGCCGGTACGCGCAGGGGTACATCGGCCTCCAGGTGCACGGCACGACGGATGTGATCTCGTACCGCAACATCCGGATCAAGGAGCTGTAGCGCTCCGACGGCTGTGAGCGCGCCGGCCCCCTTCCCCACGGGAGGGGGCCGACGTCATTCGGGCTTCTCGGCCGGCTCGGACTTCTCCGGCTTCGCGGCCGGCTCGGGCTTCTCCGGCTTCGCGGTCTTCTTCGCGCGGCTCGGCTGGACGCGCTTCGGCTCCCCCGGCATCTTCGGGTACTCGGGCGGATACGGAAGATCGCCGAGCCCGTGCTCCGCCTCGTCCCGCCGGGCGAGCTCCAGCAGGCTCTCCAGGCTGAAGCGCCGGGCGTCCATGTCGGCATGGACGTCGCCGACCTCGGCGTAGCGCGCGGGCATCGTCGTGATGTCGAAGTCCTCGGGGACGGCGTCGTCGACCTCGTCCCAGCGCAGCGGCGCGGAGACCGGGGCGTGGGGGCGCGGGCGGACCGAGTAGGCGGAGGCGATGGTGCGGTCGCGGGCGGTCTGGTTGTAGTCGACGAAGATCCGCTCGCCGCGCTCCTCCTTCCACCACTTGATGGTCACCCGGTCCGGCATACGGCGCTCCAGCTCCCGGCCGCAGGCGATCGCCGCGCGTCTGACCTGGGTGAACGTCCAGCGCGGTTCGATCGGTACGAAGACGTGCAGACCACGTCCGCCGGAGGTCTTGGGCCAGCCGCGCAGACCGTGCTCGTCCAGGACGGCGCGCAGCTCGTGGGCGGCGCGGACGGCGTCGGCGTAGTCCGTGCCGGGCTGCGGGTCGAGGTCGATGCGCAGCTCGTCGGGGTGGTCGGTGTCCTCGCGCCGCACCGGCCAGGGGTGGAAGGTGACGGCGCCGAGGTTGGCGGCCCAGAGCACGGCGGCCGGCTCGGTCGGGCACATCTCGTCCGCGGAACGGCCGCTGGGGAAGGTGATGTGCGCGGTCGGGATCCAGTCGGGCAGGTACTTGGGGGCGCGCTTCTGGAAGAAGGACTCGCCGGTCACCCCGTCGGGGTAGCGCTCCAGGGTGGTGGGGCGGTTGCGCAGCGCCCGGGTGATGCCCTCCCCGACGGCCAGGTAGTACTGGACCATGTCCATCTTGGTGTAGCCGTGCTCGGGGAAGTACACCTTGTCGGGGTTGGACACGCGCACGGTCCGCTCGCCCACTTCGAGTTCCACGGCTCCGGCCATGCCCGTCAGCGTAGGCCGTGCCGAGTGGCCGCGCATACCGGAGAATCGCCCCATGGACCTGCCGGTGATGCCGCCCGTGAAGCCGATGCTCGCCAAGTCCGTGGCGAGGATCCCGCCCGGGATGCAGTACGAGGCCAAGTGGGACGGATTCCGCGCGATCGTCCACCGGGACGGCGACGAGGTCGTGATCGGCAGCCGTACGGGCAAGCCGCTCACCCGCTACTTCCCCGAGCTGGTCGAGGCCCTGCGCGCCAACCTGCCGCAGCGCTGCGTCGTCGACGGCGAGATCGTGATCGCGTACGAGGGGCGGCTGGACTTCGACAGGCTGACGGAGCGCATCCACCCGGCGGACTCGCGGGTGCGGATGCTCGCCGAGACGACCCCGGCGAGTTTCGTCGCCTTCGATCTGCTGGCGCTCGGTGACGAGGCGCTCCTCGAGACCCCGCTGGCGGACCGGCGCGCCGCGCTCGCCGAGGCGCTCGGCGGCGCGCGGGACCCGGTCCATCTGGCGCCCGCCACGACGGACGCCGAGGTCGCGGCCGAGTGGTTCGAGCGGTACGAGGGCGCCGGGCTCGACGGGGTGATCGCCAAGCCGCTCGACCTTCCCTACCGGCCGGACGCCCGGCTGATGTACAAGATCAAGCACGAGCGGACGGCCGATGTCGTGGTCGCCGGCTACCGCTTCCACAAGAGCGGGCCGGTCGTCGGCTCACTGCTGCTCGGCCTGTACGACGACGAGGGCGTGCTCCAGCACGTCGGCGTCTGCGCCGCGTTCTCGATGAAGCGCCGCGAGGAGCTGGTGGCGGAGCTGGAGCCGCTGCGCATGGACGATGTGTCGGAGCATCCGTGGGCGCGCTGGTCGGACGAGGAGGCGCACGGGACGGCCCGGCTGCCCGGGGCGCCGAGCCGCTGGTCGGGCAAGAAGGACCTGTCGTGGGTGGCGCTGCGGCCCGAGCGGGTGGTGGAGGTCGCGTACGACCACATGGAGGGCGACCGCTTCCGCCACACGGCCCAGTTCCGGCGGTGGCGGCCCGACCGCACCCCCGACGGCTGTACGTACGCCCAGCTGGAGGAGCCGGTGCGGTACGACCTGTCGGAGGTGCTGTCGGGCCGCGGGTGAACTGCTCGCCGACGCGCTCAGAGAGTGGGCGCGGGGCAGGTCTCGCCCGGTGTCTCGGTCGGGTCGGGTGACGGGGTCTCGCCGGCCGAGGGGTCGGGGGCCGGGGTGGTGCAGGTGGGATCCGGCTCGGTCGGGGTCGGGGTGGGGGTCGGCTCCGGCTCCGACGGGGTCGGGCCGGGATCGGTCGGGCTCGGCTCGGGCTCGGACGGGGTGGGCTCGGGCTCCGAGGTGCTGGGGCTCGGGTCGGGCGACTCCGTCGGGTCCGTCGGGGTCTCGGTGGGCGTCGGGGTGGGCGACGCCGGGTCGCTCCCGGAGGGGGTCGGCTGCGGGCTCGTGGACGGCGACGGCTTGGGGCCGACGACGATGCCGTCGTCCCCGGGACGGGGTGAGGTGCCGTCGCCGTTGCCGTTCGAGGACGGGCCGCGGCCGCCGACCGGGCGGACCGCCGGGGTGGTGCCGCCCGCGCCCGGCGTGGAGGGCACGGGGCCGGTGCCGTCCGGCACCGCGTGCGTGCCGTTGCGGTAGAACTCCAGCCAGGACAGGACCGTGTTCAGATAGGTCCGCGAGTGGTTGTAGCTGAGCACCGCACGGTCGAGGTCGGCCTGCACGGCCAGGTTGCGGTCGCCCGCGCAGAGGTAGTGCCCGGCGGCGAGGGCGGCGTCGAAGATGTTGCTGGGGTTCGCGAGGCCGTCGCCGTTGCCGTCCGCGCCCCAGCCCGCCCAGGTGGAGGGGATGAACTGCATCGGGCCGACGGCCCGGTCGTAGACCGTGTTGCCGTCGTAGGCACCGCCGTCGGTGTCGCTGATCAGGGCGAAGCTGACGCCGTCGAGGACGGGTCCGAGGATGGCGGTGCGGGTGGTGCCGTGGGCGTCGACGCGACCGCCGCCGGCGTGACCGGACTCCACCTTGCCGATGGCCGCGAGCAGCTGCCACGGCAGCCGGCAGCCCGGGTCGCTCCCGGCGATGCTCCGCTCGGCGTTCCGGTAGGCGGCGAGCACGGTCGCGGGGATTCCGGACTGGTCCCACACGGCCTGTTCGGCGACGGTGCCGAGGGTGGGGCCGCCGGGCCGGGTGAGCGGCGCGGGCGAGACCAGCGGAGGGAGCTCGGTGTGGTACGAGTCGTCGTCCGGCGGCGGACCGGCCCACTCCGGCTGGCCCGCGGGCAGGGCGTCGTCCGCCGGCGGCTCCGCCGCCACCCCGGTCAGCCCGGGCGCCTGCGAGGCGGTGAGCGCCGCCATCGCGGCCACCGCCACCGCCGTGCCGCCGATCCGTCGGCGTGTGAGCGCCCGCGGTGGGAGCGCACGTGGTGTGAACACACGCCGTGCGAGGGCACGCCGTGTGAGCGCACTGCCGAGCCGTACGCCGATCCGCCTCATGAACTCGCCCCAAACGTCTCGATATTGGCGATCAGCCACAGATCGCCCATCCGTACCAGGTCCACAGCGAACATCGCGGCGCCATATGTCGTACCGCCCAACGACGCGGTACTGGTGTTGCTCTGATCGGCAAAGACCAGGACACGTGCGCGGTCACCGTCGATCAGCTCGACGCCGCTCTCGGTGACCGTCGTCGTCAGGACGAGCTTCTGGGCGGCGGCCTTGGCGCGGACGGTGGCGAGCATCTCGCGGTGCTGGGCGACGGCCCGCCCGGTGAGACGGTCCTTGACGGCGCGGTCGTTCGTGGCGGTGGCGGCGTAGTTGTACGAGAAGACCGCGTTGACCGCGTCGGCGACCTGGCCCTTGACCTCGGTGGTGCGGGCCACGTCCGTGAGGGCGGTGTTCCGCGCGGAAGCGTCGTCGCGCAGCGCGGACGCCTCGTTCCCGGCCCAGGCGGCGAAGCCGCCGAGGAGCACGGTCAGCAGGCACAGCGCGGCGGGCAGCGCCTGGACACGGGCGCGGCGCGGGTGTGCGGCAGGCGTCGCGAGGTCGTCGGAGTCCACGGGCTCAAAGGACTCGGCGGACTCGAAGGACCCGGCGGACTCGGCGGACTCGGCGGACTCGGCGGACTCGGCGGATCGATCGGGGGCGGAGCCCAGGTGCGGCGCGTCCGTGGCGGTACGGGTACGGGTACGGGCTTCTGCCGCCGGGGCGGGGGCCTGTGCGGACCTGACCAGACGGCGCTGACGGTTGATGAGATGGCGGGTCGTCGACATGGCCTGCCCTCCTCAGCCTGCCGCCGGGGCGTTGCCGACCGGTGCCTGGCCCAGGGCGCTGAGCTTCCAGCCCTCGGGCGTCCGGGTGAGTTCGCCGAGGAGCCGGCTCTCCTTCGCCGCCGGTTCGCCCTTCGGAGCGGTCACCGTGATCCGCAGGGCGACCATGACGCTCGCCCTCCCGGCCCGCTCGTCGAGCTCCGACACCGCCCCCGACAGCACCTTCGCGGTGGTCACCGTCCTGGCCTCCTTGATCTGCTTCTCGAACTGGCCCCGTCCGTCGACGAGTTGTCTGTGGAGGTCACCGGTGCTGGAGTCCTCCCAGCGGTCGAGTCCCCGGGCGACGTCCCGGTGGTCGAGCGTGTTCATGTTCTGCACGGCCTGTTCCGCGGCGGCCAGCACCCGGTCGCGCTCGTGCGCGTAGGCGGCCGCGTCGTCGTGCGCGGCCGCGTACCAGGACCAGCCGCTCAGCCCGGCCCAGCCGGCGGCCGCGACGGCGAGCGCCACGGCGGCGATGAGCAGCGGGTTCCTCGGCGTGCGTCGTGCCATGGCTGTCGCCCCTATCGGAAGTGCCTGTCGGAGGTGCCTGTCGCGGTGCCTGTCGCGGTGCCTATCGGGAGGTGATGTCGACGATCCGCCAGCGCCCTTCGTGGAGTTCGGCGGTGACGGAGAGCTGGGCGGCGGCCGTGGTCGCGGGCCCGCCCTTGCGCTGGGCGATCTGGTCGAGGAAGAGCAGCAGCTCGGCACGGTCGGCGCCGAGGCTGGTGACCCCGGCCCGCACGACCCGCGTGGTGAGCGTCAGCCGCTGCTCCGGCGCGCGGCGCTCGACCTGCGCGAACAGCGACTCGTACTGGCGGGACGCCTTTCCCGCGAGCAGTTCGCGCGCCGCCTGCCGGGTCACCGCGGTGTCCTCGGCGGCGTACGAGAACACCTTGGCGACGGCGCTGCTGACGTCGCCGGTGACCCGGGCCGTGGCCACCGTGTCGGTCAGGGCGCGGTTCGCGGTGGCGGGGTTGTCGCCCAACTGGTGGGCGCGCAGCAGGAGTCCGGCTCCCGCGAGGAGCAGGGCGGCGACGAGGCAGCCGGCGAGCACGCCGCCGCGTCGCGCCGCGCGCGCCGGCTCGCCGTGCGCCGAGGGCGCGGCCTCTCGCCCGGCTGCGGGCTCGGACGCGGGACGGGATGCGGGGGCGGACGCGGGACCGGCCGCGGCCGGGGACCCCGCTTCGGCATCGGCCTCGGCAGCGGGCACCCGCCCGGGCTCGATGCCCGCGTCCGGCTCATGCATGGTCAGGGGCGGGGTGCCACCGGCCGGGTCGCCCCGCCCGTCGCGCGCTTCGTGCCTCGCTTCCGGGGCGCGTCCGTCCGGCACAGGTGCGACAGCGCGCGTCGGCTCGTCGGTCGTCGTCATCTCCGCGTGCCCCTTCATGGCGTCCCGACCGGTACCGCGCCGAGTTCTGAGATCTTCCAGCCGTCGGCCGTGCGCGTCAGAGTGGCCTCCAGGCGTTTGCGGGCGTTCGTCTCCTGGCCGCCGGCCGGCGTGAGGTCGACCCGGAGCGTCGCGATCAGCTCCGCGGTACCGGCCCGGGCGTCCAGGGAGGTGAGCGACGCGTCGGTGACGGTGGCGCGGGCCGTCGTGCCGGACGGGGCGCCGGCCTTGCGCAGTTGGTCCCGCAGCGGGCCGGTCGACGCCGACAGCCAGGTCCGCAGGGCATCCTGCGGACGGCGGGCGTCGGCGGTGCTGAGTTCGGCGATATGGCGTCGCCCGTCGGCGAGGGCCGCGTCGCGCGCTGTCGCGTACGCCGTCGACTCGTCGCCGCGGGCCTGGGCGTACGACCAGCCGCCGTACGCGCAGAACAGCACCGCGAGGGTGACGGCGAGACCTCGAAGGAGCAGGTTCCGGTCACTCATCGGCGGCCTCCAGGCCGAGCAGTCCGGCCATCCCCGCCGCCCTACCCGCCCCGCCCGTCCCACCCGTCCCGGACGCCGGCTCCGGCACGGCTGGCAGCGCCAGCGGCGGCAGGGGCCGCGAGCCGGGCTCGGCCGGGTCAGGCACCGGGCCGCCGCCAGGCGCGTTGGCGCTGCCGCGGACGTTCTTGCCGCTGCTCGGCGGCGCGGTGCAGCGGGCCTTGGTGTTGAAGGGCGGCTTCGCGGCGCTGGTGTCGAGGCCGTTGCGGTACAC
The DNA here is from genome assembly GCF_024584805.1 of Streptomyces sp. FIT100. NCBI lineage: Bacteria > Bacillati > Actinomycetota > Actinomycetes > Kitasatosporales > Streptomycetaceae > Streptomyces > Streptomyces sp. FIT100. The sequence continues at coordinate 7,128,288 of NZ_CP075715.1, read as the reverse complement.
CGTCGAGCCGTAGCCCTCGAAGCAGGGCAGCGGCTGGAAGAACGTGACCGACATGCCGAAGCTCGCACCCTTGTCGTTGACGGCGGTCGAACCGGCGGCAGCGACGGCGGGGAGGCGTACGAGCAGTTCCTCGATGCCGCGCTGCCGGGTCACCGCCACCTCCGACGTGGTGAGCAGATTGGCGACGACGACGCCGAGGCCGGGTTCGAGGTCCCGCAGCACTGCGCTGATCTGGCCTGCTGCGTCCGGCGCGGTGGCGATCAGCCGCCGCAGATCGCTGTCGGAGCTCCTGAGCTGCCCCGCCAGTTCCTTGGCGCCGTGGGCGAAGGAGGTGAGCGCCTGGCTCTGTTCGGCCTGGGTGCGCAGTACCGTCTCGCCGTCCTCCATGAGCCGGACCGAGACCGGCAGGGCATTGTCCGCCGCCATGACGAAGTCGTTGCCGCTGTCCATCAGCGTCTGGAGGTCGTCCCCGCGTCCGCCGAGCGCCGCCCCGAACTCGTCGACCGCGGTCCGCAGCGCCTCCAGGTCGACGGAGGACGCCAGCTGGTCGACGCTGGTGAGGACGTCCGTGACGGGCGCCGGCACCTGCGTGGACGCCTGGTCGATGACGGAGCCCTCCCGCAGATAAGGTCCTGTGTCGCCGACGGGCCGCAGGTCGATGTACTGCTCGCCGACGGCGGAGAGCGAGGCGACGACCGCCTCCAGGTCCGCCGGGATCCGGGGCGCCGAGTCCTCGATCCGCAGCTCGGCCTCGACGCCCTCGTCGGTGAGGCGGATCGGGCCGACCCTGCCCACCGACACGCCCCGGTAGGTGACGTCGGAGTGGGTGAACAGGCCGCCGGTCCTGTCGAGTCGGACCCGCACGGTGTAGTGGCCGTCCATGCCGGCGTAGCGGCCGAGGTCGGCGTAGCGGATGCCGACGAAGCCGAGCACCAGGACTCCGATGAGGAGGAAGGCGACGTTCTTGAGGCGGGTGGCGAGTGTCAGCATCAGTTCCCCCCTGCCCGCGGAAGCGGAAGCGGGAGCTGCGCGGCGGACTGCCCGCCCGTGGGCTCCTGCGGGATCAGCGGCGGGATGACGGTGGTCCCGGGCACGGCCGCCACGTGCAGATAGAGGTTGAGGTAGTCGCCCTTGATGCCGCGCAGCACCTCGTCGGTGAAGGGATAGGTGAGCAGCACCTGGAGCGAGTCGGGCAGCGCCTTCCCGGAGTCGGCGAGCGCCTTCAGCGTGGGCGCGAGGGCCTTGAGGTCGGCGATCGTGTCGTCCTTGCTCTTGTTGACCGTGTCGACGGCGACCGTGGAGAGGGTCCCGAGGGCGCGCAGCATGGTGAGCAGCGAGCCGCGCTGCTGTTCGAGGACCTTCAGGCCGGGGCTGAGCCCGGTGAGGATCCGGCCGACCTGCTGCTTGCGGATGGCGAGCGTGACGGAGAGCCGGTTGACGCCGTCGAGTGCGGCGGTGATGTCGGTCTTGTTGCTGTCGAGGCTGGTGACCAGGGTGTCGAGCCGCTTCAGCACGGATGCGACCTCGGGTTCGTAGCCGCCGATGGCCTTGTTGAGTTCGGTGGCGATGGTCCTGATCTGGTTGATGCCGCCGCCGTTGAGGAGCATCGACAGGGCGCCGAGCACCTCCTCGACCTCCGGGTTGCGGTTGGTGCGGCTCAGGGGGATCACGGCTCCGGGCCGCAGTGGTCCGGCTGCGCTGACCGGTGTCTTCGGCGAATTCGGTGTCCTCGGTGTCTTCGGCGGCGGGGCGAGCTGGACGTACTTCTCGCCGAGCAGGCTGGACTGTTCGAGGTGCGCGTAGGCGTCGGCGGGAAGCCTCACGTCGCCGTTGATGCGCATGGTGACCTTGGCGGACCAGGAGCCGGGGGCGAGAGTGATGCCGGTGACGCGGCCGACGGCGACGTCGTTCACCTTGACCGCCGACTGCGGTACGAGGCTCAGCACGTCGGCGAACTCGGCGCTGATCTCGTACGGACGGTCACCGAGGTCGGCGCCGCCGGGCAGGGGCAGGTCCTGGATGCCGGAGAGCTGCGGTGTCCCGCAGCCGGCGGTCAGCAGCGCGAGGGCGGTCACGGCGCCGACGAGGGGCAGTCTTCTCACCGGGATCCCCCCTTCTTCTTCTCCGGGGTGCCGTAGACCGTGCCGACGGGCGGCAGCGGCAGGGCCGGCAGCGACTTCAGCCGCTCGGGCGTGACGGGTACGAGCCCGGCCGTGGTGTTCCCGGGGTGGATGACCGGGGGTCCCAGGCTCAGCTCGTTGAGGTTGGCGCGGCCGTTGAGGGTGCGGTGCCCGGGGTCGTACGCGTTGAGGACATTGGACGCGGCGAGCGGCACGGTGTCCATGGCCTCGGCGAGCGAGGCGCGCTGGTCGACGAGTGTCTGCGTGAGCGGGACGAGTGCGTCCACGTTCTCCTTGAGCGCGCCGCGGTTCTTCTGGATGAACGACTTGACCCGGCCGAGCGCGGTGGCGAGTTCCTTCAGGGCGGCGCCGAGGTTCTCCTTGTCCTCGGCGAGGAAGCCGGTGACGGCGGCGAGTTGCTGCTCCGCCTCGGCGACCTTGCCGTCGTTGTCCTTCAGCATGGTGGTGAAGGACTGGAGGTGGGCGAGGGTGGTGAAGAGGTCGTCGCTGCTGCCGTCCAGCGTCTTCGCGGCCTTGCCGAACTCCTCGATGGAGTCGCCGATGGCCTCGCCGTTGCCCTTCAGGTTCGCGGCGCCGGTGTCGATCAGCCCGGCGAGCGCTCCGTCGGCGTTGGCGCCGTCCGGGCCGAGTGCGGTGCTGAGTTCGGTGATGGCCGCATAGAGCTGGTCGACCTCCAGGGGGGTCGCGTTGCGTGCGGCGGGCAGTACGGCGCCTTCGGCGAGCCGGGGGCCGCCGGTGTAGGCGGGGGCGAGCTGGACGTAGCGGTCGGCGACGACGCTGGGGGCGACGACGACGGCGTGCGCGTCCTCGGGGACCGGGACGCCCTCGTCGACGTGGAGCGTGACCCGCACCTCGTCGCCCTGGGGCCGCACCTCCCCCACGGTGCCGACCTTGACGCCGAGGATGCGCAGGTCGGAGCCCTCGTAGACACCGGTCGCGGTGCGGAAGTAGGCGGTGATCCGGGTCGATTCGGACGTCTCCAGGGCGCTCACGCCCGAGGTGGCGACGACGGCGACCGCAGCGAGTCCGGTGACGATGCCGATGACGCGTCCGAGGTTCACGAGCCAGCACCGCCCTTCCCGGGCTTGGGCGACATGCATCCGGTGGCGGGAGGCGTACCCGGGGGCAGGTAGTCCTTGGGGACGAGGCCGCAGACGTACGAGTCGAACCAGCGGCCGTTGCCGAGGGTGTTGCCGACGAGCCGGTAGTACGGACCGGCGAGCGCCAGCATGGCGTCCAGGCTCGTGCGGTTCTTCACCAGCACGCCGGTCACCCGGCTCAGGGCCTTGAGCGTGGGCTGGAGCTGCCGGTCGTTGTCGGCGACGAGTCCGCTGAGCTGGGTGCTGAGGCCGCGCGTCCCGGTGAGGAGCCGGTGGATGGCGTCCCGGCGGGCCTTCAGTTCGCCGAGCAGCAGGCTGCCGTCCTCCAGCAGGGTCTCGAAGCTGCTCTTCTTCCCGGAGAGTGTCTTCGTCAACTGCCTGCTGCTCTTGAGGAGTTCGACGAGCTGCGCGTCACGCTCGGAGACGGAACGGGACAGCGCGGACAGTCCGGTCGCCGCGCTGCGCACACTGGGAGGGGAGTTCTCGAAGGTGGCGGAGATGGCCTCGAAGCTCTTGGCGAGCTGCTCGGTGTCGATCTCCCCGATGGTCTCGCCGAGGTCGTTGAACGCCTGTGTGACGTCGTACGGGGAGGTGGTCCGGGAGGTCGGGATCCGCCGGCCGGGGTCCTGGCGGTGGGTGCCGACGGGGTCGACGGCGAGGTACTTCTCGCCGAGCAGCGTCTTGATGGCGATGGCGGCGGTGGAGGAGTCGCCGATCCAGGCGTCCTTCACCCTGAAGGTGACCTTCACCTTGGCGTCGTCGAGGCCGACGGCGGTGACCTCGCCGACCTTCACCCCGGCGATACGGACCTCGTCGCCCTCGTCGAGCCCGGCCGCCTCGGTGAACTCGGCGGTGTAGGTGGTGCCTTCGCCGATGAAGGGCAGGGACTCGGCCCGGTAGGCGGCGAGGCCGAGGAGGGCGAGGACGAGCAGGCCGACGAGGCTGACGGCGACCGGATCGCGTTCCCGTACCGACTTCATCCGCGGCGCCCGCATCCGGAGCCCGTTCGTCCGTGGCAGCTTCGTCCCTTTCACTTTCATCCCTGGCACTTTCATCCCTGGCAGCTTCATCCCTGGCACCTCGCCTCGGTGATCGCGATGCCGGTGGGCGGCTCGCTGCCGTCGGATGTCCGCACTCCGGTGACCCGGGCCTCGCAGAGGTACAGGTTGAGCCAGGAGCCGTACGAGGCGAGCCGGCCGAGCGCCTGCATCTTGGCGGGGGTCGTCGTCAGGAAGTTCTCGACCTGCGGGGTGCTGTCGGCGAGGAGTTCGGAGAGCCGGCCGAGCTCGCGGATGTCCGCCTTCAGCGGCGCCCTGCCGTCCTCGATGAGGCCCGCGGTGACGGTGGTGAGGTCGCCCATCGCCTCGACCGCCTCACCGAGCGGCTTCCGGTCGTCAGCGAATCCGGAGACGAGCTGCTGGAGCGTGACGACGAGGTCGTCGAAGCCCTCCTCGCGCTCGTTCACGGTCTTCAGGACGGTGTTGAGGTTGGTGACGACCTCGCCGATGACCTTGTCCTTGGCGGCGACGGTCGTCGTGAGCGAACCGACGTGCCGGATCAGGCTGTCGACCGTTCCGCCGTCGCCCTGGAGCACCTTCACGATCGACCCCGCGAGGTCGTTGATCTCCTCCGGGGCCAGTCCCTCGAAGAGCGGCTGGAAGCCGTTGAAGAGCTGGGTGAGGTCGAGCGCCGGCGCGGTGCGGGAGAGCGGGATGGTCTCCCCCGGCATGAAGACCTCGTCGACGGGCCCGGCCCCCCGGTCGAGGTCGATGTACCGCTGGCCGACCATGTTGAGGTACTTGATCGACGCGGTCACGGACGCGGGCAGCGCGCGCCCCTTGCGCACGGTGAAGGACACCTCGGCGACGCGCCGGTCGGCGACCCGCACCGACTCGACCTGGCCGACCTTCACCCCGGCGATGCGGATGCTGTCGCCCTCGATCAGGCCGGTGACGTCGGTGAAGCGGGCCTTGTAGGAGACCGTTTCGCCGACTCCGGTGTTGGCGATGGAGAACGCCAGCACGGTCGTCGTCGCGACGGTCACGACGATGAACACGATCGACTTGGCCAGGGGCCCCGCGATGCTGCGGCGCCGGACGCCGGGCGTGCCGGCGGCGTCGGCGGCGTCAGCGGTGCCGGCAGTGTCCGCGGTGTCCGCGGCGCCGGAGGTCCAGGGGAGTTTCACTTCAGGGTCACCTCCGCACCGCGGTAGACGGGACCGGTGAGCACGCTGCTCCAGTCCGGCAGCGACTGGGGCGCGACCTTCATGCCCGGTGCGATGAGCTCGTTGACGAGCGCGTTCTCCTGGGGGGAGTTGGGCAGGCCGAGGGTCTGTTCCGCGTCCGCCGTGGCGCGTGCCGGGTCGGGCCTGCCCGTGTACGGGACGGAGTAGCAGTGCGGGCCGCCGGACGCCTCGTAGACGGGTGTGTCCTTGCCCGGCACGTACCTGCCGAGCGACGGCACGGTCTTCACCTCGACATGGAGCCCGGGCCGGTCGGTGCCCTTGCCGAGCGCCTTGTCCATGGCCGGTACGAAGCCGGCGAGGGTGCGCAGGGTGCAGGGGAAGGAGGACGAGTACGCGGCCAGCAGCTCCAGCGTCGGCCGTGAGACGGCGGAGAGCCGTATGAGGTTGTCCTTGTTGTTGCGCAGGAAGGTGGTGAGGTCCTGCGCGGTGCGGGTCGTCGAGCCGTAGAGCCCCGCCAGCTCGGCCTGTTGCCCGGCGATCGTGCCGCTGGTGGTGGTGAAGTCGGTGAGCGCCTGGACGATGTCGGGTGCGGCGTCCGCGTAGAGGTTGCTGACCTCGACGAGCCGGCTGATGTCCCGGTTGAGCGTGGGCAGATGGGGGTTGAGCTTCTTCAGATGGGCATCGAGGGTGACGAGGGTCTGCCCGAGCTGTTCGCCCCGTCCTTCCAGCGCCTGGGCGACGGCGGTGAGGGTCGCCGACAGCTTCTCCGGCTGGACGGCGGTGAGGAGCGGGAGGAGGTTGTCGAGCACCTGCTCCAGTTCGATGGCGTTGCCGGAGCGGTCCTGCGGGATGGTGGCCCCTGCCCTGAGGGCCTCGGACGTGGCGCGTCCGGCCGGCGGTACGAGGGCGACGAACCGCTCGCCGAAGAGGGTGGTCGGCAGCATCTGGGCGGTGACGTCGGCCGGGACGCGGCCGATCTGGTCCCGGTCGATGGCGAGGGTGAGCCGGGCCCCGTCGCCGTCGGCCCGGATGGAGCGCACCTCGCCGATCACGACACCGCGCAGCTTCACCTCGGCGTTGGCGTGCATCTCGTTGCCGACGCTGCCCGTGAGGACGGTGACGGTGGCGTCGTCCGTGAACTCCTTGTCGTAGACGGCGACCGAGAGCCACACCAGCAGGGCGGGCACGACGAGGAAGACGACGCCCGCGAGCCTTCTGCGCAGCGTCGCCGCTGCCGTCGCGCCGCTCATCCCGCCACCTTCACCGTCGTGGTCGCGCCCCAGATCGCGAGGGAGAGGAAGAAGTCGGTGACGCTGATCAGCACGATCGCGTTCCGTACGGACCGGCCGACGGCGACGCCGACACCTGCGGGGCCGCCCGAGGCGCGGAAGCCGTAGTAGCAGTGCGCGAGGATCACCATGACGCTGAAGATCAGCACTTTGAGCATCGACAGGAGCACGTCGTCCGGGGAGAGGAAGAGGCCGAAGTAGTGGTCGTAGGTGCCTTCCGACTGGCCGTTGAGGACGACGGTGACCCAGCGGGACGCGAGGTAGGAGCTGAGCAGCCCGATCGCGTACAGGGGGATGATCGCGACGACTCCGGCGATGATGCGGGTGGTGACGAGGTACGGCATCGAGCGCACACCCATCGCTTCGAGCGCGTCGACCTCCTCGTTGATCCGCATGGCGCCGAGCTGGGCGGTGAAGCCGGCGCCGACGGTGGCGGAGAGGGCGAGTCCGGCGACGAGGGGCGCGATCTCGCGGGTGTTGAAGTACGCGGAGACGAAGCCGGTGAAGGCGGAGGTGCCGATCTGGTTGAGCGCGGCGTACCCCTGGAGGCCGACGACCGTGCCGGTGAACAGCGTCATCGCGATCATCACGCCGATGGTGCCGCCGATGACGCCGAGTCCGCCGCTGCCGAAGGCGACTTCGGCGAGGAGGCGCTGGACCTCCTTGAGGTAGCGGCGCAGGGTGCGCGGGATCCAGACGAGTGCGCGGAGGTAGAAGGTGAGCTGGTCCCCTGACCGGTCCAGCCAGCCGAGCATCGACATCGCTCAGCCCCCCTTCGGCGGCACGATCTGGAGGTAGACCGCCGTGATGATCATGTTCACGAAGAACAGGAGGAGGAAGGTGATGACGACGGACTGGTTGACGGCGTCGCCGACGCCCTTGGGACCGCCGCGGGGGCCAAGGCCGCGGTGGGCGGCGACGATGCCGGCGATGAAGCCGAAGATCAGGGCCTTGATCTCGCTGATGTAGAGGTCGGGCAGCTGGGCGAGTGCGGAGAAGCTGGCGAGGTAGGCGCCCGGGGTGCCGTTCTGCATGATGACGTTGAAGAAGTAGCCGCCGAGGGTGCCGACGACGGAGACCATGCCGTTGAGGAGTACGGCGACGGACATGGTGGCGAGGACGCGCGGGACGACGAGGCGCTGGACGGGCGAGACGCCCATGACCTCCATCGCGTCGAGCTCCTCGCGGATCTTGCGGGAGCCGAGGTCGGCGCAGATGGCGGAGCCGCCCGCGCCCGAGATCAGCAGGGCGACGATGAGCGGGCTCGCCTGCTGGATGACGGCGAGGACGCTGGCCCCGCCGGTGAAGGACTGGGCGCCGAGCTGCTCGGTGAGCGAGCCGACCTGGAGTGCGATGACCGCGCCGAAGGGGATGGAGACCAGGGCGGCCGGGAGGATCGTCACACTCGCGATGAACCAGAACTGCTCGATGAATTCGCGGACTTGGAAGGGCCGCCGGAAGATCGCACGGGTGACGGCGGCGGCGAGCGCGAAGAGCTTCCCGGTCTCGCGGAGGGGGGCGAGGACACGGAGCGGGGGGCGGGGCGGCCGGGGCGTCTCCGGCTGCCCCGGCGTCTGCGGTGTCCCTGGTGTCCGCGGTGTCCGCGGTGTCCCCGGCTGGAGCGAGGGCGGGGCGGTCATGACGCCGCTCCCCGCGGGCCCGGCGCCGCCGCGTGGGCGTAGCTCTGCACGATGGCGGAGCGCGCCGCTTCGGGGAGTTGGGCGAGCATGCCGAGGACCCGTTCGCGGCGCCGCTGCACGGCCCGCCGCTCGGGCAGTCCCGGGGAGGGTTCGAGCTGGGGCACGAGGGGCCGGGGCCCGGGCGCCGGGGCGCCGTCGGCGGTGCGCTGTTCGAGCGCGAGAGTGGCGGCGTCCTTCTCCTCGGACATCCCGATGGGCCCTTCGCGCCGCCCGCTGAGGAACTGGGCGACCGCCGGCTCCTCGCTGGTGAGGAGGACCTCCCTCGGCCCGAACGTCACGAGGCTGCGCCGGAACAGCATGCCCATGTTGTCGGGCACGGTCGCGGCGATGTCGAGGTTGTGCGTGACGATCAGCATCGTCGCGTCGATCTGGGCGTTGAGGTCGATCAGCAGCTGCGAGAGGTAGGCGGTGCGGACCGGGTCGAGGCCCGAGTCGGGCTCGTCGCAGAGGATGATCTGCGGATCGAGGACGAGGGCGCGGGCGAGCCCCGCACGCTTGCGCATACCGCCGGAGATCTCCCCGGGCAGCTTCCCCTCGGCTCCGACGAGGCCGACCATCTCCATCCGCTCCATGACGGTGCGGCGGATCTCGGCCTCTTTCCTGCGGGTGTGCTCGCGCAGCGGGAAGGCGATGTTGTCGAAGAGGGTCATGGACCCGAAGAGCGCCCCGTCCTGGAACATCAGGCCGAAGAGCTTGCGAGTCTCGTAGATGTCGCGCTCGCGGCTGTTCACCATGTCGACGCCGTCGATGAGGACGCGTCCGTGCTCCGGTTTGAGCAATCCGATGATGGATTTCAGGAACACCGTCTTTCCGGTGCCGGAGGGGCCGAGCATGACGCTGACCTCTCCGGCCGGGAGCGTGAGTGTGACGTCCTGCCAGATGTTCTGCTTGCCGAAGGATTTGGTGAGTCCCTCGACCACGACCTCGATTCCCATGTCACCTCCAGCAGGCGCTCGCATACGATGCGACGACCGGGGCCGTCGTATGCCGAGGGCGCACGCTAAGTTGCAGCGGAGCGCACGCACAAGCAGCCGGGCACCGAATCTTCACTTCCTGTCGGCCCTTTGTCAGCCGGTGACAAGTCCGCCCGAAGAACTTGTCACCCGGGAAACAGAAAGCAGGGTGCGAAAAACGGGGCCTCACGCGTCCGGGGGGTTGGATTCGCAAGACCCCGCTTACCGGCCGCCTACCGGGGACGCCGCCCCGGAGGAAGGGCCGGGCCGGCTGGGTCCCGCGGCGACCCCGGGCCGACAGGGGAGCGCCGACCAGGAGTTGAGCGACCGCACCGGTGACGCTACGACCGGGTAACCTCGCTCGGCAATACCGGGTCCGGAAGTTCTCGTGGGAGCGGGTCGGCCGATTCGGTTCCTGTCATCGGGTGATAAGCCACAGCCCCGGATCTGTCACACGGTGCGCAATGCCGATAACCCTCACTCGGCGATAAATTCTCCACCTCGGACACTCACCGTGTGACCAGAAACCACCCCTCCTCAAAAATCATGAACTCCAGGATTGTTGCGCCAAGTTTCCCGCAAGTAACGTCCTGGGTCGCGGCCAGAGAATATGCCGGGCCGAAGTTCAGCCGTCGTTCGGGGACGGGCATTCCACGTCCCGTCCAGAAAATCGGAGGAGTCATGAACAGACGTCTCAAGAAGCTCGCCTTCGTGGTCGGCGCCGCGACGGCCTCGGTCGCACTGGCCGCCGGAACGGCGGTGGCGGACCCGATCAACGCCACCAACTGGGATGTCACACCGTCGCCCACGACCTTCTCGGCCGCATCGACGAACACCGTGCTGGAGGTCAACGGGATTCCGCTGACCTGCCCCATCGCGCGGGCGAGCGGCAACCTCTTCGACGCAACCGGGAACCCCGGCCACGTCGGTGACATCACTGCGGCCTCCTTCGGCGATGCCGCCAACCCGTGCACCAGCCCGCTCGGACCCGTGACGCCCACCACGAACACCGCTCCGCCCTGGGAGCTGTGGGCCGAGACGTACGATTCGGCCACCGGTGTGACCACGGGCTTCATCAACAACGTCAAGGCCCATCTCACGGTCCTGACCTGTGACTTCGACGTCACGGGCGAGGTGGCCGTCACCTACACCAACTCATCCGGGACGCTGAGTGTGTCCAACAACGCCACCCGGCAGCTCACCGTCAGCAACGCAACGGCCGGCTGCGCCGGGTTCATCGCGAATGGCGACCACCCCACCTTCACCGGCGCGTACGGCGTCGTGGCCCCCGCGGGCGGCACCACCGCGCCCACCATCGTGGGCACCTGACCGCCTCGCGCCACTGAGGTGACCCGCCGCGCGCGGTGACCTCGCGTGGACGGCCTCGTCAGGCAGAACGCCATCAGGAGAAGAACAGGGTCGCGCGGCGCGTGTCTTCACTCGCCGCGCGGCCCTTGGCTCACACAGGGACGGGAGTCGAGGCCCATGGCCGACCGGACAGCACCACGGGGCGCCAGCCGAATGCGGGGCCGCCGGGTGGCCGCCGCCGCGACAGCGCTCACCCTGGGAGTGGTGGTCCCGCCCTCGCATGCCGAACCCTCCCCGCAGCCGCAGGACATCAAGGCCGCACTCGGCTACATGTGCACCCTGCCCGCCGGATCGACCGGCCCGGCACAGGTCCGGGTGTCCACGACGCTTCCCGAGACGGCCGCGGTCGGCGAGAGCATCCAGCCGGGCATCGTCGCCGTGGACGTCGAGATACCCGAGCAGTCCGTCGTGCCGCTCCTCGGCGAAGGCGCCCGCGCGGTCACGGCCTCCACCAGCCTCACGATCGCCCTGGCCCAGTCGCGGCACACGGCCGAGGCCGTCTGGACCGGCGACGGCCAGGCGCCCGCCCCGGTACCCGATGCCGGCCCCTTGACCGTCACCGCTTCGGGTGAGGTGCCGTCCGTCACAGCCGGTTCGCCCGGCGACCTCACCTTTTCCGCGGGCAACCTCAGCCTTCGCCTCACACCCCTGACCGGCGAGGACGGACAGCAGGCGGACACTTCCGTGACGGTGAACTGCACTCCGGACCAAGAGAGTTCGGAGATCGCCGCAGTGACCGTCGTGGAGACGACGTCGCCCTCGACCGATCCCGGCGGCCCCTCCGCCACCCCCTCCGCGGACGCGGGCAGCACGCCGTCCGCCACGCCTCCTTCGCCGGAGCCCCGCAGGCAGAAGAGCACGGCCGCCGAGGGGGGCGCGACAGGAGCACCGCCCTGCGCCGGCGACAGGACCGTCCCGCAGTACCTCGTCGCCTACGCCACCGGCTTCTCCAACGTCACCAAACTCAAGGGAGCCGCAGAGATCCCCGTCTCCTGCGCCCGCATCATTCAAGGACCCCAGCGCCCCGTCTTCATGAACGGCAAGCTCCACCTGCTCCAGGACTCCTTCGCGACGCTGGACCACCAGGGCCGCCCCGCAACGCCACCGGCCGAGGCGACGTTCCTGAGCTTCGGCTTCATGCCGACCACGGCGACCATGCAACTGGAGCAGATGCCCCTGCGCACCGACGACCAGGGGAACAAGGTGGCGAACGTCAAGTCCGACCTGCGTATCGACAATGCGTTCGACGGCGTTGGGCAGACCGTCATCACCATGGATCTGGTCCTGCGCATCACCGAAGCCAGTGTGAACGGACAGGCGCTGGACGTCGGCGCCCAGTGCCGCACCAAGACGCCCTTCACCCTCACGCTGACCGGCAACGCGGTACGTCGTGGGGGCGTCTTCCTCCCCGGCAGTTACACCCTCGTCACCGGGGGCCCGCTGACCGGCGAGGCGACCATCCCGGCATTCTCCGGCTGCGGCGTGACCGAGGACCTCGACGCCCTCTTCACCGCCCCCATCAGCGGCTCACCCGGCTACGTCAAGCAGATACAGGGCGCACCCTGCGCATCAGGCGTCCCCGTCCCGGACCCGAGGTTCTGCACGTCCGACGTTCAGCCCGTCGACATCCCGAAGCCGCAGCGCTGAACCCACAACCCGCCCCAGGCCCAACCCTCCAGCACCGGAAGGATCGAGGGAGAAGATGAGACCCGTTCCCACCAGAGCCCGCGCGGCGGTCTCCGGCGCGCTCACCGCCGTCCTCGTCGCGATGGCCCTCAGCGCAGCGCCTGCGAGCGCGGAAGAACCGGACGGCGTGTCCCCTGCCGTCGCGACAGCGGATGTCCCAGCGGTCCAGCTGAACGGCCACTGGGCGCCGTTCGACCGCTGCCCCGTCGACGACGAGGCCATGCTGGCCACCGACGGGCAGGCCCTGGTGGCCACCTGCGTGGCGTCCACATCGCCCGGCGGAACCATCAAGCTCGGCAACACCACCGCGACGACCGGCGCCACCGAGCTGCAGTTCGGCGTCATCCAGGACACCGCGGCCGGGACGTTCACCGTCGTTCCGCCTGCGGGCGGCAGCATCGTCAGCGAGCCCACCGCGATCCCCGGCGGCCTGCTCGGCCTGATGTGCCCGAGCGACATCCCGTTCGTGACCCAGATCTGCCGGCAGCTCACCGACATCAGCCTCAACCGGGTGACCGCCACCGTCGAACCGATCGGCACACCCACGGAGTTCGACCTGACCGCGGGTCTGTCCACGGGACGCCCCATCGTCGCGCTGCCGGTGCGCATCCATCTGGAGAACCCGTTCCTCGGTGACGACTGCTACATCGGGACCGCGTCCAGCCCCATCGTGCTGCGGCCCCAGAACGTCACCGCACCCGCTCTCGCCGTGCAACGCTTCGACCCCGACGGCACCCCCAACGCCACGGGAGGCGCGATGCTCCGCTTCGCCCTGACCGGCAGCACGCAGGGCGACTCGGCGTTCTCCGTCCCCGGGGCGACCGGTTGCGGTCTGGCCGGGATCCTCAACGGCGCGGTCAATCTCAAGACCGGACTGCCCTCCGGAGCGGGAAACAACGCGCTCACCCTGGACTCCGCCTCCACCTACAGTGCCGGCCTCACGGCCCCCGGCCTCGTGAAACCCGACGCGGGCAAGGTCCTCTCGCAGTACTGGCACTCCGCCGGCGGCCGGTGACGTATCCGCTCCCAGGCGCCCTGCCCGAGGCACGAGCCGCCCGAGGGTCCCAAGGTGCGCGCCTGACATGAGCCCGGGGCGCCCCTCGCACTCCGAGGGCGCCCCGCGTCACGGCCACACCTCGCACCACGACGACGGGGAGGGATTCGGCCAGCTGATCGGGTACCTCGTGGAGGTGCCATGACGGGGCCGTGAACGCGACGCGTCGCGTGACCGCGCGTCAAGCAGCCCCGGGCACCCCCGAGAAACCCCTTACCGACCGGTACTTCCCATTGCCGACGCAGCAGATCTCACTCCGGCGCCCTGTCCGGAAGTGAGCGCTCCAGCCCCATACGACGCAGCTTTTCGCGTCACGAACGGTGCGCAGGGCGTAGTTCCTGGTTTATGTTCGGCATCCACGAAGCATCCACACAGTGGTCACAGCTGTCGGGCCGTGGGAGCGCTTTCCTCCCGCACCAGCACCCCCCACACCGGAAGCCCGGAACGCAAGGGGAGAGCACACGTATGCCGAGATCGACGCAGCCGTCGGACGTGGGTGAGCCGCTGGGTCCGCTGCCCCAGGAGTTCGCCGCGATCATCCGTCCCGAACTGCCCAGCCTGATAAAGGAGATCGGGATCGAGGTGACCCGCGCCTATCCGGAGTACGCGCGGCTGCTGAACGGCCCGTACGGCAAGGCCATCCAGGTCGGGGTGGAGCAGAACATCTCGGCCTTCGTCGACCAGGTCGCGTCGCCGTCCGCCCCGACCACGCTGCGGGACGAGATGTGCCGCAGGTTCGGCCGGTTCGAGGCGTACGAGGGACGGAGCCTGGAGACGCTCCAGGGCGCGTACCGGCTCGGGGCGCGGGTGGCGCTGCGGCGGGCCAAGCGGATAGGCCGCCGGTACAACCTCTCCCCCACGCTGATGCTGAGCTTCGCCGACGCGCTCTTCGCCTACGTCGACGAGCTCGAAGCACTGTCCAGGGAAGGCTACTTGGAAGTGCAGGCGCACACCGTGGAGCAGGCCGAGACGCTGCGGCGCCGGCTGCTGCATCTGGTGCTGGCCGGCCCGCCCGTGCCCCGTACCGCCATCACCGAGCTCTCCGAGCAGACCGGCTGGCCGCTGCCGGAGCGGGTGACGCTGGTCGCGCTGCGCCCTCCGGCCGAGGTCGACAGGGCCGCGCTGGACAACGACGTCCTCGTCGATCTGTCGGACCCGCAGCCGCATCTCCTGATCCCCGGCACCTTCGGGGAGAGCCGAAGACGCATGCTCCAGACGGCACTTCGCGCCACCTGCGGCGCCGTCGGCCTGACCGTCCCGACCGCGACCGCCGCCGACTCCGTCCGCTGGGCCCGCAAACTCCTCGACCTCATCGACGCGGACGTCGTCGAGGACGCGCCGCTGGCTCTCTGCGACGACCATCTGGTCACCCTCTGGCTGCTCTCCGACCCGGCCCTCCTCGACCAGCTCACGGAACGCGAACTCGCCCCGGTCGCCGCCCTCACCGCCACCCGCCGCGACCGACTCGTCGAAACCCTCCGGGTCTGGCTGGACACCCGCGGCACGGCCGCGCAGATGGGCGAGCTCCTCGACGTCCACCCGCAGACCGTCCGCTACCGGATGCGCACCCTGGACTCCATCTTCGGCGACCAGCTGACCGACCCCGAGAGCCGCTTCGCCACGGAGATCGTGCTGCGGGCCCGGCATCTGCGCGAGCGGACGACGCGCAACGGCCGCCGGCCGCCGACGCGTACGGATGCCGGTACGCGTGCGCCCGCCGCACAGTGATCAAGTGGCGGGGGGCAGGTCATGCGCAGGCGCGTCGTCCGTCGACGCATGGCGACGCACCGCGGCGCACCGCGGCGCACCGCGTCAGGCGTACAGCGCCTCGATCTCGTCCCCGTACGCCGCAGTCACCGCATGCCGCTTGATCTTCAAGGACGGGGTCAGCAGACCGTTCTCCTCGCTGAACTCACCTTCCACGACACGGAATTCACGGATCGACTCGGCCCGTGAGACGGCCTTGTTCGCGTACTCCACGACCTTGGCGATGTCCGCGATCATCTCCGGGTCGTCGCACAGCGATGCGAGCGAGGTGTCCGCCGGGCGCCCCCGCACCGCGAGCCAGTGCGGGACGGCCTCCGGGTCGAGGGTGACGAGTGCGGCGACGTAGGGGCGATTGTCGCCGACGACGATGCACTGGCCGACGGGCGGGCGGCTGCGCAGGCGGTCCTCCAGGACGGCCGGGGAGACGTTCTTGCCTCCGGAGGTGACGAGGATGTCCTTCTTGCGGCCGGTGATGGTCAGATAGCCGTCCTCGTCCAGTGAGCCGAGGTCACCGGTGGCGAACCACTCGTCGTCCAGCACCTGCGAGGTGGCCTCCGGGTTGTTCCAGTACGCGCCGAAGACGATCCCGCCCTTGATGAGCACCTCGCCGTCGTCGGCCGTCCGGACCGACGTGCCGGGCACCGGGAGGCCGACCGTGCCGGGGCGCGGGCTGAGCGGCGGGGTGATCGTGGCGGCGGCGGTGGTCTCGGTGAGGCCGTAGCCCTCGTAGACGACGATCCCGGCGGCGTGGAAGAAGAGGTTGAGCCGGCGGTCCAGCGGGGAGCCGCCGCTGATCGCGTAGCGCAGCCTGCCGCCGAGCTCCTTCCTGATCCGGCGGTAGACGAGCAGGTCGTACAACGCCCGGGCGAGGTGGAGCCCGATGCCCGGTCCCCTGCCCCGCCCCAGGAGCCCGTCGAGGTGCGTCTCGCCGAACCGTACGGCGATCCGGTCGGCCCGCTCGAAGGAGGCGCCGCGTCCGAGCTTCTCGGCTGCGGCCCGGCCCGTGTCGTGGATCTTCTCGAAGAGATAGGGCACGCCGACGACGAAGGTCGGCCGGAACTCCTTGAGCTCCGGGCGCAGTTCGTGGGGCTTGATGCTCGGGCAGTGGCCGAGTTCGATGCGCGCGAGGAGGCAGGCCACCTGGATCGTACGGCCGAGGATGTGCGCGAGCGGGAGGAAGAGGAGGGTGGCCGCGGTCTGCCCGGTGACCTCCTTGAAGACGGGGTGGAGCAGTTCCACGGTGTTGGCGGCCTCGGCGTGCAGATTGCCGTGGGTGAGGACGCAGCCCTTGGGGCGGCCGGAGGTGCCGGAGGTGTAGCAGAGGGTGGCGATGGTCGCGGGGGTGAGGGCGGCGCGCCGCTTGGTGACCTCTTCGTCGGGTGTCGAGCGCCCGAGCTCGGCCAGCTCCCGCACGGCGCCGTCGTCGATGCGCCAGACACGGGGCGACTCGGACAGTCCCCGCGCCGCTTCGTCGACGGTCGCCGCGTTGTCGTCGTTCTCGACGACGGCGAACAGGGTGCCGGAGTCCCGCAGGATCCAGGCGATCTGCTCGGCCGACGAGGTGGCGTAGACGGGCACGACCTGTCCGCCGGCCGCCCAGACCGCGAAGTCGAGGACGGTCCATTCGTAGCGGGTGCGGGACATGATCGCGACCCGTCCGCCGGGCTCCAGACCGGCGGCGATGAGGCCCTTGGCGACCGCGGTGACCTGCCAGGCGAACTCGGCGGCCGTGACACCCCGCCAGCCACCCGCCTCCTTGCGCCGCAGGACGACGGCGTCGGGGGCCTCCTCGGCGTTCGCGAAGGGGATGTCGGCGATGGACCCGGTGTCGGCGGCCGCCACGAGCGGGGCGGCGCGCACCTCGCGCACGGCCCCGCCCTCCCGGATCAGCTCGACGGCGGCGCGCCCGGCCAGGTCGGCTC
Organism: Streptomyces sp. FIT100; assembly: GCF_024584805.1. Classification (NCBI taxonomy): domain Bacteria; kingdom Bacillati; phylum Actinomycetota; class Actinomycetes; order Kitasatosporales; family Streptomycetaceae; genus Streptomyces; species Streptomyces sp. FIT100. Next base: position 7,111,123 of record NZ_CP075715.1, on the reverse strand, counting down.
GGCGCCTGGCCCGCTCGAGGTCTTTGCGTACGCCCATGGCCTGCTCCTGTTCACGGTGCGACGTCGGACTACCGGGGGTTACAGGCAGGTCAACTTACTCCCGCGTAAGAAGAAATCAACGGTCGCGTACGGAACGGTTGCAGCACAGAGACGTACCGGCCGACGATCCGTGAAGCCCATCAGGTACGTATATAGGGGAACACCACACATGCCCGGCGACCCCGGGGCACCATCAGCGAAGGACTCCACGTGACCGCGTCCAACCTCGTACCCGTCCCGATCCCCGACGGGGTGGCAGCCCTCATCGGGTCCTGCATGCCGGCCGGTGTACTCCAGGCGGAGATCGAAGCCGAGTGCGCGGCGCGCGAGGTCCTGAGCTTCCGTGCCCCCTTCTGCAACGAGGACCGGGCGGACCGCGAGTACGCGCTCGCGGCCCTGGCCAGGGCGAACAAGGTACTGGGGGCGTACAACCCGGGGCTGGTGCTGCTGCCGCGCCGAGCGAGCTGACGCCTGGTCGTGGGCGTGGCTCATGCTCCGGACCGTCACGGCTTCCCGCATCGACGGATTCCCGGACATCGGCCGGGCCATCGGCGCCCACAACCCGGGCGCCGGCAGGTCGCGAGGGCGGAATCCCTCTCCCAGTACTCGGACATGAGCTCGCCCTTCGGAGTCGTGCGTACCTCCTGGCGGTCGGCACCGCCCGGGAAAGCACGCCGAATACGCAGCGGTCGACGAAAGGTCCCCAAGACCGTCCCTTCCCGTGGCGGCGCCACCCACGGACTGGTACGTCCCACGCGATGACCTCCGCCGGAGGAGCGGAAGCGCTCCGGCGAACATGGAGTGCTACCGCGGAACGGGCCCCCGCTACGGCGCACCCTGGACGGTGAACTCAGCCTGGCCGCATTGGCGTTGGAGCATTATCAGACACAGCCGCGCATCGACAGCGGCCACGGAGCCGAATCACGCCGGAGCGGGCGCCGACGAGACCAAGGCGGACTTTGGCGCGCTGAACGTCGCGGCCCGCTCGACTTCGGTTCTGGGAGAATGATGCGCAGAGGCCTCCTTGACGCTGGATGTGGCAGGCGTCACACTCCAGGTGGAGGATGGGAATTTCTGCATCTACGGCTCCACCTCTCCTCCGGCGCCCAGCCGGGCCGCGAGCTCACCAACTCCCGCAAGTGGGTCTGTCACTCGTTCGGCTCTGGCCCGTAGTCAGTGGTGGCGCCGAGTAGCCGCTCTTGACCATGATCTCGTGCGGGACGCCGACGGTGAAGGTGCACGGTTATCACCGCCGAACGGTGAGGGACGTGCCGGTCGACGGCCGCAAGGTCGTCGTCCACCTGCGCGTACGGCGGCTGGCCTGTCCCGCCCTGGGCTGTGGGCGGCAGACCTTCCGCGAGCAGATTCCCGGGCTGCTGGAGCGACATCAGCGCCGCACGGTGCGTCTTGTCGGGCAGATATCCCAGGTGGCACGGGAGTTATGCGGCCGGGCGGCCTCACGCCTGGCTGGCCTGCTGGCCGTGCCCGTCGTGTGCCGGGACGGCTCGGCCACCTATGCCGAGGCCGTCCGCCGAGCCCTGCCCGACACGGTGCCGGTCGTTCGACCACGCTGGTCATCACGATGGCCCATGGCCAGTGGCCGGTGAATCTCAGGTGTTGGCGGCGGGCAGTGCGGCACATGTCCGCTGATGTGGCCCTGCGGGCCCGGATTGTGCCTGCCGGAGTGGTGCCGGTGACGGTGGACCGCTGAGGCGGCACGAGGGAACCTCGGTGTCCTGGCCTACATCGCGCGGAACTGGCGCGAGGAGAATCTCAAGCCGCACCGCAGCGGCACCTTCAAGATTTCCAGGGACCCGGCGTACGCGGACAAGGTCGCCGACGCGATCGGCGACTAAGGGCTGTCCCGTAAATGATCTTCTGCTTGCGCGGGCGTGGTTGGCCGCCGTGCGGCCCGCCTGCCTATCCGGCGAGGGCGAGGTTGTGCATCCGGGCGATGCCGAGCATGGCGTGGTGGACGCCGTCGCCTTTGAGGCGGCAGTCGCGGAGGATCTTCCAGGTCTTCATGCGGGCGAAGACGTGCTCGACCCGGGCCCGGACCTGTTTGTGGGACTTGTTGTGCTCTTCTTTCCAGTCCTGGAGTTCGGTCTGGCCGCGCTCGCGGCGGTGCGGGATGACGAGTCCGGTGCCCGGGTAGCCGCCGTCGGCGATGGTGAGGGTGTTGCCGACGGCGGCTTTGGCGCCGGACTCCTCCCATGCCTTGCAGTCGTTGCGGTTCCCGGCGAGCGGCCGGCCGACCACGACGACCAGGCGGGTGTCGGCGTCGATGACGACCTGGTGGTTGGTGGAGTACCGGTAGTTCTTCGACCGCTCGGCGACGGTGTGGTCCCGGGTGGGGACCAGGGTGCCGTCCACGATGAGCACGGTGTCCTTGGCGAACCGTTTACGGGGCTGGAGAGCGAGCATCGGCCCGAGGTGGTCGATGATGCGGTCCGCCGCCGACTTCGAGACGCCGAACAGCGGCGCGAGCTGCCGCATGGTCAGGTTCGTGCGCCAGTAGGCCGCGACCAGCAGGGCCCGGTCCTCCAGCGGAAGACTCCACGGCCGGCCCTTGCGAATGGCATCCGCACCCTGGCGCCGCAGAACGGTCACCAGCTTCCCGAACTGCCTTGGGCTGAGCCCGGTGAATGGGGCTATCCAGGACGGCTCCGACGCCGTGATCACACCAGCCACAACAAGATCATCCCAGGCCGGTTAGGGTGCCTTCTTCGAGCCGACGGACTGGAGACGGATGATGGAGCAGGACGAGGCCCTGCAACTCGCGGTGGTGTTTCTCGCGCACAGCCAGCGTGATGACGAGCCGCCTCTCGCCATCGACGCAGAGCGGGTCCGTGAGAGCAACGGGCTGCTGATCGTGCCCTACAACTCTGTGCAGTACCTCGCCTCGCGTGATGCGAGAGAGCAGCTGTTGGACTGCTGGCCCATCCTCGTCGACCTTGAACGCGGAGACGTGCGATTCGGGACGCTGGACGACCGACACCTGTGGAGGAACCTGAGCGCCTGACGGCTGTCCGCAACCACAGTTACGGGACAGCCCTTAGCTAGGGCGTGTTGCGAAAGCGTCGTCCGCCCGTAGGGCGGGCGCGGCGGTGTCTGGTGCGGGCGATCGCAAGGCGGAGGAAGGAGAGCGCAGCGGGCTGCGCCGACGACCGACAACGCCGCGAGCGTGCGTGCCAGACGCCGCCGCGCAGACGGGACTTTCGCAACACGCCCTAGCTTGAGCTAGGTCCGCCACGGCACCACGGACCTGTTCGCCGCCCTGAACGTCACCACCGGCGAAGTGCTCGGCGAGTGCAGGCCGAACGGGAACGCCGTGAACTTCCTGGCCTTCCTGAAGAAGGCCGTGAAACCGCACGCCGGCAAGGCCATCCACGTCTGGAACGAGAACGCGAAACCCTTCACATGGACCGCGACCGCCGGCGAGGCCCTTACGAAGGTCCACCCCGTCCAGACCAACATGAAGAAGCTGGTCAGGAACTCCACCCAGGAGACCTCATGGTAGATCCAAAATTACAGTACCCAATTTTCCCTTATCGCCCGGCCGAACCTCCGTCGGCTACCTACATCTTCGATGTCGCCTCACCAAACTCAGCATTCCATGACGGCTTCAAACCTCCTGGCACACTCTATGATCTACGCCATCACATCGAGTCACGTGGCGGTAAGAAGTCGGTGGTGTACAGCTACTTCGACGGCTTCGTGGCGACAAGCACTTCACCACAGGCCGCCGCATTTTCCTATCTTCTGTGGTTCATCGGCGACTACGCCCGCATCACAGACTTTGCCAGGGACGAGGCGAGCGCCAGAAAAAAATTGGTGGACAGATTTCTGGAAATGAAGAATATAGCCAACTACGTTCCCCTCGAAGGAGACTCGACTCAGAAATCAAAGAGGACCCTGTCCATCGGAATGGCTCAGTCAGCTCTTGCCGCCATGCCTTACCGGGGCGGACTATCGCTGAGCGGCTGGCTATACGGGATCAAACCCACCGAGTTTTTCCTTGGCCTCCAGAAAAACATAAGCGGAAATCGGCGAAGATTCATAGGGAAGCTGTCGGACACCGCAGACAACCATGGATGGCTGGCTCCCGGGTGGGTACCCCCGAGCCAGATCACCAGGGCATGGCCAGCCACCATTGAGGCCAAATCGGTAACCGGACGAATTCCTTACAGCCTTTCCTTACGTGTGGACCAGGCATTCATAGAGCCCTCCGCCGGAGCCTCGGGAAGCGGATTCGATCCGTTTTCCAGCGCGGAGACCCGATGGACCGGGCTCGTAGGCTACGGAGCCTATATGGACATATACGGACTCAAGCTGCACGTGCCTGGAAGCAAGTTCTTCAATACTCTCCTGTCCTCCAATGCGACCTCCTGGAAGTACAAGCGAGAGTTCATTCCCTCACAAGAAGACGAGAAGCGGAACTTCCCTTTCGGAAAACCGGAAGAGATAAAATTCGCTTCTCCGTCCTGACGAAGGGTGAATGCGCGTCGAGGAAGACCCATAACCTACCCAGGCGACCGAATACGGATGCTCAGGGTCAGATGCGAGGAGAAGGCCATTGTGAACACACAGAACGCAGACTTCAGCAACCCAGAATACCGCGAAGCGATCATGGTCAACTTAGGGGGCAACGGCGACTATGCCATCCCTTTCTTGGTGCAGAAGATCTGGCCCGGCATCGGTGTCTGCAATCTCCCTCTGGAGGGAGTAGCGGATCTGATCAAAAGCAGCAAACAGTACACGAGCCATGCCGGTCGACTCAAAGAGATGGTCGAACGTGAAGGGTGGACGATACCGAAAGAAAGACCAGAGGTGAAAATACCGTCCTTCGGTGCGGATCGGGACCCCTGCGGAGCGATGTCGTTCTGGCGGTACATCAAAAGGCTGATCCTCATGCTCGACAAAGCCGGAGGCGAACCCCAGAAGCTCGTACGTGGGATAGAGGGACTTGCTCCCATACCGGGCACATACGAAAAGGCGCGCGCGGCAGACGCCGGCTACAGATACGTAGCCAACAGCATGATCGAAGGCTACGACGTCGACGAGCAGGGAACACATCTGCAGATACTCAGAACCCTTCAGGAGAACAAGGACAGTGGTATCCGTGTCGTCATCTTCAACGGGGGCAACACCGCTCTCAACGCCTGGGCTACGCCACGCAGTGGCCCCCGCTCGGCCGACGGCACTGGCACCTACGCGGTTCTCTCCGTCCCCTTCGCCTGGGTACTCCAGTATCAAGGGCACATCTTGCGACCCGAGATCATGCTCGGGGGGCTGCTCGCCCATGCGACTTTCATCCTCAGTGGGTCGATGGACTACACCGAAGTGGAGGTGCCCATCTCCTTCAAGACACCGTACTTCGCGGTCGAGAAGATGCCTCTGTGGCAGGCGCAGGTCATGGGATGTTCAGCAGCGATCCGGTATCTGAAGGAGCAGAACAGACACGATATCTCCGACCTCGACCCGATGGACAGCTTCAAGAAGTCCTTCAAAATGGCCGAAGACTTTCAGGATGCCACCGCAGAAAATTCGGCAATTATCCCATTCGCGCGAGCCCTCCTCAAGTCGCGTAAGGATGTGCTCGGGATAAATGAGGCGATGATCAGCAAGTCCTTCGGGCAGAAGCGACGACACAACTTCACCCCACACGGGCCCCATTACATCACTCAAGGTCGGCTTACCTGCTCCCCCGAAAGGTTCAAGAACGCATACGCCATGGACGCCGCGAAGGCATGGACTCATGGATACTTGACCCATATGACTCCGCTCTACGATCCAACGCGCAAGAGAGACGCTGTCAAAGCTGCTGTCGATAGCGTCTGGAACGGTGTCGCGAAGGTCTTGTCCATAGCGGCTGTGGTTGAGGAATATGTGGCGGGCAAGGCCGTCTGGTTCGTCGCAAACAGCATAAGTGAATTGATCTGGAAGAAGAGCGCGCCGGAGAGCATAGCCGGTTTGACACCCATACAGATACTGTTGAAATTTGCCAACCCCACCACGGTGTACGCATTGAGCAATGACCTAGCGAAGGCATCATGGCTCGTGCAGCAGAAGGTCGGATCGGTGGACACTTCGATCGCCAATATGACCTGGAGCAACAAGAAGTCGACCGCCGAGGTGAGAAAGCTGGCTTTCGAGGCCCTCGGGGACGGCAACAGCGTTACCTATGATGATCTATCAGCCTATCAGAAATTCAAGGACGTGCTGCGTCGGGTCCAGGGCTCGGCATACACTCAGACATTGATCAAATTCGGATTGGGAAAGGCTTCGCAGGAGACTCAGTCAAGGTTCGGCACCTACTGCCTCGGCGAAAAGGGCTTCGGCTACCTACAGAAAATAGGAACCCCCGGCTACCAGCCGGGAGGCAGTGCACTGGGAAAACTGAAGACGGTCATGGACATAGCGATGCCCGTGGCGGACTACTTCCCAACTGGTGAAACAAAGGAAGCCTGGAAACAGCGCGGATGGCCGGACCAACAGAAATTCGAAGCGTTCCTGAAGAAGAACGGCGTCCTCAGAAATCCAAATGGAATTCGACTGGATACGGATCCTTCATCACTGCTGCGGAGTCAACTCAAGAATGATGCGAGTCAGTTGGAGGCGAGGTTCGTTGTTTCAACTGTCGGTTGCGCGAAACCCAGCCCGGCAAGGCTGAGTCTGTCGGACCAGCCTCCTCTTGAGGTCATAGTCTCCGGAACCCCTGGCTTGCGTTTTGCATTGATACTCATACCTCCGGGCGATGGGGAAGAAATCCCGGACGCCCCGTCCCAGAGGTGGAGTAGCGTACTCGTGGACTGTGGAACCACTGATGCAGCGGGGGACCATGCGGAAGCACAGGTGAAAGAGGTGAAGGAGGTCCTGAAGCAGTACATTCCCAACCAGCAAGGAAGTGGCACTCTTTACCTCGATCATCTCTTCGTCACAAGCGCAGATCCCGACTGCTTCAACCTTCTGCCGGCGGTAATCGATGATCAAGTCGCGGTAGGTGGTATTTCCTGTGCAGCAGACCCCGTCTCCTTCGAGGGCCTTAAGAGCATAGCCGCAGGCGGTGTGGCGCAGCAGGTCATGCTGGATTGGTTCGAAAGGAAGCTCACTCCGGGCAAGGAGGGCGAATCTCTGGGGAAGCGCGTTCTCGAGAAGGTGGATGAGCTCCTGAAAAGCGGAGACTATCTGGCGGATGCCGCGAAGAAGTATGTCGTGGACAAGTTTCTCAACTGGTACCTCTCCGATCCGGCCGGACCAGAGAAGAGTCGTTGCCACTGGATGGCGGTGCATGATGGAAACCTGGCGTACCCCGAGCTCGTCCTGGGAGACGCAAAGATCATGTGCGCCGCAGCAAACACTTCCGGATATTCATCGACGGTGAATGACGATCAGGTCATGGTTCTTCTGCTGGTCTATCACGATGTTCGGTTCCTGCTGAGCAGTCATGCCACTACAACGTCGATGCGGGAGATAGTGAACCGGAGACTCGTCATGCCCGACCCCGGGCATGACCCCTTCGCTTTCACCGATGAGACCTTCTTCGCCGTCTGGGGGTACCAGGCGCCCCAGTCTCCGGTCTTCTGGGACTGGCGGACTCCAGATGAGATTGCCAAGCGTGCACACTACCCACAGGTCCTCCACTCGACCTTCAGTGAGATGAACGGTGCCGGTGAGGATCATGGCTCACGAGAATCCACCACCCTCTCCGTGGTGAGTCATTCATCGGTACGCCCACCGACCAATGGGAAGAAGTTTCTTCGCACGTATGAGGTCGATGTGGCGGGGAAGAATCCTGGAATTTTTGTCTACGAATTCAATTCGGTGGCATGACATGAACGATTCGGTGAATTCGGCAACGATCATTGAGTGGACCGAGGACACGGCCTTGGCATCAGCGCTGGGCAGGGGATTGGCCGACGGTAAGCTCGTCATCCACGAACCTAAATCCGGCTCTGTGCCGCGCCGGATGCAAGGTTCCATCATCTTTGAGGATTCCCAATCCCTCTATCCTGCTTCCATTACCGCGAAACCCGACTCAGGGGCCCTGTCCCAAGCCGTCCTGGAGGTTGATCTACCCTTTTCAGATATCTCATCCAGAGCCGGAACCCTTGACATCGAATCCTTCTTGGAGGGGCTGGGGTCCTCAATCGATGAAATCAAGAACGTGCTCAGCCTGCACTACCGGGTGGCCGCACTCCGGAACAACGGTGAGATCTCTGTTGACGAAGGTCTCTACTGGAGATTCACGGTCCCTGACGTCGGAGGTGTCGAGTTCTCAGTCGCTGCCGGCGAGTACGGCGGCTTCGTGTTCACCGGCAGGCCGGCGCCAGGATTATCGGCAACTAGCCCCATCGACCCCTTACTGAAGGGCCTTCCCTATTTGAACAAAATCATCCCTCTGAAGGCCAACGGTGTCGAAAGTGCATTGAATGAATGCGTGAAGGCTGTCAGCAGCATCTCTCGAAATATTCAGCTCGGTTGTGTCTACTTCATGGTCGACCCCTCGTTCAAATTGGAGCGAGCTGTTGTCTGCTTGTCCATGAAAGATCCGATTTCGGTGACCTCGGATCCGTTTCCCATAGAGCTCAAGAAGGCGTCGGCCGAATTGATTATCTCGCCATATGCCGCCGAGAAGGTACGCTGCTCGGTAGCAGGTGAGATAACTTTCGGCAGTGTCACCTTCTCCGCCAGTCTCTCCGTTCCCGACCTTGACTTCACGGCGACTCTGAGGTCGGGCGGTGCCGAAACACTGGGGAAACTGGGCGCACTGCCCGCAGACTCCTCCCCTTCTCAACTCACCGAGTGCACCATTGCTCGTGCAGTGCTGTCAGGAAATATAAAGCAGCGTCGCTTCCTTCTGAGCGCCACCCTTGCCAGTGTGATCCAGGTATCCTCCGACTTCGCCGTGACCGGAGCTCGCATTGGTATCACCTGGGAAGGAGGAAACCGTGCTGTCGAGGTTTCCGGAAGTGTGCTTGTCAAGGGAATCGTCTGCTCGGTGAGCGGATTCTACTCCGACTCCGCCATGCAGTTCCATATCGATATGAGCGATCTCGACAAGAGATCCCTCGACGACTGGCTGGGTGGCAAGTTGGGAGATGCACACTTCCCTGATATATTACGCAATATCACTTTGCACTCCATCGCTGCTGTCATCACCATCCCCAAGGGGGGAGCAGTGAAAACTGATCTTCATCTCTCAGGAAGTACCTCCTGGATGGATCACGAAGTATCCCTGGAGATGTCGGCAGAGCTCAGCCATCAAACAACGGCCTTCGACGCCCGTCTGGAATTCGGCACACTGTCTTCCGACGCTCATTGGCTTTTTACCGGCCAACTATTCAAAGAAGCTCAGGGATGGTCTTATGACCTCATCTGCGACCTCGGCAAGCGTGGGTTCGGCCCCAAGGAAATCGGTGCGCTCGTCGGCGAAAAGAATCTTGGTGACGAGTTGGAGTTTCTGCCGACCATAGAGAGTGTCCGGCTTCGTCGATCGGCCTCCGCGGCGGACGCCGCGACTCTGTTCCAGATCTCAGGAGAAGAGGCAAGCCACGACTGGACATGCGCTCTCGTCGTGGTGTGATCCAAGCCCGCGGTGCGCCCGGCTGCCTGCCTTGGGTGTAGGAGCAGGGCTTCGGTCTGGTCGAGTTGCGTCCGATCTACGCTCAAGCGAGGGCGACTTCGACAAGATCAAGTGGTTCGCGCGAACGCCATGCCACTGGAGGGGCGGCGTCCCGCCACGGCGCGAGACCGCCGCCCGCTCTCCGTCCCACCGTTTGCTGGTCAGCGGGAGCGATCCGGAGGACGGATCGCTCCCGCTGACCCCGCTGCGCGTGATCACGATCCTGGGCATGGTGTCGGTCCAGGTCGCCCTGGTCTGCGTATGGCAGCTGGTGACGATGGTGCGACGCGGGACGGTGTTCTCCCGCGCCGCCTTCCGGTACGTGGACGTCGTGATCGGCGCGATCGTGGCGGCAGCCCTCGTGTGGTTCGCGGTCACGGCCCTCAACGCACCGGGCCAACGGGAAGATCCGGGCGTCTCCGTGATCATGGGCGGGGTCGGCGTGGCCATCCTGGGGGTCGCGCTCCTCGTGCTCGTACTGCGGATGCTGCTCGCCCAGGCCGTCGCGCGCGACGCCGAAGCGGCACAAATGCAGGCCGAGTTGGACGAGGTGATCTGATGCCGATCACCGTCGACATCGACGTAATGCTGGCCAGGCGGAAGATGTCCGTAGGTGAGCTCGCCGAGCGCGTAGGGATCACCCCCGCCAACCTGGCGGTACTCAAGAACGGCCGCGCCAAGGCAGTGCGCTTCGCGACACTCGCCGCGCTCTGCGACGTGCTCGAATGCCAGCCGGGCGACCTGCTGCGATGGGAAACCGAGGGCACCACGGGCGAATGACACACCCCCGAACAGGCGTCGGGGCATGTCCTCATTGTGTCGCGCGGTGTGTCGCGCTGGGTGATGGGGCCCGCGCGGCACTTCCGGGGGGCGAGGCCCGTCCGTATGCTCCTGCGCCGAACGCGACAGTTACCGTCGGGTAGGGGGCAGGGCATGGACGGGTCGGGAACCACACGGCGCACATTCATCGCGGGAGCAGCGGCGGCCGGCTCCGCGGCGGCACTCGCCACGGGGAGCGGGACGGCGTCAGCGGCGGCCCGTGTCCCCGGGGCACCTTCCGTCGCCGTGCTCGGCGGTGGCGTGGCGGGCCTCACCGCGGCCCATGAACTCGCCGAGCGCGGCTTACGGGTGACCGTGTACGAGCGCAGGGCGCTCGGCGGCAAGGCCCGCAGCATGGACGTACCGGACAGCGGCAAGGGCGGCCGCCGGCCGCTCCCCGCCGAGCACGGCTTCCGCTTCATTCCGGGCATTTACCACAATCTGCCGGACACGATGCGGCGCATCCCCTTCCCCGGCAACCCCAACGGCGTCTGGGACAACCTCGTCGCGCCACCGGAGATGTCCTTCGCCCGCACCGGCGGCGAGGACCTGCGCCTGCCGCTCCCCTGGCCCGGCCACCGCCCGGCCGAGCTCACCCTCGACGAACTCCGCCGCGCCGTCACCGCGTTCCTCGACACGACCGCCGCCGTCCCGCCGCACGAGACGGCGTACTTCGTGAGCCGGATCCTGACCTTCCTCACCAGCTGCGACGAGCGGCGCGACGAGGTGTGGGAGCGCACGCCCTGGTGGGAGTTCATCCGGGCCGAGCAGATGTCGTACGACTACCAGCGCATCCTCGCCGTCGGCGTCACCCGCAACATCGTGGCGACGAAGGCCGAGGAGGCGAGCACGCGCACGGTCGCCACCCTCCTGGAGGCGTTCGTCCTCAACGCGTTCGGGCGGGGCGCGGACGGTCCCCTCGACCGGATCCTCAACGCCCCCACCAACGAGGCGTGGATCGACCCGTGGGTGGCCCATCTGCGCACGCTCGGCGTGGAGTTCAGGGTCGGCTGGACGCTGCGCGAGCTGGCGTACGGCGCGGGCCGGATCACCGAGGCGCTGCTGGAGGACCCGGCAGGGGCGCGCCGCTCCGTCACCGCGGACCACTATGTCTCGGCCATTCCGGTGGAGCACGCGAGACGCACCTGGGGTGCGGCGCTGCGGGCGGCGGATCCGCAGCTCGCGCGGTGCGACGCGCTGGAGACGGACTGGATGACGGGCATCCAGTTCTATCTGACGGAGCGGGCCCCGCTGCTGCACGGGCACCTCAACTGCGTCGACTCGCCCTGGTCCCTCACGGCGATCCAGCAGGCCGAGCACTGGCGTCCGCACCGCGACTTCCCGCGCGACTACGGCGACGGCACGGCGGTCGACTGCGTCTCCGTGGACATCTCCGAATGGGACCGACCGGGCATCCTCTACGGGAAGACGGCCAAGCAGTGCACGCGCGAGCAGGTCGCCCGGGAGGTGTGGGCGCAGCTCAAGGCCGCGCTCAACGACACGGGGCGCACGGTGCTCAAGGACGGCGCCCTGCACTCCTGGTTCCTGGACCCGGGCGTGGACGGGCTCGGCACCCCGCACCCCACCAACGACGACGAGCTGCTCGTCCACCCGGTGGGCACCTTCCACAACCGGCCGTCCGCGGCGACGAAGGTGCCGAACCTCTACCTGTCCGGTGACTACGTCGCCGTCGACATCGACCTGGCGACGATGGAGGGTGCCAACGCCTCGGCCCGCGCCGCGGTCAACGCCCTCCTCGGCCGCATCGGTTCACCGGCCGGGCGCTGCACGATCACCCCGCTGTTCCGCGCCCCGGAGCTGGAGGGTTTCAAGCGCCGTGACCGTACGCGCCACCGGCTGGGGCTGCGGAACGTCTTCGACGTCGGGTAAAGCCTGATCCGGAGGGCGAAGCGGACCCTAGCGACCCTCCTCCTTCACCCGGGTCACCAGTTGGGTCGGATTGACGAACCGCAGCGCGACCACCAGCAGGACCAGCATCGACAGCGTGTACATCACGGCCATGGCGTCGATGGACTGCTGGGTGCGGATACCGGCCGAGAACACCGCGTAGTACAGCGCCACGATCAGCGTCTGGCTGTCGGGCCCGGCCGTGAGGAAGGTCAGCTCGAACATGCCGACCGTGCGGACCAGGACGAGGACCGAGGCGGCGAGGATCCCGGGCACGAGCAGCGGGGCGAGGATCCGCAGGAGGACCGACGCGGTCCTCGCCCCGCACATGCGGGCCGCCGCCTCGATCCGGGGGTCGATCTGCTCGATGAACGGGGTCATCGTCAGCACCACGAACGGCACGGACGGCACGAGGTTCGCCAGCACCACGCCGGTGAGCGTGCCCGCGAGCTGGAACTTGTAGAGCACGGTCGCGAGCGGGATGCCGTAGGTCATCGGCGGCACCAGGATCGGCAGCAGGAACAGCAGCATGACGAGCCGTTTACCGGGGAACGTGCGGCGGGCCAGCGCGTACGCCGCGGGCACCCCGACCACCACCGAGACCGCGACGACGAGGACGGACACGAGGGCCGTGGTCCAGAAGACCTGGCCGAGCGAGAACTCCCGCCAGGCGGAGCCGTACCACATGGTCGTCCAGCCGTCCGGCAGCCAGCTGGTGAACCAGCGGGTGCCGAAGGAGTTGACGAGCGGTACGCCGACGACGCCGGCGAGGTTGAGGAAGAAGAACCCGAAGACGGCCGCCGTCAGCCAGGTGGCGGGACGGCCGAGGCGGTGCCGCCGCCCCGGCGGGGCCTGTTCGGGGGTGCCGGGCGCGGGGGCCGGGGTCTCACGGGTGGTGTCCGGTGCGGCGGTCATCAGCCCTTGCCTCCCGTCGAGCCCCGGTACAGCATCGAGCGCCACGCCAGGACCAGCACGACGACCGCCAGCATCACGACGGCCATGACCATCGCGATCGCCGAGCCGAGCGCGTAGTCGAACTTCTGGAACGCCGCCTGGTACGCCTCGATCGAGATCACGTGCGTCGATCCGCGCGGGTCGCCGACGAGTTGCGCGGAGGGGAAGACGGCGAAGGCCAGCACGAAGGACAGGCAGAACGTGATGGCGAGCCCGGGCGCGAGCAGCGGCAGAAGCACATGCCGGAACCGCTGCCGCCGGCCCGCGCCGAGCGTCGCGGCCGCCTGCTCCAGGCTCGGGTCGATCCCGGTGAGATAGGACAGCGTGAGCAGATACGCGAACGGGAATCCGGTGATGACGAGCGAGGCGAAGACGCCCCAGTAGTTGTGCACGAGCGCCAGCGGCTCGTCGATCAGGCCGATCCCCATGAGTGCCTTGTTCAGCCAGCCGTTGGGGCCGAGGTAGCCGAGCAGCCCCTCGGCGGTGAGCACCGTGCCGAGGGTGATCGGCATGACGAGGAGTGTGGTGACCGTCCGCCGGCCGCGGAACGGGCCCCGGGTGCGGAAGGCGACGGGCACGGCGGCGAGGCAGTTCAGCAGGGCGACGGGGACGGCGAGGCGGAGCGTGATCCAGACGGTCTCGCGGAGGTAGGGGTCGGAGAAGAACGTGCGGTAGTTGGCGAGGGGGCCGCCGCCGGTCTTCGGCTGGAAGGAGAGCTGGAGGCCGTAGAGGAAGGGGTAGCAGAAGAGCAGGACGAGGAAGAGCGCGCCGGGGGCGAGCAGGAGCAGGGTCCGGTCCACCCCTCGTTCCGCGAGCCGGTGCCGCAGCGCCGGCCGCGCGCCCGAGGGCGGGGGCGGAGACGGCGGCGGGGGCGAGGACGGGGGTGGCGGTGGGGCTCCGGTCCGGGTCACCGGCCCGTCTCCGCCCCGAACAGCAGCACCCGCTCCGGCAGAACCGCCAGTTCCACCGCGTCGCCCGGCGCCAGCCGGTGCGCGGTGCGGAAGTGGACGGGTCGCGAGTCCCGCAGGCGGGCCTGGACGGCGAGTTCGCGGCCGTGGTACTCGACGACCTCGACGTCGGCCGGGAGGCGGACCGCCGCGTCGGGGGACGCGACGTCCAGGTCCTCGGGGCGGATCGCCGCGACGGCGGGGCCGTCCGGCGGGAGGCCGTCGCGGGCGACGCCGGTCAGTTCCGAGCCGGCGAGGGCGACCGCGTGGTACGCCCCGTCCTGCCCGGTGATCTTGACGTCCAGCATGTTGCGGTAGCCCATGAAGGACGCGACGTAGCGGTTCGCGGGGGTGCCGTAGACCTCCTCCGGCGTGCCGGCCTGCTGCATCACCCCGTCCCGGAGCACGACCAGCCGGTCGGCCAGGGACAGGGCCTCCTCCTGGTCGTGGGTGACGTAGACCGTGGTCAGCCCGAGGCTCTGGTGGAGCCGCCGGATCTCGGTGCGCATCTCAAGGCGGAGCGCGGCGTCCAGGTTGGAGAGCGGCTCGTCCATGAGGACCAGCCGGGGCTCCAGGACGATCGCGCGGGCGATGGCGACCCGTTGCTGCTGGCCGCCGGAGAGCTGTCCGGGGCGTTTGTGTGCGTGGCCGGCCAGCTGGACCAGGTCCAGTGCGCGGTCGGTGCGCCGGGCGATGTCGGCCTTCGGCACCTTCGCCATCCGCAGCCCGAAGGCGACGTTGCCGCGCACGGTGAGGTGGGGGAAGAGGGCGTAGTTCTGGAAGACCATGCCGAATCCGCGCCGTTCGGGCGGGACGGGGTCGATGCGCTCGCCGTCGATCCGGATCGTTCCGCCGGTGAGCGGGAGGAGTCCGGCGAGGCAGTTCAGGGCGGTGGACTTGCCGCAGCCGGAGGGGCCGAGCAGGGCGACGAACTCGCCGCCGGAGATCTCCAGGTCCAGTTCGTGCAGGGCCGCGTGGCGGCCGAAGGACCGGGAGACCTTCTCCAGCGTGAGCGAGGTGAAGCGGGCCATCAGCCGCCCGCCACTTCACGGTTCCACAGGTCGAACGCC
Organism: Streptomyces sp. FIT100; assembly: GCF_024584805.1. Lineage (NCBI taxonomy): Bacteria > Bacillati > Actinomycetota > Actinomycetes > Kitasatosporales > Streptomycetaceae > Streptomyces > Streptomyces sp. FIT100. The sequence goes on along the minus strand of NZ_CP075715.1, from coordinate 7,095,761 downwards.
TCGACCTGGGCCTCCGCCGGGAGCGAGGGCTTCTTCGGGAAGCGCTCGATCCACTGGTCGAACTCCGGTACGCCGTACTCCTCCAGCGTCCGCCGCGACTTCTCCGGCGCCATCGCCAGCGGTACGTTCTTGATCGCGGGCCCGGGGTAGAAGTAGCCGTCGTCGTACGCCTTCGCCTGCTGCTCGGGGGTGAGCATCCACTTGACGAGGTTGAGCGCGGCGGACATGGTGTCGGCGTCGACGCCCTTCGGGACGACCGCGTACTGCGCGTCCGTCACCCAGGTCATGTTGTCGAAGTGGCCGGCCTTCATCTTCTTCGGCACGGTGCCGAGGGCGCGCGGGTTGATGTACCAGCCGGTCGTCGACATGATCATGTCGGTCTGTCCGGAGGCCAGGTTCTTCATGGTCTCGGTGGTGCCGGAGCCGTAGACGTCGACGTACTTGTCGAGCTCCTTGAGGTAGGCCCATGTCTTGTCCCAACTCGCCGGGGACGAGGGGTCCTTGTCGCCGAGCAGATACGGCAGGCCCATGAGCCAGGTGCGGCCGGGCCCCGAGTTGGCCGGGTCGGCGTACTGGAAGCGCTTCGGGTTGGCCTTGGCCCAGGCCAGCAGCTCCGCGGGGGTCCTGGGCGGGTTCTTCACCTTGTCCGGGTTGTACTCGATGAGCGGGCCCGAGGGGTAGTAGACGACGGCGGTGCCCTGGCCCTGGGCGAGCTTCTGCATCTCGGCGGCGGGTTCCAGGTAGTCGGGGGTACCGAGGAAGGCCCGGTGGGCGTCCATCGAGGACCACAGCTTCTGGGAGATGCCCGCGGCGAGGCCGTCGGTGCCGGTGAGGACGAGGTCGATCTGGACCCGGCCCGCCTGCTGCTGGGCCTTGATCTTGCCGGCGAGGTCGGGGGCCGGGGCCTTGGAGTAGGTGACCTTGCTGACGATGTCCGGATGCTCGGCGACGAATGCGTCGATCATGCCCTGGGTGAGCTGGAGGTTGCCCGCGACGTCGAGGATGTCGAGGACGACCGGCTCCCCGGGTCTGGCCGGGACCTGCTGCGGGCCCTTGTCCTCGGCCGCTCCCCCGCCGGCGTCGGGGGCCCCGCAGCCCGCGGCGGCGAGGGCGAGCAGCAGCCCCGCCAGCGCGGTCCTGAACGTGCGTCGGCTCGTGGGACGGGACATGGCGGTTCGCACCTCTCGGTCGGAAGAACGTGAGATAGCGCTTTCTCAGCCGTGCCCGAACAAGGTCCACCCCGGCCGCGGGCCTGTCAAGACGGTGTGCCGCCGGAACCGCGTGGTGCGCCGCCGGAACCACGTGGTGCGCCGGTGGAGCCGCGGACGAGCAACTCCACGGGAACCGTCTCGGGTTCGATGTCCTCGTCGCCGCTCATGATCCGGGCGAGGGCCTCGCCCGCGGCCCGGCCCAGCCTGTCCCGCGGCACCGCCACCGTCGTCAGCGGCGGGCCGGAGAAGCGGGTCATGTCGATCCCGTCGAAGCCGGTGAGCGAGATGTCGCCGGGCACGTCGACGCCGAGTTCGTGGAGGTGCGCGAGGACCCCGAGGGCCACGAAGTCGTTGTACGCGACGACGGCGGTGGCCCCGCTCTCCAGTGCCGCGGGCGCGGCCGCGTACCCGTCGTCGGCGGTGAACCCGCAGGCCACGGTGGAGACCTGGAGGCCGAACGCCTCGGCTCCCGACAGGGCGCGCAGCCGCTCGGCGTTGGCCCAGGCGTGCGCGGGCCCGGCGAGATAGACGACCCGGCGGTGGCCGAGCCGGGCGAGATGCCCGCACACGGCCATGACGCCCTGGAAGAAGTCGACGGTGAGGGAGTGCAGGGCGAGGCCGGTGACCTGCCGGTTGGTGACGAGCATCGGGGTGCCGCGGCCGGCCAGGGCCGCGAGGTGGGCGCGCGGCATCCGCGGGGAGCAGAGCAGCAGGCCGTCCGCGTACCGGAGCAGGTCCTCCGTCAGCTCACGCTCGATCTCCGGGTCCTCGTCGGAGTCCATGACGAGGACCCGGCTGCCTGCGGTCCGGGCCACCGCGGAGACCGACTTGATCACATCGCTGAAGTACGGGTTCGCCAGGTCGGGCACGAGCACGCCGATGGTGCCCGAGCGGCCGCGGGCGAGGCCCTGGGCCGCGGCGCTCGGCCGGTAGCCGAGGTCGCCGATGGCGAGCCTGACCCGTTCGGCGAGGACGGGGTCGACCGTGTCCACTCCGTTGAGCACCCGGGAGACCGTCGCGACCGAGGCTCCGGCCGTCCGGGCGACATCGGCGATCGTGATCCGCTTGGCGTTGCTCCGCCTGGCGCGCTTCGAGGCAACCACTCGCCACTCCCCTTCGGCCGACCCAGATGCGGGTAACCGGTTTCTCGCTCAGGAAAGTACCGGAAAGCGGCTGCTCTGTCCTCAGTGTCCTGTCCCGGGAGGAATCTCCCGGGACAAGCACCCGGGACGTTCCCCCCGGGAATTTCTACACCGGCCGGACGGTCCAGGACCAGCGGTGGGTTCCGGGCACCACGAGGTACGGCGGCAGGGTGTCCGGGCCGCAGGAGGCGGTGCCGACTCCGCGGTGGGCGGCGTCGATGTGCACCACGCACCGGTCGAGCGGGGTGAGTTCGTCGTGGTGGGCGGCCGCCGCCAGATCGGCGGCCCGGTGGCGGGTCACGGACACCTGCCGGGGCGCGTCGAGCCGTACGGCGAGTCCGGACCCGTCGGCGCCGGTGAGCGTGAAGCTCCGTACGCCGCCCCGGCCGCCGCTCTCCTGGGGCCGCAGATAGGGGGTGAACAGCGCGTCCACCGGCGCCCGGTGGCGGGCCACGGCCCCGCCCGCGCAGCGGTCGGGATAGCTCTCCCAGGGCCCGGGTCCGTACCACTCCATCGTGTCGAGTCCGGCGGCCGTCTCCAGGACGGAGCCGACGCGGGCGACGTCGTGGAGCGCCTCGGGAAGCGTGGCGGTCTCCTCGACCAGGAGCGAGCCGTCGGCGCGTGCGGTGAAGGTCTGCTCGTGGACCACCGTGCCCGCGGCGGTGGGGTATTCGGCGACGGCGGTGACCCGGCCCTCGCCGTCGCGGGTGACGGAGACGGGCTTGCGGACGAGCGCGTCGAGACCCCAGTCGCGCCAGCGCCCGGCGGCGCCGCCGAGCAGGTCGTTGTCGGTGGGGGCGCGCCACAGGCCCAGCACGGGCGGGGCGGTCAGGAGCGGGTGGACGAGCAGGCCGTCGGCGTCGGTCTCGACGGCGCCGCCGACCGGGGCCGGCGGGGGCCATGCGGCCGTGCGCTCCCGGAGCCGGACGGTCGGGGTGCAGATCTCGGTGCCCGCGGGTGCCCAGGACTGGTCGGCGGCGGTGGTGACCCGCAGCGTCAGCCACAGTTCGCCGCCGTCGGCGGGGAGTCCGGGGACTTCGGCGACTTCGGCGACTTCGGGGACTTCGGGGACTTCGGGGACTTCGGAGAGCTCGGAGAGTCCGGCGGGCAGGGCGATGGGGGCCGAGGCACCGGGGCTTACGCCGGGGAGCTCTGCCGGGACGGTCCGGTTGCCGGCCTCCTCGCCGCCGATCAGCCACGCGGCGCGCAGCCAGGCCAGATCGCGCACGTACTGCCGGTTGTGCACGGTGGCGGTGCGCGTCACCGGGTCGTACGACAGCTGTACGGGCGCGGCGAGTTCACGGTGCTCGTACATGGCGGGCTTGGGCGTGCGGTCGGGGAAGACCATGCCGTCGGCGCAGAAGACGCCGTCGTTGGGGGTGTCGCCGAAGTCTCCGCCGTAGGCCCAGCGGTAGCCGGGCGCGGTGATCCCGTCCGCGTACGCCCCCGGCGTCGCGGCGGGGCCGGCCGGGCGGCCGTCGGCGGTGCGCTGGAGGATGCCGTGGTCCCGGAACTCCCAGATGAAGCCGCCCTGGAGACCCGGCGTGGTCTCGATCTCGGCCCAGTGGTCGGCGAGGGTGCCGTTGCTGTTGCCCATGGCGTGCGAGTACTCGCACAGGATCAGCGGCTTGGTCTGCTCGCCGGAGCGGGCGTGTGCGGTGATCTCGCCGAGGGAGGCGTACATCGGGCACACGATGTCGCTGGCGATCTCGGTGGACGCCCAGTCGGTCCTGGCGGCGCCCTCGTACTGGACGGGGCGGGTGGGGTCGTGCCGGCGCACCCAGGCGGCCGCGGCGTCGTGGTGGGCGCCGTAGTCGCTCTCGTTGCCGAGCGACCAGATGATGACGGACGGGTGGTTCTTGTCGCGCAGCACCATGCGGGAGACGCGATCGACGAAGGCGGGCAGGTAGCGGGGGTCGTCGGCGATCTCGTGGGCGTGGTCGTGGCTCTCGATGTCGGCCTCGTCGACGACGTAGAGACCGAGCTCGTCGGCGAGGTCGAGCAGCACGGGGTCGTTCGGGTAGTGCGAGGTGCGCACGGCGTTGAAGCCGAAGCGCTTCATGGTGACCAGGTCGGCCCGCATGTCGGGTTCGGTGACGACACGGCCGGTCAGCGGGTGGAAGTCGTGCCGGTTGACGCCGCGGATGAGCACGCGGTCACCGTTGACCAGCAGGTCGCGGCCGCGGATCTCCACGGTGCGGAAGCCGATGCGCTGGTACGAGGTGTCGGCGACGGAGCCGTCGGGGCGGTGCAGCCGCACCGTCAGTCCGTACAGCGAGGGGGACTCGGCCGACCAGGTCCGCACGCCGGACACGATGGCCGACAGGCGGGCCTCGCCAAGGAAGGCGGAGACCCGCCCGAGCGACCGGTTCCCGGCGTCGTGGGCGGTGTCCTGGACGAGCTCCCCGTAGCCCTCCAGCTCTCCGCTGACGGACCAGCCGTCGTCGAGGGGGCCGCGGACGCGGCAGTCGACGCGCAGCTCGCCGTCGTGGCCGGCGAGCACGGCCACGTCGTCGAGGTACAGGACGTCGGTCGTATGGAGGCTCACGGAGCGGGTGATGCCGCCGTGCCACCACTGGTCCTGGTCCTCGATGTGGGAGGCGTCGGACCATTTGACGACGGTGAGGCGCAGGGTGTGCCGCCCGCCCGGCCGTACGGCGGCGGTGATGTCGAACTCGCTCGCCAGGTGGGAGTCCTTGCCGATACCGACCGGTGTGCCGTCGATCTCGGCGACGAGGACGCTTTCGGCGGCGCCGACGTGCAGCACGGTCCGGCGGCCCGCCCATTCCGAGGGGATCTCGAACTCGCGCTCGTACACCCCGGTCGGATTGGCGTCGGGCACCAGCGGCGGGTGGTGCGGGAAGGGCATCTGCACATTGGTGTAGTGCGGCAGGTCGCGCGGATCGTGCATGGTCCAGCAGCCGGGGACCGGGGCCTCGTCCCACTGCGGGCCGGGCTCCGCGTCGGGCGCGGGCAGCAGTTGGAAGCGCCAGGTCCCGTCGAGGGAGACGGAGCCGGGCCGGCGGTCGACGGCGTGCATCGGCAGCCGCTGCCAGCTCGTCAGCTCGGGGGATGCCCAGGGACGTACGGGACTGTCGAAGGTCATCGCGGGTCTCTCCATCTGCCGGGTCGCCTGCCGTGCCGGGCCCGGACAGTATCCAACGAAATCCGACAGAATCCAACGGCGTACGCCTCGCTGATCAACGACTCCTGCCGCGGTGATTGAGCAGCCCCCGCGAAGAGTGACAGCGTGGATGGCGAGCGCATGAGCAAGCACGACGCGGGCACAGCACGGACAGGGCACGAAGACCGGCGCGGGCACGGGCACGGGCTCCGGCACCGGCACGGTCGACGAGGACGGTCGAGGGACGAGGACGGTCACGGCATGAGGCTGACGATTCTCGGCGGCGGAGGCTTCCGTGTGCCGCTGGTGTACGGCGCCCTGCTCGGCGACCGCGCCGAGGGCCGGATCACCCACGTCACCCTGCACGACGTCGACCCGGCCCGGCCGGCGGCCGTCGGCGCCGTGCTCGCCGAGCAGGCGGCCGGGATCCCCGGCGCCCCGGAGGTCACCGTCGCCACCGGCCTCGACGAGGCCCTGCGCGGCGCCGACTTCGTCTTCTCCGCGATCCGCGTCGGCGGTCTCGAAGGCCGCGCGGCCGACGAGCGCATCGCCCTGGCCGAGGGGGTGCTGGGCCAGGAGACGGTCGGCGCGGGCGGTGTCGCGTACGGGCTGCGGACGGTACCCGTGGCCATGGACATCGCCCGTCGGATCGCCGCGCTCGCGCCGGACGCCTGGACCATCAACTTCACCAACCCGGCCGGTCTGGTCACCGAGGCCATGTCCCGGGTGCTCGGCGACCGCGTCATCGGCATCTGCGACTCGCCCGTCGGCCTCGGCCGGCGCGTGGCCCGCGCCCTCGGCCTCGCCGACCCCGCCGACGCCTGGATCGACTACGTCGGGCTCAACCACCTCGGCTGGCTGCGGGGCCTGCGCGTCGCCGGCCGCGACGCGCTCCCCCGGCTCCTCGCCGACGCGGACGCCCTCGGCTCGTTCGAGGAGGGCCGGCTCTTCGGCGCCGAGTGGCTGCGCTCGCTCGGCGCGGTCCCCAACGAGTACCTGCACTACTACTACTTCAACCGGGAGACCGTGGCCGCGTACCGGTCCGCGGGGCGGACCCGGGGCACGTTCCTGCGCGACCAGCAGGCCGCGTTCTACGCGGAGCCGTCCCTCAGGAGCTGGGAGGCGACCCGCGCCGAGCGCGAGGCCACGTACATGGCGGACAACCGGGCGAGCGCCGGCGCGGGCGAACGGGCCGCGGACGGCCAGGCCCCCGAGTCCGGCGGCTACGAGCAGGTCGCGCTCGCGCTCATGCGGGCCATCGCCCGCGACGAGCGGGCCACGCTCATCCTCAACGTCCGCAACGGCACCACCCTTTCGCTGCTCGACGCGGACGCCGTGATCGAGGTGCCGTGCCTCGTCGACGCCAACGGCGCCCACCCGTACGCGGCCGATCCGCTCCCCGGCCACGCGGCCGGCCTGGTCGCCTCGGTCAAGGCGGTCGAACGGGAGGTCATCGCCGCCGCCGACAGCGGCTCGCGGGCCGCCGCCGTCAGGGCCTTCGCCCTCCACCCGCTCGTCGACTCCGTCACCGTCGCCCGTCGCCTCCTCGACGGGTACACGCACGCACATCCCGGACTCGCCTATCTCGACCGGAAGTAGGTGCCCCAACCATGCACGACGAACGCCGGAGGATCGAGCAGCGGGTCGAACGCGTACTGGACCAGCGGGTCCTGCCACTGATCCACTCGGCCACCGTGCCGCTGACCGTGGCGGCCTGGCAGGTGCCGGACGAACCGGTGCCGTTCGAGGAGGCCCGCGAGGCGGCGTACGAGCCGTTCGCGACGGGCACGGCATGGGGTCCGCCGTGGGGCACGACCTGGTTCCGGGTGCGCGGCGAGGTGCCGGCCGAGTGGGCGGGGCGGCGCGTCGAAGCCTGGTTCGACCTGGGCTTCACCAGCGGCTGGCCGGGCAACCAGGCCGAGGCGCTGGTCCACCTCCCGGACGGCACCCCGCTCAAGGCGGTCAACCCGCAGAACCAGTACGTGTCCGTCGCCGCCCCCGCGGCCGGCGGTGAACAGGTCGACTTCTTCGTGGAGGCCGCCTCCAACCCGGACATCCTCGCCGACCGCTTCCGCCGGCCGACCCCGATGGGCGACAGGCGCACGGCGGGCAGCGCACCGCTCTACACCTTCACCCGCGCCGATCTCGCCGTGCTCGACGAGGGCGTCTGGCAGCTCTCCCTGGACCTCCAGGTGCTGCGCGAACTGATGCTGGAGCTGGACGAGCACGACCCGCGCCGCCACGAACTCCTGCACACCCTCGACCGGGCGATGGACGCCCTGGACCTGGACGACGTCTCCGGCACGGCCACCGCGGCCCGTGCGGTCCTCGCGGACGCCCTGGCGCGGCCCGCGCACGGCGGCGCGCACACCCTCTCGGCGGTCGGGCACGCGCACATCGACACCGCCTGGCTCTGGCCGCTGCGCGAGACCAGGCGCAAGACGGCCCGTACGTTCTCCAACGTGACGGCGCTGGCGAAGGAGTACCCGGAGTTCGTCTTCGCCTGCTCGCAGGCCCAGCAGTACGCGTGGGTGCGCGAGAGCCACCCGCAGGTGTGGGCCCGGATCGAGGAGGCGGTGCACGGCGGGCAGTGGGCGCCGGTCGGCGGGATGTGGGTGGAGGCCGACGGCAATCTGCCGGGCGGCGAGGCGCTGGCCCGCCAGCTCGTGCACGGCAAGCGCTTCTTCCTCGACGCCTTCGGCATCGAGACGCAAGGGGTGTGGCTGCCGGACTCGTTCGGGTACACGGCGGCCTTCCCGCAGCTGGCGAGGCTGGCCGGCATGGAGTGGTTCCTGACGCAGAAGCTGTCCTGGAACCAGACCAACGCCTTCCCCCACCACACCTTCTGGTGGGAGGGGATCGACGGCTCCCGGGTCTTCACGCACTTCCCGCCCGTCGACACCTACAACGTGGTCTTCTCCGGGCGGGAGATGGCGCACGCGGTGCGCAACTACCGCGAGAAGGGGCGCGGTACGCGGTCGCTGGCGCCGTTCGGGCACGGCGACGGCGGGGGCGGGCCCAACCGGGAGATGCTGGAGCGGGCGCGGCGGCTGGCCGATCTGGAGGGCTCGCCGAAGGTCGTGATCGAGCATCCGGACGCCTTCTTCAAGGCGGCGCGGGCCGAGTACCCCGACGCACCCGTCTGGTCCGGCGAGCTCTATCTGGAGCTGCACCGGGCGACGTACACCACGCAGGCCCGCACCAAGCAGGGCAACCGGCGCAGCGAACACTCCCTGCGCGAGACCGAGTTGTGGGCGACGGCCGCGGCGCTGCACGTACCCGGGTACGCGTATCCGCACGAGGAGCTGGACGCGCTGTGGAAGACGGTGCTGCTGCACCAGTTCCACGACATCCTGCCGGGCTCCTCGATCGCCTGGGTGCACCGGGAGGCGGAGGCCGAGTACGCGCGGGTCGCGGCCGAGCTGGAGGCGCTGACGGCACAGGCGCTCGAGGCGGTGGGCGGGGCCGGTCCTGTGGCGCCCTGGGTGTACAACGCGGGTCCGCGGGACCGGGCCGAGGTCGTCCGCGTGCCGGGCGTGCTGGCCGATGTCCTCGATCCGGGTCTGCCGCGGCTGTCGGACGGTTCGGCGGCGGTCTTCGCCGAGGTGCCCGCGGCCGGCTGCGCTCCGGTGACCACCGGGGACCCGGCGCACGAGCCCGTCACGGTCACCAACCGGTCCCTCGACAACGGTCTGGTACGGGTCGAGCTGGCCGACGACGGCACCTTCAGGTCCGTACGCGACCTGGCCGCCGGACGCGAGGTGCTGGCGCCCGGCGGCAAGGGCAATCTGCTGCGGCTGCACACCGATCTGCCCAACTACTGGGACGCCTGGGACATCGACAAGCACTATCTGGGCCGCTTCACGGATCTGCTGGACGGAGCGGCGATCAGGATCGCCGAGGAGAGCCGGCTGCTGGGCGCGCTCCGTGTGGAGCGGAGCTTCGGCAGGGGCTCGCGGATCGTGCAGACCGTCACCGTCCGGGCGGGCAGCCCGCGTATCGACGTCGCGACCGAGATCGACTGGCAGGAGAAGGAGAAGATCCTCAAGGCCGCGTTCCCGGTCGATGTGCGCGCGGACCGGTCCGCCGCCGAGATCCAGTTCGGCCATGTCCACCGGCCCACGCACACCAACACCAGCTGGGAGGCGGCCCGGTTCGAGGTGTACGGCCACCGCTGGGTGCACATCGGCGAGCCCGGCTACGGCGTCGCGGTCGTCAACGACGCCACGTACGGCCACGACGTCTCTCGTACGACACGCGAGGAGGACGGCGGCACGACGACGACGGTACGGCTGAGCCTGGTGCGCGCCCCGCGCGTGCCCGACCCGGGGGCCGACCAGGGCCTGCACCGCTTCACCTACTCCCTGCTGCCGGGCGCCACGATCGAGGACGCGGTGGCGGAGGGGTACGCGCTGAACCTGCCGCTGCGGGTCGGCCCCGGCGGGGCGCACATGCCGCCCGTCGTCACGACGGACGGGCCGTCGGCGGCGGTGGAGGCGGTGAAGCTCGCGGACGACGGCTCCGGCGATGTCGTCGTCCGGCTGTACGAGTCGCTGGGCGGGCGGGCGGAGACGGTGCTGCGGCCCGGGTTCCGCGTGGCCGGGGCGGTCCTCACCGATCTGCTGGAACGCCCGGTCGCCGAGCCGGTCCCGGTGGTGGACGGCACCGCGGTGCCGCTGTCACTGCGCCCCTTCCAGATCCTGACGGTGCGGCTGAGCCGGGCGTAGGACCCGTCACTGGAGGGAGCGTGCCGGTGCCGGGGCATGCGAGCCCGGCGAGATCCGAACGCCCGCCCCGAGGGAGTGCAGGCTGCGTCGCCGACGTAGCGTCGTCCGCCCGAAGCGCGGGCCCGGCGGCGTCCGGTGCGCGCCGTCGCAAGGCGGAGGAAGGCGGAGGAAGGAGTCCACCTGAAGGAGTCCACCCGGAGCCATCCGGAGCCGTGCGGCGGGGCGCCTCCCGGGCCCGCGGGGCCCAGGGAGAGCGGCGTTCGTGCGCGCCGGGCGCCGCCGGGCGGACGGGACTTCGAGGACACGGCCCAGTCCTTACGGACCTGTGACGCCCCCGCGTGTGACCGGGGCGAACGGTGATCCGCGCCGTAGCGTCGGTGACATGCGAGTACTCGTCACCGGAGGCGCGGGATTCATCGGCACGCACGTCGTGGCCGCGCTCGCCGCCCGCGGCCATGAACCCGTCGTCCTCGACCTGCGGCCCTTCCCCTCCGCCGAATCGGTCCGCGGGGACGTCCGCGACCGAGAGGCGGTCGCCGGGGCGCTGCGCGGCGCCGACGCGGTCTGCCACCAGGCGGCGATGGTCGGCCTCGGCAAGGACTTCGCCGACGCGCCCGAATACGTCGGCGTCAACGATCTCGGCACGGCGGTACTGCTCGCCGCGATGGCGGAGGCCGGTGTGCGCGACCTGGTGCTCGCCGGGTCGATGGTGGTGTACGGCGAGGGCCGGTACGACTGCCCGGAGCACGGCCGGGTCCGGCCGGGCCCGCGGCCGGTCGCGGCCCTGGAGGCGGGCCGCTTCGAGCCCGGCTGCCCGGTCTGCGGCCGTGCGTTGACGCCCGGTCCGGTCGACGAGGACGCCCCGCCGGACCCGCGCAACGTGTACGCGGCGACGAAGCTCGCCCAGGAGCATCTGGCGGCGGCCTGGGCCCGGGCGACGGACGGCCGTGCCGTGGCGCTGCGGTACCACAACGTGTACGGGCCGGGGATGCCGCGCGACACGCCGTACGCCGGAGTGGCGTCCTTCTTCCGCTCGGCGCTGCAGCGGGGCGAGCCGCCGCGTGTCTTCGAAGACGGGCGCCAGCGGCGGGACTTCGTGCACGTGCGCGATGTCGCCGCCGCCAACACGGTCGCCCTTGAGGCCGTGCGCGGCCGCGCGCCCGGCCTGCTCACCGCGTACAACACCGGCAGCGGCACCCCGCACACCGTCGGCGACCTGGCGGCCGCGCTGGCCGCCGCGCACGGCGGTCCCGAGCCGGTGGTGACCGGGGAGTTCCGGCTCGGTGACGTCCGCCACATCACCGCGGACTCGGGGCGGCTGCGGGCCGAGCTGGGCTGGAAGCCGGAGGTCGGCTTCGCCGAGGGCATGCGGGAGTTCGCGAGGTGAACGCGGTGGTGGATGTCGTGCTCCCCTGCCTCGACGAGGCGGCGGCGCTCCCCTGGGTCCTGGAGCGGATCCCGGCCGGCTGGCGGCCGGTCGTCGTCGACAACGGCTCCACGGACGGCTCCGCGGACCTCGCCCGCTCGCTCGGCGCGACCGTCGTCCACGAGTCCCGGCGCGGCTTCGGCGCGGCCTGCCACGCGGGTCTGCTGGCCGCCGAGGCGGAGTACGTCTGCTTCTGCGACTGCGACGCCTCGCTGGACCCCGGCCTGCTGCCGGACTTCGTACGCCGGATCGCGTCCGGCGAGGCCGACCTCGTCCTGGGCCGCCGCCGCCCGCGCGGGCGGGGCGCGTGGCCCCTGCACGCCCGCGCCGGAAACCTGGCCCTCTCCCGCATGCTCCACCGCCGCACCGGCCTGCGCCTCCACGACCTCGGTCCCCTGCGCGCGGCCCGCCGCAAGGACCTCCTCGGCCTGGACCTGACGGACCGCCGCAGCGGCTACCCGCTCCAGATGGTGGTGCGGGCGGCGGACGCGGGATGGCGGGTCGCCGAGGTGGACGTGCCGTACCTGCCCCGGGCCGGCAGGTCCAAGGTGACCGGCACCTGGCGGGGCACCTGGCAGGCGGTGCGGGACATGCGGTCGGTGCTCCGCGAGTAGCGCCGCCTGCGGGGCCGGGCCCCGGACCGGCTCGGCTCCCCCGGTACGCCACCACCTCCCTGGACGAAAGGCGCCATGACCACCCTCCTCGTCATCGCGAAGGCCCCCGTGCCGGGCCGCGTCAAGACCCGCCTCACCCCCTGGTGCACGCCCGCCGACGCCGCCGTCCTCGCCGAGGCCGCGCTCGCCGACACCCTGGACGCCGTGCGCCGCACACCGGCCGCACGCCGCGTCCTGGTGCTCGACGGCGCACCGGGCCCCTGGCTGCCGGACGGGATCGAGGTCGTGCCCCAGACCACGGGTGGCCTGGACGCCCGGCTCGCGGCGGCGTTCGCGGCGTGCTCCGGGCCCGCCCTCCTGATCGGGATGGACACACCGCAGGTGACCCCCGACCTGCTCGGCGGCGGCCTGGAACTCACCGCGGAAGGCGCCGTGTTCGGCCCCGCCGAGGACGGCGGCTTCTGGGCCCTGGGGCTGGCCGAGCCCGATCCGGCAGTGGTCTCGGGGGTGCCGATGTCGGTGCCGGAGACGGGCGCGCTCCAGCGGCGGCGGCTGGTCGAGGCCGGTCTGACGGTGCACGACCTGCCGGTCCTGAGGGATGTCGACACGCCCGAGGACGCCCGGCTGGTGGCGGCCGCCGCGCCCGGCAGCCGGTTCGCCGCCGCGGTGGCGCGGCTCGCGCGCGCGGCCGGAGCGCGATGACGACGGCCGCCGCCCGGCAGCGGCCGGAGGCGGACCCCTGGCATGCCGACCCGTACGCGGACGCCCTGCGCACCGGCCGCGGCCCGCTGTTCCTGCGCCGCCACGACGGCTGGCTGCTGCCGCTGGAGGTCGAACGCTGGTGTGCGGCGCCCGACGCGGCGGACCGTACCGTCCTTGACCGCTGCCGCGGCCCGGTCCTGGACATCGGGTGCGGGCCCGGCCGGCTGGTGGCGGCGCTGGCCGGGCTCGGCCGGGCGACCCTCGGCGTGGACGTCAGCCCCGCCGCGGTCGCCCGGACGGTGGCCTCGGGCGGCAGCGCGCTGTGCCGGTCGGTCTTCGACCCGCTGCCGAGGGAGGGCGGTTGGGGTACGGCGCTGCTCGTCGACGGCAACATCGGCATAGGCGGTGATCCGCGCGCCCTGCTGGCCCGGGTCGCCGCACTCGTCGCCCCGGACGGCCTCCTGATCGCCGAGGCGGTCCCCGTCGACGTGGACGAACGCGTCGACGTCCGTGTGGCGGACGGCAGCGGGGCACTGGGCGCGCCGTTCCCGTGGGCCCGGGTCGGCCTGCGGGCCCTGCTGGGCCATGCGACGGCGACCGGCTGGCGGCAGGCGGAACTGTGGACGGCGGCGGGGAGGACCTTCGTGGCCCTGTCGCGCGGTCGCGCAGCGGAGGGCCACGCGGCCGACGGCCATGCGTGTCGGACCTCAGCCGCTCGCGGGGCACGCGGTTCACTCCCGGTATGAACACCGCAGATGTGCTCGCAGACGCGTTCGGACGCATCCAGGAGGTGGTGCACGGAGCGGTCGAGGGGCTCTCGGCGGAGGAGCTGAACGCCCGGCTCGACCCCGGCGCCAACTCCATCAGCTGGCTGGTGTGGCACCTCACCCGGATCCAGGACGACCACGTGGCGGACGCGGCCGGCCGCGAGCAGGTGTGGCTGTCCCAGGACTGGGTGGGCCGCTTCGGGCTTCCGTTCGACGAAGGGGCCACCGGCTACGGCCACTCGGGCAAGCAGGTGGCACAGGTCAGGGTCGACTCGGGTGAGCTGCTGATCGGCTACTTCGACGCCGTGCACGAGGAGACCCTGGAGTTCGTGACGGGTCTGAAGGGAACGGCGCTGAACCGGGTCGTGGACGAGGCGTGGTCCCCTCCGGTCACCCTGGGCGTCCGGCTGGTGAGCGTCATCGCCGACGACCTGCAACACGCCGGCCAGGCCGCATTCGTGCGAGGCTCACTCGAACGCCGCCGCCGCTGAACCCTCCCGAAGGTGCCGCCGATGCCCACCACGACGCCGACCCCCGCCGACGCCCCGCGACGGGCCGGGCTCGGCACCTGGCCCACCCCGCTCGAACCCGCGCCGAGGCTCGCCGAGGCGCTCGGCCTCGGCCCGGACGACCTCTGGGTCAAACGGGACGACCTCACCGGCCTGGGCGGCGGCGGCAACAAGATCCGCAAGCTGGAGTGGCTCTGCGGCGCGGCGCTCGCCGACGGCGCCACCACCCTGGTGACCACCGGTGCGCCGCAGAGCAACCATGCCCGGCTGACCGCCGCCGCGGGCGCCCGGCTCGGGCTCGACGTCGTGCTCGTACTCGCCGGTGCGCCCGGGGCGTCGGGCTCGGGCAATCTCGCGCTCGACGGCCTCTTCGGCGCCACCGTCGTCTGGGCGGGCGACGTCAGCGGCGCGGCGCTCGGCCCGGCCGCCGAGCGTGTGGCCGAGCGGCTGCGGGAGCGGGGCGAGGTCCCCGCGCTGCTCCCCTTCGGCGGCTCCGGCGTGCTCGGCGCGCGCGGCTACGCCGAGTGCGGCCGCGAACTCCTCGGCCAGGCCCCCGACCTGACCACCGTGGTCACCGCGGTCGGCTCCGGCGGCACGATGGCCGGCCTCGTCGCCGCGCTCGGGTCCGCCCGCGTGCTAGGCGTCCACTGCGGCGCGGTCCCGGATCCCGCCGGGACCGTCTCCGCGCTCGCCTCGGGCCTGTCCGGCACGGACTGCGCCCCGCAGGACCTGAGGCTCCGGCTCGACCAGGTCGGCAAGGGCTACGGCACCCTGACGGAGCCGGTCATGGCCGCGTTGACGCTGGCCGCCCGCACCGAGGGCCTGGTGCTCGACCCGGTCTACACCGGACGGGCGATGGCCGGCCTGGTCTCGGCCGTCGGGGACGGCGGGATCGGCCCCGGGCGGCGCACGGTGTTCCTGCACACGGGCGGCCTGCCGGGCCTCTTCGGCCACCCGGCGGCGCTCGCGGCGGCGGAGGCCGCGCTCGCCGCCGGGGACTGAAGTGCCCCAGGCCCTGTCGTTCGGATCAGGCCGGGTCAGCGGGCGGCCCGGCGCGGAGCGGCTGATGGCACAGCGGTGCGTGCCGCTGTGAAGCGAAGGAAGGAGTCGACGCGGTGGGGGCACCTCCCGTGCCCGAAAGGCTACGAGGGAGTCGGTGACCGACGACAACGCAGCAGATGTGCGTGCCAGGACACGCGAGCCCGGGCAGGATCCGAACGACAGCGGCTAGCGGTCACGGCTGCCGGGCTCCCCGGAGTCCGGCCCGGAGGGCTCGGGCCCCCTGGACTCGGGGACACCGGGGCCCCCATCACCGGGAGCGGTGGCTCCGGCGCCGGAGCCGGAGCCACCGGCGCCGACGTCACCGCCGTTCGCACCACCGTCGCCTGAACCCCCGTTCCCGGGACCACCGTTGTCCGGACCACCGACACCGGAGCCACCAGCACCGACGTCACCGCCGTTCGCACCACCGTCGCCTGAACTCCCACCACCTGAACCCCCGTCGCCGGGACCACCGTCCCCTGAACCCCCGCCACCTGAACCCCCGTCGCCGGGACCACCGTCCCCTGAACCCCCGCCACCTGAACCCCCGTCGCCGGGACCACCGTTGTCCGGACCACCAGCGCCGGAGCCACCAGCACCGACGTCACCGCCGTTCGCACCACCGTCGCCTGAACTCCCACCACCTGAACCCCCGTCGCCGGGACCGCCTTCGCCGGGACCCCCGCCACCACCCGGATCACCGGCCGCGCGCCGCGCCCGGCGGCGGGACGTACGGTCCGAGAGCACACGCGCCGCCCGCGGCAGCAGCAGCGCCGCGGCCGTCAGGGCGGCGACGACCGCCAGCGTCAGCAGCCAGTTGCGCAGGTAGTCCAGGGGCAGGGCGGAGGGGTTCGTCGGCGCGCCGGGCCGCAGCAGGGGCGGCAGGGCGATCAGAGTGAGGGCGCCGCAGACGACGAGGGCGGCGCGGAGCACGCCGCGTGCGGGCAGGGCGGCGAGGAGGAAGCCCACCGCGAGGACGAGCGGCGCGATGAGGCCGTCGTGAAGGACGACCGCGCCGGCGAGCCAGACGACGACGTCCCATGGGTCGCGTACGTCGCCCGAGCCGAACAGCAGCCAGGCCCCGAAGCCCATCAGGGCGACGCCCGTCGCGCCCAGTGCGTACCGCATCACAGCACCTCCAGCCGGCTGACCCACTTGGTCTGGAGCACACCGGGGCGGTTGGGGGCGATGATCCGCGCGGGGAAGCCGTGGTCGAGCGAGAGCACCTCGCCGTTGAGCCGCAGCGCGAGCAGTGTCAGCGGGTCGCGGGCGTACCCCCGGCCCATCTCCATCACCCGGTACGCGCCGCGCCGTTCCAGCGAGACCACGCGCAGCAGCGCCCCCGGCGGTGCCCCGGCTCGGTCCAGCAGATCGCGGACGCGTACGCCCGTCCACTCGGCGGACTTGCTCCAGCCCTCGACGCAGGCGATCGGGAGGGTGACGGTGTGCTGGGGCATGGCCCGCAGTTCGGCGAGGCCGAGTTCGTACGGCCGCGGGCCGGTCACGGTGAGCCGCCAGCTCGCCGGCGCGACGCCCGCGGCGAGCCCGGCGGCGGCAGCGGTGCGGTTGACGGGCAGGCCCTGCGGTCCGTGGTCGGGGTGGCGCGGCGCCAGCAGGTCCAGCCGCTTGAGCGGGGTCAGGGACTGGCCCACGGTGACGACGGTGACCGCGCCGACCGCCGCCGCGACGCCCGCGAGGAAGGAGCGCCGGTCCGGCCGGTCCTCCGCGGGGAGCTCCAGGGTTCCGGCCGAGCGGCGGCTCCAGTGCGCCCTGATCTCGGGCGCCTTGACCGCGAGATGGAGCAGCAGCGCGCCCACCAGCACCCAGGCGACGGCGTAGTGCACGGGGACGAAGGAGAACGGCCACGGATACCACTGGACGATGTTGAGCAGCCCGCTGAACAGCTGGAACACGGCCGCCGCCACCAGTACCGCGATCGACAGCCGCTCCAGCGCGTGCCGTACGTTCCGGGCGGGCGGCCACACGAACAGCCGGGGGTACACGGTCCACAGCTTCGCCAGCAGCAGCGGGATCGCGGCGATGCCGCTGGCCACGTGCAGCCCCTGCGTCAGCCGGTAGCCCCAGACCGGGCGCGGCGGCAGCAGCGGCTGGAGCCAGTCGGGCGGCTTCTGCAGGAAGTGGCTGATCAGGCCCGTCAGAAAGCACACGGCGATCGCGACGCCCAGCCAGCGGCCGACGGCGGTGGCGGTGCGGGGGTCGTGCAGCCTGCCCTTGAACGACGGCATGGGTACTTCCGGCAGCCGGACGGAGGGCACCCGCCATGCCGGCCATCGGACATTTCGGAGCTTCATGGTTCCCATCACACCCCCGCCGGCCCCCTCCCGGGCGGTTGCGGCACCTTACGGATCTCTGACGTCACGCGTCACGCCTCGGCCGGGCGCCCCGCGGCTGCCAGGCTGAGCAGCGTGATCAGCCGCCGCACCCTCGCCACCGCCCTTCTTCTCGCCGCGCTGGCCGCCGTACTCGCCCTGACCGTCCGCAGGGACGGCTACTACACGGACGCCGTCGGGCTCGCCTGGTGGTACGGGGCCTGCTGGCTGCTCTTCGCCGCGGCGGTGTGCTGCCTGCGCAGGGCTCCGGTGCGCCACGCGGTGGCGCTGGTCCTCGGCGGCGGTGCCGTCGTCGCCGCGACGGGGCTGCTCGCCCCTCCCGCCACGAGCACGGACATGTTCCGCTACGCCTGGGACGGGCGGGTGCAGGCCGCCGGGATCTCGCCGTACGACCACACCCCCGCCGATCCTGCCCTGGCCGCGCTGCGCGACGGCTGGCTCTTCCCTTCGGGCGCGGTCTGTACGGGCCGGGACCGGGCCAGGATCGAAGGGCCCGGGGGCGGCGCGCTGCACTGCACCCGGCTCAACCGGCCGAACGTCCCCACCATCTATCCGCCCGTTGCCGAGGGCTACTTCCTGCTGGTCCACACGCTCTCCCCGGACGGCACCCGCCACAAGCCGCTGCAGATCGGCGGTGCGCTGCTCTCCGTGGGCGTCACCGGTGCGCTGCTGCTGGTGCTGCGCCGCCGCGGCGGCGATCCGCGGCAGGCCGCGTACTGGGCGTGGTGCCCGGCGGTCCCGCTGGAGGCCGTGAACAACGCCCACGCCGACGTCCTCGGCGTGCTCCTGGGCGTGGCCGGGCTCGCGGTCGTCGTCCGTCAGCGGGTGGCGGGCGGTGCGCTGCTGGGCGCGGCCACCGCGACCAAGCTGCTCCCCGCGATCCTGCTGCCGGGCGCGCTGTCCGGGGTGCGCCGATGGCGGGACGCGGCAGCGGTGCTGCTGCCCGCGGGGGCCGTCGTGGCGCTGGTCTACCTCCCTTATGTCCTGCTGTCGCGGCGCTCGGTCCTCGGCTATCTGTCCGGCTATGTCGAGGAGGAGGGGTACGGGGACGCCGCCGCACGCAGCCGCTACGCGCTGCTGCGGCTGGTGCTGCCCGACGGCTGGGCGGCGTGGGCCCTGGCCGGCGCGATGGTGTGCGTCGTCGGGTACGTGCTGTGGCGGGGGGATCCCGAGCGGCCCTGGAGCGGCGCCCTGCTCGTGAGCGGCACCGCGTTCCTGCTGCTGACCCCCGGCTATTCCTGGTACGCGCTGCTGCTGGTCGCGCTGGTGGCGCTGGACGGGAGGTGGGAGTGGCTCACGGTGGCGGCGGCCGGGGCGGCCAAGTACGTCTCGGTCCACTCCGGCGGCGACGCCTTCGCGATCACCGCGTGGGCGTACGGTGCGGCGGCGGTCGCGGTGCTCGCCGGTTGCGCCCTGCGGCGGCGCGCACGGCACGCCGGGGCCGACACGTCTGCCCCCGGTCTGCCCCGGAGGTCCTTCCCCGAGGTCCGTCCCCACCGGTAGATCAGGAACGTCAGCTATCGAGCGACTGAGGGAGGCGCCGGTCGTGCGCAGGCGGCAGTCGAGGGACCGCGAGACCGATTCCGGGGTCCAGGGCAGGCCCACCCGCCCGAGTGGTTCCGGCACATCGACGCACGGCCTGCCCGGCCTTCCGCTCGCGGCGGGCAACGCGGCCGTCGTCCGCGCGGTGGAGGCGGGGCGGCACGAGCACGGTCCCGGTTGCGGCCACGCCGAGACCTCCGCCGGGCAGCCGGCCGTGCAGCGCCGGTCCACGGTCGGTGAGGCGCTCGCCACCCCCGGCGTGCCGCTGGAGCCGCGCATCCGCGCGAAGGCGGAAGAGGCGTACGGCATGGACTTCGGGCACGTGCGGGTGCACACCGGTCCGGTGGCACAGCGCTCGGCCGAGGAGCTCGGCGCGGCCGCGTACACCACGGGGGCCCACATCGTCTCGGGGCGGCGGCGCCTGGACGACGAGACGATGTACCACGAGGTCGATCACGTCCACCAGCAGGCGCACGGCCCGGTTTCCGGGACCGGGAACGGCGCCGGTCTCAAGGTGTCCAGCCCTTCGGACGCGTTCGAGGTCCGGGCCGCGGCGAACGGCCGTCGGATGGCCCGGGGGGCGGCCCCCGACCTCGGTCTGCCGGGCCGCACGGCCGTGCAGCGCCGTTCGGCACCCCTGGCGGAGGCCGGGGTGCAGCGGATGCCGAGCACCCGGCCGACGGTGAACGCCGGCACCGCCGACGAGTGGGAGGCGCACAACACGCCCGGCCGCACGGACGGTCTCGTCCTCAGCGGCCATGGCTCGTGGACCAACACGACCGCGGACTTCCGGGTCCCCGCGGGCACGAAGGTGCACCTCTACTGCCAGCACGGGAACACGGTCCTGGACGCCAACGGGGCCCGGGTGGAGACCGGCACCGACCTGGCGCCCGAGAGCACCCGCGACGGCCGGCACACCATCCCCGACTACACCCTCCATGTGCCGAGCGGGCTGGACATCCACGGCACCCCGGTGGCGGTGACCGTGACGAACAACGGCTACGCGGTGCAGCTCGACCCAACCCAGGCGGCGACGGTGCTGGTGGCCGACCTGAGGGACCCTCAGCTCGCCGGGCGGACCATCACGTTCACCCACGACGTGCAGTTGTCGGCGATCCTCCAGCGGGGGATGGGCGACGTCCACTTCGCGGCCTGCCGCCATCTGGACATCCCGGCCCTGCACGGCAGGACACGCAATCAGTCCTAGGTCGTGTCTTCACAGTCCCGTCTGCCCGGCGGTGTCTGGCGCGCTTCCCCAGAGCTCGCGCCTGGGGGGGGTGTCCCCACCCCCGTGACCCTTCGGGCACGGGAGGTGCCCCCACCGCATGGACTCCCCCTCCTCCGCCTTGCGATCGCACGCACCAGACACCGCCGGGCCCGCCCTCCGGGCGGACGACGCCACTGTGAAGACGCTCCCCAGCGGGCGTGCCGCTGGGGCTGGTTGCGTGGACCGGCGTCTGATACGGCGCTCTTTACGGGCCGTTGGCCCGGATCTACGCTCCCGCCGCATGGATACCTCCGGTACACGCCTTCCCAGAGTTCTGGCGCTCGCCACGGCGGGCGCCCTTCTCTTGACCGGGCTCCCTCTCGGCGCCGCCTCCGCCGCCCCTGCGCCCGTGACCGAGAGCGCCGCCGTCGTGCCCGTCCAGACCACCGGCCCGGCGGACAAGCGGTTCAACCTCGTCGTCCTCGGCGACGGTTACACCGCGGCCGGCATGGACGAGTTCCGCGCCGACGTCGACGAGCACCTGAATGTGCTGTGGAGCATCGAGCCGTTCGCCTCCTACCGTTCGTACATCAACGTCTGGGCGGTCGAGGTGCCGTCGCCCGAGGAGGGCGTCGACTGCGATCCGTCGCTGGACGCGCCGCGCCGTGACACCCCGCTGGACATGGGGTTCTGGGGCGGCTGCAACCCGGACAGCGTGCAGCGGCTGCTCACGGTCGACAGCGGCGCGGCGACCGCGCTCGCCGATCTCGTCGCCGGGACGTCGAGCGCCAACCGCCAGATCGTGGCGCTCGCCAACAGCGACACCTACGGGGGCGCGGGCGGCACCTACGCGACGGCGTCCGGCGGCAACGCCCTCTCCTCGCTCATCACCCCGCACGAGATCGGGCATTCGCTGGGCCGGCTCCAGGACGAGTACGACTACTACGCGCGCGGTGTCCCCGGCGGCGCGTACGAAGGCGGCGAGCCGTCCTCCGTGCACCACACGCTGCTGACCGAGCGGCAGATGAGGGACCAGCGGGCGAAGTGGTGGCGCTGGCTGGGCGAGGAGAGCGAGTCGGGCGGTGCCATCGGCAGGTACGAGGGCGGGATGTACAGCACCAAGGGCGTCTGGCGGCCGAGCAAGCACTCGATGATGAAGACGCTGGGCTACGCCTTCGACCAGGTCGAGCGCGAGGTGATGGTCCAGGCGATCTCCGCCAAGGTGAACCTGGTCCAGGGCCACACTCCGAACGCGGCCCCGATCGGCGCCGACCGTACGGTGTGGGTCGAGACGCTGCACCCGGTCGGCGGGGAACTGGACGTCGTCTGGCGGCTCGACGGCCGGCCGCTGCGGCAGGCGGCGGGCGCCCGGACGATCGATCTGCGCCGCGTCGCCGTCACCGGGGGAACGCACACGCTGACGGCCACCGTCACCGACCCGACCCCGTTCGTGCGCGACCCCGCGGTCCGTGCGTCGGCGGCGCTGACCCGGAGCGTGAGCTGGACGGTCGACACCTCCGTACGCACCGCGCACACACCGGTCCCGGCCGCGTTCACCGGACACACGGCCACGGACGGCCCGGTCGGCGCGGAGTCGGTGGTCCACGCGGACACGACGCACCCCACGGACCGGATCCCGGCCGTCCGCTGGTCGCTCGACGGCCGCCCGCTCGCCGGCACCGGCAACGACCGCGATCTGGACCTGGGTGCGCTGCGGTTGCGTCCCGGCACGCACACCCTCACGGCGAGGATCGCCGGCACGGTGGCCGAGCTGCGCTGGAGCGTGGACGCGACGGCGGCCGTGGGCGCGTACGAGCTGTCGGAGCCGCTGCGCACGGTCCGCCGGCCGGGCCGCCCGCCCGAGTACGTGTACGACGGGCCGTTCACGATGAAGCTGACGGCGCGCGACGGCCGACCCGGCGCGGTGGTCTCGCAGTTCCGGGTGGACGGGGACGGCTGGTACACCTACTACGGCTGGCCGACCGACGCCGACGCGCCGTTCCGCTTCACCCCGGGCGGCACGGTCATCGACGACCTCGTCTACGGCAAGCTGGGCACGCCGCGCGTCGTGCCCTGGGACGACGCCACGCCCGACTACGGCACCCACACGATCGAGCACCGGACGATCGACGCGGCCGGAAACGTCAGCAGGGCGACGGGTTTCCTCGTCACCCTGCTGCCTCCTTCATGAGGGCTCGGTTCACCTCCGGGGCGCTTCAGCGTCTGTCGACGGTCGATCGTGCTCGGCCCCTCGTTCCTCGGGGCCTGTGCGCGTTCTCCCTTTCGACAGCCACGCGCCCCTTCGGCTCACTCGCCAGGCGGCATTGTGGCTAGGTCGTGTCTTCAAAGTCCCGTCTGCCCGGCGACGCCTGGCACGCACCCTCGCCGCGTTGTCGTCGGTCGCCTATGTCCCCCGTAGCCCTTCGGGCACGGGAGGTGCCCCCACCGCATGGACTCCCTCCTCCGCCTTGCGATCGCACCCACCAGACGCCGCCAGGCCCGCCCTTCGGGCGGACGACGCCACTGTGAAGACACTCCCTAGCTAGCGCACGCGTGCGACGCCCGCGTATCCCGGGATCGGCTCGTCGCCGAGGACCTCGATGAGCTCGCCGAGCTCCGGGTGCCACTCCGCGGTCAGCGAGACGCCCGGCTCGACGAGGTCGAGTCCGTCGAAGAAGCGCGCGAACTCCTCGCGGGTGCGCAGCGCCAGCGTCAGGCCCCGCGCCGTGTACATGGCGCGGGCCTGCTCCGCCTTCGCCGGGTCGAAGTCGCCGGTGGTGTGCGAGAGCACGAGGTAGCTGCCGGGTGCGAGCTGCTGGACCAGCCGGTCCACCAGCTCGTACGCGCCGTCCTCGTCGGACACGAAGTGCAGCAGCGCCAGCAGCGACAGGGCGATCGGCTTCGAGAAGTCGAGGACCTTGCCCGCGGCCTCCAGGATCGCCTCGGGGTCGCGGGCGTCGGCCTGGATGTACTCGGTGGCGCCCTCGGGGGTGCTGCGCAGCAGCGCCTCGGCGTGCGCGAGCACGATCGGGTCGTTGTCGCAGTAGACGACGCGCGACTCGGGCGCGACTTCCTGGGCTATCTGGTGCAGATTGGGCTCGGTGGGGATGCCGGTGCCGATGTCGAGGTACTGGCGGATGCCGTTGGCGCCGAGCCAGCGGGTGGCGCGGTGCATATAGGCCCGGTTGACGCGGGCCATGTCCCGGCCGCGGGCGTCGAGCTGGAGAAGCTGCCTGGCCATCTCCTCGTCGACCGGGTAGTTGTCCTTGCCGCCGAGGAACCAGTCGTACATACGGGCCGGGTGGGGCTTGCTCGTGTCGATGTGAACCGCGGTGGGGTCCTGCCCGGTCATCTGGCGTCTCCAAGGGTCTGCGACGGTGGTCGACTGAGGGACGAACGGAACTGCGCGTGCTGCGTGGGGGGTTGTGCCCCGGTCACGTCAGAAGGAAGTCTGCCTGACCGGACTTGGCACCTTGGATGAAAGCGGCGATCTCGCCGTGGGTGTAGA
Organism: Streptomyces sp. FIT100; assembly: GCF_024584805.1. NCBI lineage: Bacteria > Bacillati > Actinomycetota > Actinomycetes > Kitasatosporales > Streptomycetaceae > Streptomyces > Streptomyces sp. FIT100. Next base: position 7,071,890 of record NZ_CP075715.1, on the reverse strand, counting down.
TCAGCGCGGGGCCGTCAGGGTCGGCGGACTGGCGCACCGCGACCCTGCCGTCGGCCAGCTTCATGGCCTCGATGCAGTTGCCGCCGTTGCCGCCGCTCCACGGCTTGTGCCAGCCCTCCGAGCCCAGCTCGCGGGCAGGCATGCCGTTGTATATGCGATCCATTCACAGCTCCTTGCGGACGCCCCGGAGGATGTCCTTCGTGCGTTGTGCGGTGGCGGCCTGGGCCGCCATGCGGTCCATGACCTCGAGGTGGGACGCCACCTCGGGGCGCGCGTCGAGATAGACCGCGCCGGTCAGGTACTCGCTGTAAACCATGTCGGGCAGTTCGGGCACCGCGAACCGGAAGAGGACGAACGGCCCGTACGTGCCGGGGTGCGGCCCGTTCGCGAACTCCGCGACCTGGAGCGTGACGTTCGGCAGTTCGGCGGCCTCCAGCAGCCGGTCGAGCTGGGCCCGCATCGTCTGCGGGCCGCCCACGGGCCTGCGCAGCGCCGTCTCGTCCATGATCACCCAGAACCTGGGGGCCTCGGCCCTGGTGAGCAGGGACTGCCGCTCCATCCTCAGTGCGACATGCCGCTCGATGTCATCGGCGCTGGTGGCGCCGAGCGCTCCGCTGCGCATGACACCGCGCGCGTACTCCTCGGTCTGGAGGAGTCCGGGCACGAAGTGGGGTTCGTAGGCCCGGATGAGGCTGGCGGCCCCTTCCAGGCTGACGTACATGCTGAACCAGCCGGGCAGGACGTCGTGGAACCGCTGCCACCAGCCGGGCCTGTTGGCCTCCTCGGCGAGCTGGACGAAGCCCTCGGCCTCGTCGTCGGCGATGCCGTAGGCCCTGAGGAGGAGTTGCACGTAGGGAATCTTCAGCGCGACCTCGGCCATTTCCATCCGGCGGATGGTGGCGGGGGCGACGCGGAGCACCTTGGCGGCCTCCTCGCGCTTCAGGCCGGCCCGCTCCCGCAGATCCTGCAGTCGCTTGCCGAGCACGACCTGTCCCACGGTGGGGGCCGACCGCGGCTCGCTCACTACAGACCTCCCCACGCGCTGTTCTCGATGTCAGGACGAGTGTGCCATGCCACTTTCCCGGAGAACACGGCACTCTGCAATTTTCAGAGTGCCTCTTGCCAAGTGTCGCGTCCGGGTGGAGAGTGGCTCGGTGAACCAGTTCACGAAGCCGGCACGCCCTGCTCGGGGACAGGCATGTCCGGCGTCGCTCCCCCACCGTGAAGGACTCGGTCGTGGCTCCTGGTAACGCGCTCCGCTCCCAGCTCGTCGGTCAGTACAGCCCGAACTCCCCGAACTCCTCGGTGTCCCCGGTTCCCCCCGCACAGGCCGTCCGCCGCTTCGGATTCGAGCTGCCCGGCAGGACCGAGTCGGTCGCCCGGGCCCGCCGGCTCATCCACGAGCGGATGCGGCGCTGGGGCATCGGCGGCGACCCCCTGGACACGGCGGCCCTGGTCACCTCGGAGCTCTTCACCAACGCCGTGGTGCACACCGCGAGCGATCGCGTGCTGTGCGAACTGCGCGAACTGCGCGATGACGAGGGGCAGCTGCGGATAGCGGTGCAGGACCAGGGCTGCCCGCCCGGCGAACCCCGGCTGCGCCGCATATCGGCGGAGGAGCGCGGCCGCGGGCTGCTGCTGGTGGACGCCGTGAGCAGCGCCTGGGGGGCGCACGACGCCCGGCCGGGCCCCGGCCGCATCGTCTGGGCCGAGCTGGCGCTCGACGCGGGGCGGACGTGCTGAGGAGCATGGGCGGCCTGCTCTCCCGCAGGTGGGAGCAGGGACGGGAGCGGGGACGGGAGCGGGCCGGCGACCCCGGCGGGCTGCGCCTGGAGGTGCCGCCCGGACTGCCCGTCACGCTGGGTTACGACGCGGTGGGGGTGCCCGCACGGCACGGGCTGCGGATGCTGTCCAGGCTGCCGCGCACGGGCTGTGTCTACTCGGACACGGACTGGTGGTGGTGGATCGTCCCGGCGGGCTCCGACACCGAGCTGACCTGGCCGCTGCCCTCGTACTACTCGCCCGGCGCATACGTGCCGGCGGCGCCCCGGCTGATCCACTGGCCCGACGACGCCAGCCCGTACACCCCGCCGATCCCGCTCTATCTGATGATCTGTCAGATCACGGGAACCGCGCCCGCCTGGGCGAGTTACGGGCTCAGAAGCGCCCAGGGAGCCTGAACCGCGGCCGCTGGGTGCGAGGATCGCCCCAGTGTCCGGCAGGCTGTCCACGCACGGGGGTCGCGATGTCTCTGCTCGCCATCAGTGATCTGCACATCAACCACCCGGAGAACCGCAAGCACGTCGAGGCGCTGCGGCCGGAGTCCGACGACGACTGGCTGCTGGTCGCGGGCGACGTCGGTGATCTGGTGCCGGACATCGAGTGGGCGCTGCGGCTGCTGAGGGACCGGTTCGCCAGGGTCGTCTGGGCCCCGGGCAACCACGAGCTGTGGACCGTCTCCGCCGACCCCGTGCAGGCGCGCGGCGTGGAGCGCTACGAGCTGCTGGTGGCGCTGTGCCGCGAACTCGGCGTGCTGACGCCGGAGGACCCGTATCCGGTGTGGACGGGCGAGGACGGGCGGCCCGCCGCGATCGCCCCGCTGTTCGTGCTGTACGACTACACCTTCCGCCCGGAGGGCACCGCCACCCAGGAGGAGGCGCTGGCACAGGCGCGGAGCGCGCACGTCGTCTGCACCGACGAGCGGCTGCTGCACCCCGACCCGTATCCGAGCCTGGACGCCTGGTGCCGGGCCCGGCTGGAGCTGACGGAGGCCCGGCTCGCCGCGGTGCCCGCGGAGCTGGAGACGGTGCTGGTCAACCACTACCCGCTGGTGCGCGAGCCGACGCGGGTGCTGCGCTATCCCGAGTTCGCGCTGTGGTGCGGGACGGAGCACACGGCCGACTGGCACATCCGGCACCGGGCGCGGGCGATGGTGTACGGGCACCTCCACATCCCCCGTACGACCCGGCACGACGGGGTGCCCTTCCACGAGGTGTCGGTGGGATACCCCCGCGAATGGCGCGAGCGGCCGCAGGGCCGGCCCGCTCAGCCCACCACAGTGCTGCGCTGAGGCTTGCGGCCCGGCCGCCGCGTCAGTTCGCGGCGGTGGGCGGTGTGTGGACGCCGAACGCCGCGCGCTGCCGGTCGTGGAGGACGGCGAAGCGCGGCCCGTCCTCCATCCGCGTCGGTTCGAGGGGCACGCCGCCGCCCGCACCGGACCCGGCGTGGGGCGGTGGCGTCGACGTCCGTCACCTCGAAGTACGGCAGCCGGTGCGCGGGCACCTCGGGTGGGAAGCGCTCGTCGGACATCCGCAGCATGCCACCGAAGTCCCGGTCCCCGACGCCGCATTGGGTGTGGTGCTCCGGCACGGTCACACTCCAGCCGGACACCGCGGCGGAGAACCGTCTGGCCTCTGCGGGGTCGCGGGTCAGCAGCTCGACCCAGCCCGGTGCGCCCAGCCCGGTGCGCCCAGCGCGCCCGGCGCGTCCGGCAGTTCGGCGCCGGCGAAGCTGCGGCCCTGCCGGAGGGAGTACACCGCGCCCTCGGGATCCGCGACGACCGCGAACCGCCTTCCTCGAAGTCGCCCATCGGCCCGGTGATCAAAGCGGGTCCGTGAACGGTACGCCGGGTCCTCCTCGGCAGCTTTTCGACAGCCCGTACGATCGCCCCCATGGTGACCCACTCCCCTGCCGAACGCGCCGAACCCGCCGAACGTGCCGCACGCGCCTTCCCGGCGCCGAACGGACTGACCGGTGTCGGCATGATCGTCGTCGATCCGGGCGGCCGCGTCCTCCTCGGTCTCGCCCACAACGGCCGCTGGGAGCTGCCCGGCGGCAAGGTCGACCCTGGCGAGAGCTTCGAGGAGGCGGGGGCGCGGGAGCTGGCCGAGGAGACCGCGCTGCGGGTGCGGCACCAGGACGTACGGATCGTCGCCGTGGTCCTCGACGGCGCGCCGGGCATGCCGAGGGTCTCGGCGGCGGGCCTGGTCACGGACGCCCGCGGCGAGGCGGAGGTGACCGAGCCGGACAAGATCGTGCGCTGGGAGTGGCACCGGCCGGAGGCCCTGCCCACCGAACTGTTCCCGCCCTCCGCCGCCGTGCTGCGCGCCTGGCGGCCCGGACTGTCCCTGCCGCCCGTCGCCGCACACGTCTATCCGGTCGGCGGCCCGGTTTCCGTTATCGCGGCGGAGGCCGGGCGTCTCCCCTGTGTCGGAGGAGACGGGCTCCCGAACTGAAGGACTGAAGGAGAGTGGACACCGCGTGAGCAGCGAACGCGAAGCCGCGGCCATCACGGCGGCACGGGCCGGGGACCAGCAGGCACAGGACCGGCTGGTCGCCGAGTACCTCCCGCTGGTCTACAACATCGTGGGCCGCGCCCTGAACGGCCACGCGGACGTGGACGACGTGGTGCAGGAGACCATGCTCCGCGTCCTTCGCGGTCTGGGCGGGCTGCGCAGCCCGGAGAACTTCCGCAGCTGGCTGGTGGCGATCGCGATGAACCAGATCCGCGGCCACTGGCGGGAGCGCCGGTCCGGCGCGATCCCCGCGGGCGGCGGTCTGGAGGGCGCGTACGGCAGCTCGTACGACGGCACGTACGAAGGCACGTACGACGTCGTCGATCCCGGTGCGGACTTCGTGGACCTGACCATCACCCGGCTCGGTCTCTCGGGCCAGCGGCGTGAGACCGCCGAGGCGACCCGATGGCTGGACGAGGACGACCGGGCGCTGCTCTCGCTGTGGTGGCTGGAGGCCGCCGGGGAGCTGTCGCGGGCGGAGGTGGCCACGGCGCTGGAGCTGACGCCCCAGCACACGGCGGTACGGGTGCAGCGGATGAAGGCCCAGCTGGAGACGGCCCGTGTGGTGGTCCGCGCGCTGGCGGCGGAGCCGCGCTGTGTGCTGCTGGAGCCGATAGCCGCCGCCTGGGACGGCATACCCTCGGCCCTCTGGCGCAAGCGCCTGGCCCGCCACGCCCGCGACTGCACGGTCTGCGCGGGCCACTGGTCCGGCCTGGTGCCCGCCGAGGGCCTGCTCGTGGGGCTCGCCCTGGTGCCGGTGGCGGCGTCGCTGGCGGGCAGGTACGTGGGGACGTTCGCGTCGCCGGGGCTCGTCGGCACGGCTTCCGCCGCCGCCGGCCGCGGGCCGGGCGGGGCCGCAGCGGCGGGTGGTGGCGACCCTTCTGGCGCCGCCGCCCCGGCCCGTACGCGGGCGCGCCGGGAGCGGGCCAGACGCCGCCGCCGTACGACCGCCGTGGCCGCCGCCGTCGCCGCGCTCGTCACCGGCGGCGGAGCGGTCCGCCTGTTCACCGCCCCGGACGCGGACGAAGCGCCGCCCGCCTCGGTCGCGGCCCCGGCCTCCCCGCTGCCGCCCTCGGCACGGACGAGCCCGTCGCCGGCGTCCCCGAGCCCTTCGGCCTCCGCCTCCCCCTCGCCGAGCCCGAGCAGAACGCCCGTCACGCCGAAACCGGCCCCCACCACGGCGAGACCGAAGCCGAAACCGACCCCCACGCCGCAGCGGCCCGACCCCGTGCCCGAGCCGCCGAGCGGCGGGCCCGCCCAGCAGGTCCTCGCGCTCGTCAACGCCGAACGCGCCGAGGCGGGCTGCGGCCCCGTCAGCGCCAACGGCAAGCTGGCGACGGCGGCCACCGGCCACTCGGCCGACATGGCCGCCCGCGACTACTTCGACCACACCAGCCCGGACGGCGAGGACCCCGGCGACCGCATCACCGCGGCGGGCTACAGCTGGAGCACGTACGGCGAGAACATCGCACGCGGCCAGCAGACGCCGGCCTCGGTGATGGAGTCCTGGATGAACAGCCCGGGCCACCGCGCCAACATCCTCAACTGCTCCTTCAAGGAGCTCGGCGTCGGCATCCACGACGCGTCCGGCGGTCCGTGGTGGACCCAGGCGTTCGGCACGGCGCTCTGACGGGCCGTGAGCCCCGCCGGAGTGCTCAGCCCGGCCTGAGTGCTCAGCCCTCCGCCAGCCGGTTGAGCGGACCGCCCGCGAGGGTGGCGCGCTGGTCCGTGACCACGGGCAGCCCGGCCATGGTCCCGGCGTCGAGGAGCCCCGTCTGCGCGAGGACCGACGCCTGGTCCCAGTAGATGTGTTCACTCGCGACGAGGGGGCCGTCGAAGGACACGACGGCGATCACGGCGATGGTGACCGGCAGCCCGGTGGGGGCGACACCGGGAAGGATCCAGGGCACCGGGATGTCATGGGTGAAGGAGACGAGCATCTCGTCGACGATGCGGTCGGGTCCGGTGGTGCGGGTGACCGGCGCGATGGTGAAGTCCTGCGGGTTGTGCCCGATGAACCAGCGCCCGTAGAAGTCACGCACGGCCCGGCGACCGCGGGCGCCCATGGCGGTGGGCACATGCAGCACGACGGGGTCGTCCGTCATCGTGGCCATCGTCGCGTCGACGTCCTGGGTGTCGAACTCGCTGGTGGTGTGGAGGTCCCAGACGCGCTCCAGCTCGGCGGCCGGCGTGCGGGGTGTGCTGGTCATACGGTGTCTCCCGGGAGGGTGGTGTCGAGCCAGTCGAAGACCCGCTGGTCGAGGAGCGAACGGTTCCATGCCTCGCAGTGGCCCCCGGCCCCGTCGTCGCCGCCGAAGCGCACGAGGGTCTTCGGGCCGCCCAGCGCGTCGTGGAGCCGTTGTGCCTGCGCGGCCAGCGGGTCCTCGTCGTTCGCGACGACGAGCGTGGGGCAGGTGATGCGCCCGGCGACGCCGGACAGCCGGAAGCGGTCCATGGCGACGAGGTACTCGCCCAGCGAGTCCAGTCCGTGCGCCCACAGGCCGCGCTGGACCAGGCGCCAGTGCGTGACTGGGTCCTCGGTGAGCGGGGCGAGGACGGCGTCGAGCGCCTCGGGGTCGGCGTCGGACAGCCCGCCCGCGAGCTCCGGCGGGAGGCGCATCACGTCGACGAGGTCGAACTGGCCGGGGTCCGCCACCAGCGCCGCCACCCGGTCGTCGCCGGAGACTCCGCGCGGGGCGAGATAGCCGCCGAGGCTCCAGCCCGTCACGGCGATGCGGGAGGCGTCGACCTCCGGCCGGGCGGTGGCGTAGTCGATGACCGGGCGCAGCACGGTCTCCCAGTCGGGGCGCAGGTGCAGTCCCTGCTCGATCAGCGCCCTGCCCTGGCCGGGGCCGTCGACGAGCAGGCAGGCGTAGCCGCGGCGGACGGCGGGCAGGGCGTGCGCCCCGTACATCTCGTGGAGGTTGGAGTCGTAGCCGTTGACGGCGACCACGGTGGGCCGGGCGAGGGTGCGGTCGCCGTCCGGGAGGCACAGGCAGCCGGGCAGGCTCGTGCCCTCGAAGGGGATCTCGACCAGCTCCACGGGCCGCTCCGCGAGGGCGGCATGGCGGGCGAAGCAGGCGCGCTCGCGTTTGAAGGTCTCGGCGAGCCGCGGGTCCACAGGGGCGCCGAAGAGCGGCTGGTAGGAGATGCGGTAGTAGGTCGTCGCGCGCCAGAACCCGTCCGCGGCGCTGACCCGGTGGCCGTGTGCGGCGCTCGCCTCGGCCGCCGCGGCGACCCGGGCGGCGGTGGCCGTCCAGGCGCGGTGCCAGGCGTCGCGGTCGCCGTCCGCGATGTGGGCGGCGGTCGCCGCGCATTCGCCGTACTCGGCGGCGCCGCGTCCGATCAGCGCCAGCGCCCGCTCGGTGTGCATCTGGAACAGCGGGTCGTCGAACAGGTGCAGCTGCATGGGCGGTCCTCAGCGCGGGGCGGCGGTGCGGTACGGGGACGTCGGGCCGTGGCGGTGTCCGACCGATCCTTCACAGGCCCGTGCCCGCCGGGGGCCGAGGCGCGCCGGGCGCGCGGCCAACCGGGCGCCCCGGCCGGGGTGACCGAGGGCCGAGGCACGCTACTGGAGGGTCGGCTTCCACATCTTCCGTAAACCTGCACACCGAACACTCAACCGATGCACAGGAGCTGAGCCTCGCTCACCTCTCCGTGCCGGCCGCCGCCGCATGCTGGGCATTGAAACCGGAGTGTCCGATTCGATGCCGAACGACCATTCCCACCGGACGGAATCGGGGCGGTGAAGCTTGTGAAGGAGTCGGTCCCGACGCGTGGACGCGCCTGCACGCGAACGCGAATTCCGTGACCGCAATACCCCTGACGGGGAGTCGCCCGATTGGCTGTGCGACGCGTCGGCGTGCTTTGATCCTGCGCACTGCGGGAGTTGCACCGAAGGGGTCCGGTTCACCGGGCGCCGAGGGCACGACCGCCGACGCGGCCGGATCGTTATCCGGCGGGATCGGCCGCGGCCTTTGAGAAATATCCACACGAAGGGAAGCTCTCATGAACTTCACCCCCCAGGTCGAGACCGCTGAGATCTCCGACGCCGACCTCGACAACGTCTCCGGCGGTCTGCACAGCTCCGTCGTAAACGGTGTGGTCGGCAACGCGACCTCCACCCTCGAGTCCGTCGCCCCGGTCTCCGGCGTGGTCGGCACGGCCGTCAGCGCCGTTGAGGGCGCCACCGGCCTCAACACCGGCGCCGTCACGGGCCTGGTCGCCGGTCTCTGAGACCCGCATGCGTGAGCCCCGGAACGGTCAAGGTTCCGGGGCTCATCGCGTCATCGTACCCTGACCCGGACATTTGCAGGCGAGGGAAGAGTTTCGTGCAGTTCCGCCAGAAGGCACTTTCCAAGCTGCAATCGCCCGAAGAAATAGATCTGCCGGTGCGTTTCGCCCGGCCGCAGGGCTGGCTCGTGCTGGCCGTCACCGTGGCCGTCATGGTCGGCGCGTCATTCTGGTCCGCCTATGGATCCGTTTCGTCCACCGTCAGCGTTCCGGGCATTCTCACGCACGGGCAGGGCAGTTATGTCCTGCAGAGCCCGGTCGCGGGCCAGGTGACCGAAGTGCTCGCCGAAGAGGGCAAGCAGCTCCCCGCGGGAGCGCCCCTCCTGAAGGTCCGTACCGCTACGGCGGGCGGTGAGCGGCAGGACGAAACCGCGGACGACACACAGCAGGGCGGATCCGGCGGCGAGGAGAACGGTGGGGAGAAGGGTGAGGAGAATTCCGACACCGTCGTACGCACCATCGCCGCGGGCCGGGTGACTGCCCTCGTCGCCACCATCGGCGCCGTCGTCACCACCGGCGCGAACGTCGCGGTCCTGGAGCGGGTGGAGGACGCCGGGGCACCGCTGATGGCGATGCTCTACCTCCCGGCCGGCAACGGCACGGCCGTTCCCGAGGGCGCCCGCGTCGACCTGGCCGTGCAGTCCGTGCCGGCCCAGCAGTACGGAGTGCTGCGGGGCACGGTGAAGGCCGTCGGCCGGAGCTCGCAGTCGGCGCAGCAGATCGCCGGTTTCCTCGGCGACGGCCAGTTGGCCGAGCAGTTCTCGCAGCAGGGCCGGCCCGTGCCCGTCCTCGTCGAGCTGAACCGCTCCTCCCGTACGAAGTCGGGCTACCGCTGGTCCTCGCAGGACGGCCCGCCCTTCGCGATCGGCTCCATGACCCTGGCCACCGGCTCCGTCCACCTGGCCGACCAGCGTCCGATCGATTGGCTGCTGCCGTGACCGCCGCCCCCTCCCCCACCCGGGCGGCCGGCCGTCGCCGCGCCGCCAACCCCCGCCGCGCGCCGAAGCCGGGCCGGTCCCGCGGGCCCGAGCGGCTGCCGAAGCCGAAGAGCGTCCGCACCCCCACCGTCCTCCAGATGGAGGCCGTCGAGTGCGGCGCCGCCACGCTCGCGATGGTCCTCGGCCACCACGGCCGCCATGTGCCGCTCGAAGAGCTCCGCATCGCCTGCGGTGTCTCCCGCGACGGCTCCCGGGCCAGCAACATCCTCAAGGCGGCCCGCAGCTACGGCCTCCAGGCCAAGGGCATGCAGATGGAGCCCGCCGCGCTCGCCGGGGTGCAGGGGCCCGCGATCCTGTTCTGGGAGTTCAACCACTACGTCGTCTACGACGGCATGGGGCGCCGCTTCGGCCGCCGCGGCGTGCACATCAACGACCCGGACAAGGGCCGCCGCTTCGTGTCCATGGAGGACTTCGACACCAGCTTCACGGGTGTCGTCCTGGTCCTCGAGCCGGGTGACGGCTTCCGCACGGGCGGCCGCCGGCCCGGTTTCCTGCGCTCCGTGCCCGCCCGGCTGCGCGGCACCACCGGCACGATGCTCGCCGCACTCCTCGCCAGCCTGCTGCTGGTCGCGGTCGGCGCGGCGCTGCCCGCGCTGAGCCGTACGTACATCGACATGTTCCTGGTGGGACGCCAGACCTCGCTGCTGGGCGTGCTGTTCGCGTCGATGGCCGCGATGGTGGCGCTGACCGCCGTGCTGACGGGGCTGCAACAGGCCAATCTGCTGCGCGGGCGCGTCATCGCGTCCACCCTGAGCAGCGCCCGCTTCCTGCGCCATCTGCTGCGGCTGCCCGTCACGTTCTTCGCCCAGCGCAGCCCGGCCGACCTGGTCCAGCGGCTCCAGTCCAACGACGCCGTCGCCGAGACCCTCGCCCGCGACCTCACCGCCTTCGGCGTGGACGGGATCGTGGTCGTCCTCTACGCGTTCCTGCTGTGGACGTACGATCCGCAACTGACCGTGGTCGGCGTGCTGATCGCGCTGCTCAACGTGGTCGCGATGCGGGTGGTGGTGCGGCTGCGGGCGACCCGTACGCAGAAGCTGCGCGCCGACAGCGCCCGGCTGACGAACACGTCGTACACCGGCATCCAGCTCATCGAGACGATGAAGGCCACCGGCGGCGAGAACGGCTACTTCCGCCGCTGGGCCGGACAGCACGCGACCACGCTGGAGGAGCAGCAGCGGCTCGGTGTGCCGAGCGCGGCGCTGGCCGTCGTCGCTCCGACCCTCGCGACGCTCAACAGCGCGCTGATCCTGTGGATCGGCGGCATGCGGGCCGTGGAGGGCCATATCTCGATCGGTCTGCTCGTCGCCTTCCAGGCGCTGGTGACCCGTTTCACCGCCCCCATCACCCGGCTCAACGGAATGGCGTCCCGGATCCAGGACTTCGCCGCCGACGTGGCCCGCCTGAAGGACGTCGAGAACTTCCCCGCGGACTCGCTCTACACCCGCCGCGAACCGCCCGCGAGCACCCGCCGACTGATGGGCCACGTGACGCTGGAGGACATCACCTTCGGCTACAGCCCCCTCGACAAGCCGCTGCTCACCGGCTTCTCGCTGTCGGTCGGCCCGGGGCAGCAGGTCGCGCTCGTCGGCGGCTCGGGCAGCGGCAAATCGACCGTCTCACGGCTGATCGCAGGGCTCTACGGCCCGTGGGAGGGGACGATCCGCATCGACGGCCGGCGGCTCGACGAGATCCCGCGCGGCGCGCTCGCGGCCTCGGTCTCCTTCGTCGACCAGGAGGTCTTCCTCTTCGAGGGGACGGTGCGGGACAACGTGGCGCTGTGGGACCCGTCGATCCCGGACGAGGCCGTCGTGGACGCGCTCAGGGACGCGGCGCTGTACGAGGTCGTCTCGCGCCGGCCCGGCGGCATCCACGGCCGGGTGGAACAGGACGGCCGCAACTTCTCCGGCGGGCAGCGCCAGCGCCTGGAGATCGCCCGGGCGCTGGTGCGCCGCCCCAGCGTGCTCGTGCTCGACGAGGTGACGAGCGCGCTCGACGCGCAGACCGAGCAGGTCATCATCGACAACCTGCGGCGGCGCGGCTGCGCGTGCGTGGTGATCGCCCACCGTCTGTCGACGGTCCGCGACAGCGACGAGATCGTCGTCCTCGACCACGGCTCGGTGGTGGAGCGCGGGCGCCACGAGGAGCTGGTCGCGCACGGGGGCGCCTACGCCGAACTGGTCAAGGAGCACTGAGGTGATACCGGTCCAGCAGCCTCAGGCCCCGCACGCCGACGACATGGTGCTCGCCGCGTTCGGCGGCCTCGGCGCGCCGGTCGACTGCTCGGGCCTGCGCAGCCTGTCCCTGGAAGGGCCCCAGGTGCTGTGGCTGGTCGTGGACGGCGCGCTCGACCTCTTCGCGGTCGACGCCGCCCAGCAGGGCCACTGGCACTTCCTCGGCCGGCTGGAGACGGGCACGCTGCTGCTCGGCCCGGTCGAGGGGCCCCAGCACACGCTGGTGGGCAGGCCGTTGCAGGGGTGCGTGCTGCGCCGGATCCCGCTGCGGGAGCTGTACCGGCCCCAGGAGTACGCCGACCCGTACGCGTACGAGCAGCAGTACCGCAGCCAGTACGACAGCCAGGACGGCACCCTGAGCCTGCTGGAGCACGCCTTCGCGCTCGGCGTCGGCCGCGGCCAGCGGGTGCTGTTCGAGGCGCCGCTCGACGGGCGGACGACCGACGAGGAGGCGGTGACCGACCAGGACATCCTGTGGCTGCCCGTCTTCCCAGGGAGCGTCCAGTACGGCGCGGCGTTCAGCGCGGACGCCGCCGCCGACCTGCTCGTGGACGGCTCGCTGTGGCAGCAGATGGTCAACCAGCAGTACCGGCTGCTGTCGGGGCTCGACCGCTGGATCGAGCGGCTCGAACGCGCCCACGAGGACCGGGCGGCGGCCGGCCTCAAGGCGGGCGAGGCGGTCCGCGCGGGCGCCGACCAGGCGCTGATCGCCTCGATGGGCCGCTCGCGCCGGACGGCGTCGGCTTCGGCGCCCGGCCGGGCGTCGGGGGCCACCGACGACGCGGCGTACGCCGTGTGCCGGCTGGTCGCGTCGGCGGCCGGGATCACGCTGGCCGAACCGCCCCGGGGCGGGCCGGTGAACGAACGCGTCGGCCCCGTGGAGCGGATCGCCCTCGTCTCCCGTGTCCGCACCCGCGCCGTCCGCCTCGACGGACCCTGGTGGCGGGAGAACAGCGGCCCCCTGGTCGGCGCGAGGGCCAAGTCCGGTGCGCCGGTCGCCCTGCTGTGGCGGCGCGGCGGTTACGTCGCGGCCAACCCCGCCACCGGCAGCAGGATCCGCGTGGACGAGGAGAACGCCGAGGAGTTCGAGCCGCGCGCGGTGATGTTCTACCGGCCGCTGCCCGAGCGGCCGATGACGGCCCTGGGGCTGATGCGCTTCAGCCTGCGCGGCACACGCCCCGACGCGCGCAATCTGGCGATCGCCGGACTGGTGACGGTCACGCTCGGCGCACTGGTGCCGATCGCGACCGGAAAGGTGCTCGGCGAGTACGTGCCGAAGGCCGAGACGAGCCTCATCGTCCAGGTGTCGGTGGCCGTGATGGTGGCGGGTGTCGTCTCCGCGGCGTTCATGCTGCTCCAGAACCTCACCATCCTGCGCATGGAGGGCCGGATCGAGAGCACCCTCCAGCCGGCCGTGTGGGACCGGCTGCTGCGGCTGCCGACGAAGTTCTTCGCCGAGCGCTCCACGGGCGAGCTGGCGAGCGCGGCGATGGGCATCAGCGCGATCCGCCGGCTGCTGTCGGGCGTCGGTCCGGTGATCGTGCAGGCGACCACGGTCGGGGCGATGAACCTCGTCCTGCTGCTCGCCTACAGCGTGCCGCTCGCCCTCGCGGCGATCGGGATGCTCGTCGTCATCGGCTGCGTGTTCCTGGGGCTCGGGCTGTGGCAGCTGCGCTGGCAGCGGCGCCTGGTCGAGCTCGGCAACAAGCTCAACAATCAGGCCTTCCAGACCCTGCGCGGACTGCCGAAGCTGCGGGTCGCGGCGGCGGAGAGCTTCGCGTACGCGGCGTGGGCGAAGCAGTTCGCGCGCAGCCGGGAGCTGCACCGGCGGGCGGGCAGGATCCGCAATCTGACGACGGTCCTCGACGCGGTGTACCTGCCGCTCTGCGCGCTCATCATGTTCATGCTGCTGGCGGGGCCCGCGCGGGGCAGCCTCACGGCGGGCGAGTTCCTGACGTTCCACACCGCGGTCACCATGATGCTCGCGTCGGTGACGCAGCTGACGGGCGCGCTGGTCTCGACCGCCGCCGTGCTGCCGATGTTCGAGCAGATCAAACCGGTGCTGGACGAGGCCCCGGAGGTGCGCGGGGCCAGCACCCAGCCCGGCGAGCTGTCCGGCGCGATCGAAGCCCGGAAGCTGTCCTTCCGGTACTCCGACGAGGGTCCGCTCGTCCTCGATGACGTGTCCTTCGCCATCCGGCCGGGCGAGTTCGTCGCGGTCGTCGGCCCGAGCGGCTGCGGCAAGTCCACCCTGCTGCGCCTGCTGATCGGCTTCGACAAACCGGCGTCGGGCAGCGTCCTCTACGACGGCCAGGACCTCGCCGCGCTCGACCAGGCGGCCGTGCGCCGCCAGTGCGGTGTCGTACTCCAGAACGCCCAGCCCTTCACCGGCTCGATCCTGGACTGCATCTGCGGCACCGAGCCCTTCACCCAGGAAGAGGCGTGGGAGGCCGCCGAGATGGCGGGCCTCGCCGAGGACATCCGCCGTATGCCGATGGGCATGCAGACCATGATCGCCGGCTCGGGCGCGATCTCCGGCGGCCAGCGTCAGCGCCTGATGATCGCCCAGGCCCTGATCCGGCGCCCTCGGGTGCTCTTCTTCGACGAGGCGACGAGCGCGCTCGACAACGCGACCCAGCGCATCGTCACCGAGAGCACCCGGGCGCTGCGGGCGACACGGGTCGTCATCGCCCACCGGCTGTCGACGGTGATGGACGCGGACCGGGTCGTGGTCATGGGCGACGGCCGGGTGGTCGAGGAGGGCCCGCCGGCCCAGCTCCTGGCGGACACGGGCGGGCGGCTGCACGAGCTGGTGCGGCGTCAGATGATGTGACAGCAGGGCCCTCGGCCGCCCTCGGCCGCCCTCTGCCGCCCTCGGCCGGTTTCCCGGGTCCCGCCGACTGCCGGTGCTGCGTGCGGGTGAACGGCCGGGTTCCGCGCTCGCGCCGGACCCCCTGAGTCGATCACGCCCGTTATGGTCGGCTCTCGTGCCTCTGAGCTGTGCCTTTGTGAATCTGAAGCCGGGAGTCGGCAAGACGACCAGCGCCGTGTGGCTGGCCCACGCGCTGCACGAGTCGGGTTATTCGCCGCTCATGGTCGACGGCGACCCCGCCTCCTCGGCGTTGCGCTGGAGCGAACTGGCCAACGGCTTCCCGTTTCCCGTCATCGCCCTGCCCGTGGGGGACGTGCACCGCCGTGTGAACGACTTCCTGGGCGACCGGCAGGCCGTGGTGCTCGATGCCCCGCAGCTGGAGGACCATCCCCGCATCGCCCGCAGCATCATGAGGTACGCGAGCGAGTGGATCGTCCCGGTGACCCCCGCCCCCATCGAACTGGACCGGATGGCACCCATCCGCTCCGAGATGGACGACGTGCAGTCCCTGCGCGCGGAGCGGGCCCGCAGCGCCGTCCTCCTCAATCGCACCAATCGTCCCGACGCCACCCGCACGGGCCCCGACGCCGACGCCCGCGAGGCGCTCACCGAGTGGGGATTCACGGTCCTGGACACCCAGATCGCCCGGCTCGAACTGTACGCCCAGTCGTTCGGAAGCCGGGTCCGGGCGGAGGGGTCGGCGTACATGGACCTCGCCGACGAACTCATCAAGCGCGAGGAGCAGGCATGAGCGAGCGGAAGGACAGGTACCGCGCCGCATTGTCGCGCGGGGAGGACGGCGCCGGGCGGTCCGCCAAGGTCGCCACGCTGCAGAGCAGATACGTCCAGGTGACCATCGAAGTGGATCCGGACCTCCAGCGCGACCTGACGCGATGGACGGCTCCGGCGGTCTCCGCGGTGATGGTGGCCGGCACCACCGTCCTGCGCACCCTGGGCCGGGCGGTTCGTCTCTGACCGCGAGCCGGCGGCGGCACTGCCTTCTCCGATCGGCCTCGGACGACAGGCGGGCGGTTCACCGGACGTTCGTCGCCAGGAACTTCTTCACACGCTGAACACATCACCCGTCCCCTCCGTATCCAGGTCAGCGCTTCCCCCACGGCCGGCCGCCGTGGCTCAGGGCGGACCGGTGATGAAGCAGAGGAGTCGGAATGGGACATTCAGCGAGAAGACGTTCAAGAGGCGGCAGAAGAGCCTTCGCTGCCTCGATCGCCCTGATGCTGGGCGGCGGTGCCCTCATCGCGGTCAACTCCTATGCCTCCGCCGGTGAGGGGTGGGGCGCCCCGCCCGGCGGTGAGCAACAGCAGAGCGAGACCCGCAGCGCCGGACCCGCCGCTTCCACCATCAAGTGTCCTGAAGTCGCCAACGGACTCCCGGAGGTGCCGGACGCCGCGCGACCCGAGGTGGATCGCGAACTGGCGGCGCTCGACACCCAGATCACCGACGCGTACGAGCGGTTGATGGACGAGAAGGAGCAGATCGACAGGGATCCGCAGTTCGCCCGGAACGCCGTCCTCGATCCGTTGCGGGACAAGCGCGCGGCGTCCGTCGACCGCATCGCCATCGCCATCGGCCGGGTGTCGGGGGAGCGTCCGCCGGGCCTGGAGGCGCTGGCACCCTGCACCCTCCAGGTGGACGACCAGGGCCAGGGCCAGGGGCAGGGGCAGGACGAGGGCGATGCTCAGAACGGCGGGGACCAGGGCAACGGCGATCAGGGCAACGGCGGCAACGGCAACGGTGGACAAGCCGGCAACGGCCCCGAGGCGTCCGACTTCGTCGACATCCGGACCGTACAGCCGAACGTCCGCGAGCCCGATGAACGCAACGACGCCTCCCGCGGTGTCTTCTCGACCGACTGCGGCGTCAACGCGAACGGCAAGTTCAATCCCGACAACGTGATCGTGGCCCCCGGTGTCGGCAACGGTGCGCACCACATGCACGACTACGTGGGCAACCAGGCGAACGACGCTTTCGCGAGCGACGACGACCTCGCCAACGGTGAGACCACCTGCCGTGACCAGGGCGACAGGTCGACGTACTACTGGCCCGTGCTGCGACTGCAGAACGGCCAGGACGAGAACGACGCGAATGCCGACGGCGGCGGCAAGGACCGCAACGTCGGAGAGATCCAGACCCCGGCCCAGGTCACACTGGACTTCGTGGGCAGCCCCGTCGGCAAGGTGACCGCGATGCCCCGCTTCCTGCGCATCATCACGGGTGACGCCAAGGCGTTCGTCAACGGGAACGCGAACGCCAATGCGTCCTGGAGCTGTACGGGATTCGAGGACCGGCAGCTTAAGGACAAGTACCCGATCTGTCCCGAGGGCAGTCAGGTGGTCCGCACCTTCACGTTCCAGAGCTGCTGGGACGGTCAGAACACCGACAGTGCGAACCACCGCACCCATGTCGCCTTCGCGGACGGGAACGGCCGCTGCCAGAACGGCTTCCGGGCCATTCCGCAGCTCGTGCAGCGAATCGTCTACGACGTACCGCCGCCGCTCTTCGACGGGGAGAACCCCAGCGTCTTCGCGGTCGACTCCTTCCCCGAGCAGCTGCACAAGCCGGTCACCGACCACGGCGACTTCATCAACGTCTTCGACGACGACCTCATGCGGGAGCTGGTCGACTGCATCAACGAGGGCCTCACGTGCGGCCCCGACGGCCAGGGCGCCCCTGCGCCCGGCGACGGGCAGGAGCCGGGCAACGGGCAGGAGCCGGGCGACGGGCAGGAGCCGGGCGACGGGAACGGCTCCGGTGGCGGTTCCACCGAGCTGCCGGACACACCGGATCCGGATCCCTCCGACGAGGAGCAGAAGCCCGTGGAGGAGAAGCCCGCGGACGAGCAGCCCGCAGAGGAGACCGGCGGCGCTGACCCCACCCCCAAGGCGCAGGAGCCGAAAGCCGCGTACGGGATGGCTGCGGCCACTCCTCGCGCCCGGCCCGCGCCGGACCCGGCCCCCGAGGTGCAGAAGCCCGAGGTCGGGGCAGGCTCGGCTGCCGCCACGCCCGACGTGAGTCCGCCGACCGCCGCGGCAGGGGCCGACGCCGCCGCACCCGGCGCACAGAGCACGCCGGAGTCCGATGGGAACGCTCCTGCGGCGAACAGCGCCGGCAATCCGCAGGCCGCGGGAGAAGGTGGCGGGCTCGCCTCCACAGGCGCCCGGCTGTGGCCTTCGGCGGCCGGAGCCCTGCTGCTCGTCGGCGGCGTGGTGCTGCTCCGGATGGGCAACCGCCGCGAGGGTGCGCGTCGCCGGTGAGGCCGGCTCGACCCGACACCGTGATCCGCTGACGTGTCGCGCGGCTGCCCTTGCCTCAGGGGCTCAGGGGCAGCCGCGCGACGGTGTCATGCGGTGTGCAGCGTCAGCCCGTACCGGCCGAGGATCTCGTTGACCGGCTGGAACCAGGTGTTCCCGCCCGAGCTGCAGTTGCCCCAGCCGCCGGAGGTCACGCCCTGGGCCTGGTCGCCGCTGATGAACGAGCCGCCCGAATCACCGCCCTCGGCGCAGACGTCCGTCCTGACCATCTCGTGCACGGCGCCCTGCTCGTAGTTGACGGTCTCGTTCCTGCCGAGCACCGTGCCGCAGTGCCAGTGGGTGGTGGAGCCCGAGCGGCAGATCGACGTACCGACCGGCGCCTCCCACGAGCCGCGGACGAGCCGGTCCGGCGTGGTGCCCCAGCCGAGCACGACGGGGACGGTCCACCAGCCGTAGCCCGTGCTCACCCAGGCGTAGTCGTCGCCGGGGAAGGACGAGCCCTGGAACCAGCCCATGTCGGAGCCGTCCCAGCCACGCACGAAGCTGCCGGGACCGCCGCAGTGGCCGGCCGTGACGAATCCGCCGTGCACCGAGAAGCCTATGGAGCAGCGGACGTTGCCCGTGTAGTACGGATCACCGCCGACGACCCCCGCGGCGTGGGTGACCGGCGTATCCGGCACGGTCTCGGCCTTCACGGGCCCGGCCCCGCGGGCGCGGTCCAGGAAGGCGCGGACGCGCGGGTCGTTCCGCTCGCCCGCGACGACACCGACGACGACCGTGTTGGCCTGGGGGTCGACGTACCAGTTGCTCACCCCTGCCGGTGCGCCGAGCGCGTCGATGCGCTTCTTGGCGGCGTCGAGCTGTGCGGCGCTGTGCCGGACGATCCGGACCGCGGCACCGGTGTCCCGTACGGCATCCGCCTTCTGACGGTCCGCCACCGCCACGATCAGCTTCCCGCTGTCCGCGTCGAACCACGATCCCGCGTACGAGGTGCCTGCGGCGCGCTGTGCCTTTCTCTCCACGGCGAACGCGGCCTTCTCCTGCGCCAGCCGCTCGCGCGCCTGCTGTTCGGTCAGCCCCAGGTCCCGCTGCATGGCGGAGAGCAACCCGGGCGAAGCCGGCTGGGGCGTGGGGGTCCCGGCCGCGGCGGGGGCGAGTGCGGCGCCGCCCCACGTGCCGAGGACGAGCAGAGCGGAGAGGCCGAGGCGTAAGCCGAGCCTGCGTCTCGTCGTGTGTCTCGTCGTGTGTCTCGTCGTGTGTCTCGTCGTGTGTCTCATCTTGGTGCACCCTTCGGCTGTCCGATGAAGTGGGGGTGGAACACCAGCTTGTGAGAGCGCTCTCAACTCCCCGTTACGACAGCACCGGTGGCTGAGTTTGTCCAGACCTACCGGGCCTCCACGACAGGACCGCACCCCGGGGCACCCGTCACACAGGCTTCCCTGCAGCGCCCCGGGGCACCACCCGTCACACCGGTTCCGGTGCCACGTCGGCGGCCGCGAAACCGCCTGCCAGTTCGATCAGCCTGATCAGGACCTCCTTCCCCGACTCGCGACGGCGCGCGTCGCACAGCACCACCGGCGTCCCCGGGTCGAGGTCCAGCGCCGCCGCGACCTCCGTTGCGCTGTAGTCCCGGGCGCCGTCGAAGCAGTTGACGGCCACGACGAACGGCAGCCTGCGCCGCTCGAAGTAGTCGACCGCCGGGAAGCAGTCCGGCAGCCGCCGCGTGTCGGCGAGCACCACCGCGCCCAGGGCGCCGCCCGCGAGCTCGTCCCACAGGAACCAGAACCGGTCCTGGCCCGGGGTGCCGAACAGGTACAGCGCGAGGTCCTCGCCGAGGGTGATCCGGCCGAAGTCCAGTGCCACGGTGGTCGTGCGCTTGTCGGCGATCCCGTCCAGCCGGTCGTCCGACCGGCCGGCCTCGCTCAGGACCTCCTCCGTGTTCAGCGGCCGGATCTCGCTCACACTGCCCACGAACGTCGTCTTGCCGACCCCGAAACCCCCGGCCACGAGGATCTTGAGGGCGAGGAAGGACGCGGGCGCGTCGGCCGGCGACGGCGCCGGGGCGTCGGCGGGCAACGGCGCGAGCGCGTCAGAGGGCTCGGAGTCCATCGATCACTCTCCTGAGGATGCGTGCTTCGGGGAGTTGGGCCGGCGGGACCGGCGGGGTGGCCCGGATCAGGCCGGCTTCCAGCAGATCGCCGAGCAGCACCCGTACGACGGTCAGGGGCAGTCCGGAGTCGGACGCGATGTCGGCCACCGGGTGCGGGCGGGGGCTGCACAGCCGCAGGATCGCCGTCTGCTCGGGCGGGAGCACCGGGTCACGGCCGGCGTCCGGCGGCACGGCGTGGATGACGGTCATCAGATCGAGGCGGTCACCGCCGGGCCGGGCCCGGCCGACGGTCACCGCGTAGAGGCGCACCAGCGGGCCCGCCTCCTCGTCGTACCAGCGGCGGCCGGGGTCAGTCATGGACGCGTGACGTCACACCGGTCTCGCCGCGCGCTGGAGTGCCGAGGTGGGCACCGACCCGCTTGACCAGCCGGGCCATCTCGTACGCGACCAGGCCGACGTCGGCGCCTGCGCCGCTGAACACCGCGAGGCAGGAGCCCTCTCCCGCGGCGACGACGAACAGGAAGCCGTCCTCCAGCTCGACCAGGGTCTGCACGACCCTGCCCGCCCTGAAGTGGCGTCCGGTGCCCTTGGCGAGGCTGTGGAAGCCGGAGGCGATCGCGGCGAACCGCTCTCCGTCGTCCCTGGTCAGCTCCTTCGACGTGCCGACCGGGAGGCCGTCGCCGGAGAGCACGACCGCGTGCCTGACCTCGGGCACGTCGGCGACCAGTTCCTCCAGTAGCCAGTTCAGTTCACCGGAGCGGTGGGGGCTGGCGGTCATCGGCTCTCTCCTTCGCCTGCTGTCTCGTTCTCGCTCTCCCCCTGCGGCCGCGGTGCCGTCCTGGCGGTCCTTCCGCGCGTCCAGCCCGCGCGGAAGGACGCCATGGTGGCGCGGGCCTGCTCGGGGGTTCTCCCGGTCCCCGCCGGCGGCGGCTCGTACGGTTCGGCCTCGTCGGCCAGGCCGGGCGCCGGACCTGCCTGGCGTACGCGACGGGGCAGTTCGGCACGGCCGGTGGGCGGTGGGGGGTCTCCGGCCGCCGGGGCCGGGGCCCCGGTGCGGTGGGACGGTTCGCCCAGGGCGTGGACCCGGATCGGCGCCACCGGGGCGGTCGGGGCGGTCGGGGCGGTTGGGGCAGCCGGGGCGGTCGGGGCAGCCGAGGCGGCTGGTTCGGCGCGGGGCGCGTCCGGCTGTGCTGCGACCGGTCGGGCCGCGTCCGACCGGGCGGTGCCTGATCGGCTCGCGTCCGACCGGGCAGTGCCTGATCGGCCCGCGTCCGATCGGGCAGTGCCTGATCGGGCCTCGTCCGACCGGGACCCGGCCGCGTCCAGCCGGGCAGCGTCCAGCCGGTAGACGTCCGACCGGGCCGCGTCTGCCGGGACTTCGGCCGCGGGCTCATCGCCCGCCGAGGCCGTCACCGCCGGGGCCGCCTCCCTCAGGTCCCCCCGGTCCCGGTCCGCGCGAGTCGCCTGGCGCGGAACGGTCCCGCCCCGGCGGGGCAGGCCCACGGGCGTCTCGGGGACCGGCTCCGTGTCCGAGTGCCCGGCGGCGTCCTCGATCGCCTCGCCGGCCACCTGCCCGGCGAGCAGCACCACGGCGACGACGCCTCCGTACACCGACGGTCTCAGGGCCACCCGTACGTCCAGGCGGTGCGCCAGCCGGTTCACCACGAACAGGCCCAGCTGGCCGCTGTCGAGCAGGTCGATCCGCTCCGTGTCCTCGATGCGCCGGTTGGCCTCTTCGAGTGCGGCCCGGTCCATTCCGAGGCCGCGGTCCTCGATCTCCAGGGCGATGCCGGACCCGACTCGCTCCGCGGACACCCGCACCTTGGTGTGCGGGGGCGAGAACACCGTCGCGTTCTCGACGAGTTCGGCGAGGAGGTGCGTCAGGTCGGCGACGGCCACGCCGGGCAGCCGGACATCGGGCACCTCCACGATCTCGACCCGGTCGAAGTCCTCGACCTCGGAGACGGCGGCGCGGATGACGTCCATGAGCGGTACGGAGTGCCGCCAGCCGCGCCCCGGTACCGCGCCGGAGAGGATGATGAGACTTTCCGCGTGCCGGCGCATCCGGGTCGTCAGATGGTCGAGCCGGAAGAGGTCCTCCAGCTCGACCGGATCCTCGTTGCGGCGCTCCATGGTGTCCAGGAGCGCCAGTTGGCGGTGGAGCAGCGCCTGGCTGCGGCGGGCGAGGTTGACGTACACCCCGGAGATGCCGTGCAGGACCTCGGCCCGCTCGGCGGCGGCGCTGACCGCGGCCCGGTGGACGGCCACCAGCGCGGAGCCCACCTGGCCGACCTCGTCGTCGCGGTGCGCGCGCAGCGGTGCGACCGCGTCGATGTCGACGGGCTTGCCGGCGTGGAGTTCCGCGATGGTCCTGGGCAGTTCGCGTCCGGCCAGGCGGAGCGCGGAGTTGCGCAGGTCGATCAGTTCGACGACCAGGCCCCGGCCGATCCTGACCGAGATCAGCAGCGAGAGCACCACGCCCCCGAGACCGAGCACGACGGCGACGCCGGATCCGCCCAGTACGTCGAAGGAGAGCGGCTCCGCGCTGTCGGCGGCGCCCGTGCTCGCCTGCTCCTGCGCGAGTGCGAGCTGCTGGAGGACGTCCCCGGCGGGGGTGCTCCAGCGGGCGGACGAGGCCAACGGCCCGGCGTCCGCGGCGTTGCCCTCGCGGCGCAGGCCGTCCTCGACGGCCCGCAGTTCGCGCATCGCGCTGCCGGTGAGGATCTCGCGGTACGCGGCCGCGTCGGCGGGCCGCAGCTCGTCCACGGAGGCGGCGAGGAGCTGCCGCTGGGTGTGGACGGCGCCGGCCAGCTCCAGGTACTGCCCCTGGGTGATGCGGCCGGCCGTCTGCGCGGCGCCCAGCAGTGCGTCCTCGCGGGCGATCATCTCCCTGGCCCGCGCCAGTTCGAGGACGACGCGCGCCGCCGACGCCGTGTCGGGCGCGTGCATCCCGGCGAGGGAGCCCTGCATGGCGAAAGCCCGGCCGATCATGGCGTTGTAGGCGTCGTAGGCGTCCTGCCATCCGGCGTCGCGGCCGCGCAGCTGCTCGCGCAGCGTCCCGAGACCGTCGATGCCGGTCAGCAGGAGGTCGGTGCGGCCGGCGAGGGCCGCGCCGGAGGCTTCGGTGTCCAGGCTGCTGTCCCGGACCCCGCGACGGAGCGCGGCGGCGGCCGCGTCGGTGTCCTTCTCCCGCTCGGCCAGGCTCTCGGCGCGTTCGTCGCTGGGTGCGGCGATGTGGCGCAGTGCGGCGGAGCGTTCGGACTGCACGGCGGCGACGAGCGAGTCCACGGGCTTCAGGAGGGTGGCGTTGGCTTCTTTGTACTGACTCAGCTCCGAGACGCTGCGTGCGGTGGTGACGGTGGCGAAGGCCCACAGCGCCATCAGGGAGACGGCAGGGACCATCAGCAGACAGACGATCTTCGCCCGGATCGAACGTGGCACCAGGAGTGTGCTCATCAATTCCTCGAGCTGTCGGGGGCGGGTGGTTCGGTGGGGACGGTGGGGGCGGTGCGGCGGCCGGGCTCAGCCGGCCTGCGCCGCGGTGTCGTCGAGCAGCGGCGCCGCGGTGGCATCGGCGCTCTCGGCGGACTCGCGCGCGGTGGGCGAGAGCGCGACGAAGGCGGAGGCCAGGAAGAGGAACGAGCCGAGCAGCACCGCGAGGGGGAAGATGAACTCCATGGCGGTCGCGCCGTCCAAGGCGCCCCGTCCCGGGTCGAGTTCGATCCGTACGGCGGCCATTCCGGTGTAGTGCATGCTGCACACCGCGGCCCCCATGACGAGGGCGGCGACGGCGGCGCCCGCGGCGCCGCGGACGACAAGGGCCGCCCAAAGTGCGGCGGTTGCCGCACCGACGGCGACGGCCAGCGAGAGGACGACCATCGGCAGGTCGTAGCCGACGCTGCCGTGCAGCCGGAGCGCGGCCATCCCGAGGTAGTGCATGGCGCCGACGCCGAGGCCCGTTCCGAGTCCGCCCAGCAGGAGCGAGCGCCAACGGGAGCGCCCGTAGCCGACGGTGAAGACGCCGGCCCCGACCACCGCCACGGCGACCAGCAGGCTGAGCAGGGTGAGCGGGACGTCGTAGCGGATCGCCGATCCGGCGACGCCGAAACCGAGCATGGCGATGAAGTGCATCGTCCAGATGCCCGAACCGATCGCGACCGACGCCGTCACCAGCCAGTTGCGCCGCGAACTGCCGTCCGCGGCCAGGGCCCGCACGGTGCAGCGCAGTCCGAGCGCGGCGCCGATGCAGGCCATCACATAGGCAAGGACCGGGGAGAGCCATCCGGCGCTGAAGTGTTGAAGGTGAGCCACAAGTCCCTCCGTTCCGTGTTGACTTCAAGGCCGTGGACGCTAACACTCCGTTTCTCCACGGATCTTTGGAGGAAGCTCCATATATGGAGGCGCGTTTCACAAGCCCTCACCGCGCGCGGCGCTACTCGCGAGTTGAGTGATCATCAATGCGCGTCACCCGGACACTTCGCCGATATGACAGGTGACACAGATCACGGAACCGGTTACGCGGAAACAGTTGCAGAGGCCATGCGGACTTGACTGGGGGTGACGCTCCTTCACATTCCAGGGGTTCGGTGCAACACCGGGCAACCCACCCACTCACGTGCGGCAACCCTGAAATGGGAGCGCTCTCAGCAGAGGGATTGACAGGGCCTCATCAACAGCGCTTCACTGCCCGAAGGCTGGTCCGGACCAAGGCGCCACGCCGACCGCCTTCCGCCGCCCTCTCCCCCTCGGCCGGCCCCGCCCGAGCGACCGGCCGCCCCACCCCCCACCCGCAGAGACCGAGGCGAGTCATATGTCCTTACGGATGCGCCACCACCCCTTCCGCGGCATCGCCCTGGCGGTCGCCGCCCTCACCGCCGCGCTCAGCTGGACCCCCGGTTCCGCGTCCGCCGCACCCGACCCGGCCCCCGCCTCCACCGCGGCGGTCCAGGCCGTGACCTTCGAGGACACCTTCGACGGCGCCGCCGGATCCGCGGTCGACGGCTCCAAGTGGCAGATCGAGACCGGCGACAACGTTGCCAACCACGAGCGCCAGTACTACACCGCGGGCAACGCCAACGCCTCGCTCAACGGCCAGGGGCAGCTGGTCATCACGGCCCGCCGGGAGAACCCCGGCAACTACCAGTGCTGGTACGGCCGTTGCGAGTACACCTCCGCACGCCTCAACACGGCCGGCCGCTTCACCACAACCTACGGCCATGTCGAGGCCCGACTGAAAGTCCCGCGCGGCCAGGGCATGTGGCCCGCCTTCTGGATGCTCGGCAACGACATCGGCGACATCGGCTGGCCCGCGAGCGGTGAGATCGACGTCATGGAGAACGTCGGCTTCGAACCGAGCACCGTCCACGGCACCCTCCACGGCCCCGGCTACTCGGGCAGCGGCGGGATCGGCGCCGCGTACTCCCTGCCCGGCGGCCAGCCCTTCGCCGACGCCTTCCACACCTTCGCCGTCGACTGGGCGCCCGACTCGATCACCTGGTCCGTCGACGGCACGGTCTACCAGCGCCGCACCCCCGCCGACCTCGGCGGCAGGCAATGGGTGTTCAACAAGCCCTTCTTCCTCATCCTGAACCTCGCCGTCGGCGGCTACTGGCCGGGCGACCCCGACGGCTCGACCGTCTTCCCGCAGCAGCTCGTCGTGGACCACGTCCGCGTCACCACCTCGGACAGCGGCGGCGGTGGCACCACCGGCACCCTGCGCGGCCTCTCCGGCAAATGCCTCGACGTCGCCGGCGCCGCGACCGCCAACGGCACCCCCGTCCAGCTGTACACCTGCAACGGCTCCGCCGCCCAGCGCTGGACGGTCGGCACCGACGGCACCGTCCGCGCCCTCGGCAAGTGCCTCGACGCGGCCGCCGCGGGCACGGCGGACGGCACCCGCGTCCAGCTGTGGGACTGCAACGGCACGGGCGCGCAGAGATGGTCGTACAACGCGTCGACCAACGACGTGGTCAACCTGCCGGCGAACAAGTGCCTGGACGTCCTGGACAACAACCCGGCGGACGGGACCCCGACGCAGATCTGGACCTGCTCGGGCGGGGCGAACCAGAAGTGGTCGCTGGTGGCGTAGGCGTCAGGGCCGACCGCCGGGCCTCAGCCCGGTGCGCCGCGTGGGTCCCGCCGGTCGGGACCCACCGGTCGGCGGGACCGCGGCGCACACGACCGTGCGGGCGCTCTCAGGGGTGAGGCTCTCCGGCGGCCCACTGGGCGTCGCGCACCGGCGCGGTGAGCACCCCGATCAGACGTCCGTCAGGAACCCCACGAACCGCGACCAGCCGTCCCGCCCGACCGCGAAGTGGGGGCGCGCCACGTCCTTGGAGTCCCGTACGCAGACGGCCTGCTCGATGACGGCGACCTCGACGCAGTCGTCACCCTGGCTGCCGCTGTAGCTGGACTTGGACCAGGCCGGTTCCGGCGTCGCGTTCATAGCTCTCCTCGGAGTCGCTCCAGCAGACCCCGCGAGTCCTTGGCGTTCAGGGCCTGCGAGCGCAGTGTGTCATAGCGCTGGTGGAGGAGACTCACCTCTTTCGGGTCGGAGATCAGACGGCCGTTCTGCTGACCTTCCGAGTACGCGAGCCTCTGCCCCTTGGGAGTCTCCAACAGCCGCACGGGACCGTCCAGGCACGCGTGCAACCCGGCCTCCAGCGGGACGATCTGAAGCGTCACATTGCGCGGCGCGCTCAGTTCCAGCACATGGTCAACCATCCCCCGCACCTGCCCGGCATCCCCGAACCGGCGCCGGAAGACATGCTCCTCGACGATGAAGCTGAACGGCGTCGTCGGCCGCTCGAACAGCATGCGCTGGCGCTCCATCCGCTTGGCCATGAAGCTCTCCAGCTGGTCGTCCGGCGCCACCGGCACGGTTCCCTCGAACACCGCCCGCGCATAGACCTCCGACTGCAACAGCCCCGGCACCAGCCTGCACTCATACGTGCACAGACTCATCGCCACCCGCTCCAGCTGCGCCCATCGCCGAAACCATGCCGCGAGCCCCGCGTCGCCGCGCCCCCGTGTCACGTACCGAGCCGAATTCCGTAACGCGCCCGTGTTCCCCAGTAGTTCGTCCGCCCTCGTGACGAACGACTCGTCGGGCATCCGCCGGCCCAGCTCCACGGACTCCACGGTGTGTTTGGAAAAGCGCACCAGATCCGCGAACTCGGCCCTGCTGTAGCCCGCGTGCTCGCGCAACGCCTGGGTGACGGCCCCGAAGGTCCGCAGGCTGTCCGAGGGATCGGGCTCCCGGTCGGACTCGCCCTCCGCCACGCGGTCGTGGCCCTCGTCGCCGTTCTCGATGCCGACGCCGCCCGTCATCCGCGGCCACCTCCGGTTCCGTACACGTCTGTCCATCGCCGCCCGCTTGCGACGGCACCCAGAGTGACGGACGGTAACGCGTACGGTCCACCGCAAGTGCCCGTACGCTGACGCACCGTACGGGCCGCCCTCAGTCGACTCCCCTCGGATGCACACGGCCCCGGGGTCCACGGAGGGGTGTCGGCGTATCAGCTTCGCGAATTCCGATTGCGTATGTTATGCAGGAAGCGATCATGCTACGGAGGGGGACCGATGGCCTGGGAAGAGTGGGATCAGATCAAATCCGGTGTCGCGGATCCGCACGCAGCCCCGATGCAGTTGAATCAGCTCGCCCCGGCAGGGGGAGGCGGCGGTTCCGTCCCCGGTCTGGCTGCCAGTTCGCCGCAGAAGCAGGCGGCGGCGAAGGCGATCAATGACGACCTGGAGCCAGGTGTCGCACGAGACGGGAAGCACGCCGCGGCGAGCGTGAGCGCAGCGGTCAAGGAGTTCGGCCCCAGGGATGGCTACGGCTGGGACGCCTCAGGCGCATTGAGGAGGGCACATGAGACCTGGGAGAAGCAGGTCAGGATGCTGCTCGGCCGCTTGGCAACCGAGAAGGGCCTCCTGAGTACGACAGCCATCAGCTTCCAGAGCAACGAGATCGACATCGCCACGCAGCTCGGCCGGAGGTCCCGAATCGGGGACCACTGAGCCGTTGACCGACCAACGGCAGAGGGATGTATGCCGACGTACCACGAAGCAGTCAGCACCGACCTGTCCAAGCTCACCGCCTCGGCGGACAAGTGGGACGAGATCGCCGGCAGGTTCGGGAAGCTGGAGGACCAGTACAAGCGCGATGTGCAGGGCGTCGCGCTCGGCGAGTCCTGGCAAGGGCTCAGTGCCCAGGCCGCGAACGACAGATTCACCGTGACGCTCAAGGAGTTCCAAGGGGCCCAGCAGGAGGCGAAGGCGGTCGCCTCCATCCTGCGCGAGGCCCACGCTCAACTCACGGACTTGCGGAGCAGGATCAAGTCAGTCCGCGACGATGCCGTGAAGGACGGGATGCGCGTCTCCGATCAGGGCGTCGTCGCCTTCGACACCGAGCAACTCAGCCAGAGCGAGCGCACGGCCTACACCCACGACCCGAGCTATCAGGACAGTGCGCGCGCCAGGGCGGCGGAGTGGGCCCAGCGCCTCGACCAGGCGGTCAAGGCAGTGACCGACGCCGACGACGGCTTACGCGTTGCTCTCCAAGCCGCCGTTCTGGACTCCGACTTCCTCGACGGCACGTTCAACGGTTTCAACAGAAGGCCGACGGAGAACCCGTACCCCTCCTTGGAGGAGGCAGGTAAGGCCGCCAACATGCCGAAAGACAAGGAAAAGGTCGCGGAGTGGTGGCGCGGACTCGACCCGGTCACCCGAGGCATCCTCCTCCAGGAGCAGGGTGACGAGCTGCGGGCAGCGGGGATCATGGCTCCGCTGTACCAGTGGAAGTCCCCCGACGAAGGATCGGGGAACTTCGACGTCGAGGACCCCACGCCACGGGACGTATGGCTCCACGCCCAGGCGCTGTCCATCGCGACGGCCGGCGACGTCATCGGAGAGACCGGGGCGTCGCGCAACATGCTGCACTACCTGCGCGGCACGGGACAGCCCCTCAACCTGGACGTGGACCGGGCGCTGCACGACGATTCCGGGTTCCGTTCAGGAGTCGAGCGCGAGCATGTGGCCGCCAATCAGGCCGTCTGGCGGCAGAAGGCAATGGACGAGTTCCAGAAGTCGGGAGGCAGCAAGACAGTGGTCGTCCCGGTCGAGAGCGCAACGCAGCACCGCACCTTCGCACATGACGAATGGTTCCACGCGGTGGGATCCCACGCGCAGAACGTCTCGGGGTTCGTCACCGTGGCACCGAGTGCGAACGGGGCCGCCCCGAAGGTCTCGCTCGACTACCAGGTCAACGTATGGGACCGCTACAACTGGGACGCCGGCAAGTCGACGGCCTTCCCGGGCGGCGTCACCATCGAGGACTCCGACATGAGCCGTCTCCATACGGTGGGCATCGCCAGGGAATTCGACATGCGAGGCAGTAGCTCCACGTACACCCATGACCTCAGCGGCCACACGTCCCCCGCCGTCACACCGGAGGACCAGGGGCGCGAGGGCACACGCGGGGATGTCTCCCGCGGCGACGAGGAGAACCGATGAAGCTCTCGTACGGCACCTCGTACGGCACCCGGATGCGGCCGCTCGCGACTCCGGCAGCCGCCATCGCGGCCGGACTGCTGCTCGTCGCCTGTTCACCGACACACCCTGACGGTGTCGCTCGCAAGGACCCGTACCCGTACTGGGAAAAGGGAGCCGGCGCCCCCGAGGCCGCGGAGTTCATGAAGCTCCGGGTCCCCCAAGGCGCGACGGAGGTGAAAGGCGCTGTTCGCGTCCAGCCGCAGGAGAACGTCTACCTGTTGTCTTTCCTCACCGACGAGAAGACGGCCGAAGCGATCGCCGATGATCTGCGCCCCGACCATCCTTTGCAGCAGCAGAAAACCATCTCCTCACTGAGTGGGGACGGCTTCGAGCATCTGGGGGTCGCTCCGCCCCAGGAACTCGCGAGCGTACGGACGACGACCGCTTGTCCCCCGTGCGTCGGCGACGCGCGAAGAGGGAATGTCCAGGCCATCGAGATCCATGTCGCCGAGGGGGCGCCGGATCGCGTGCGGGTCTATCTCGCGGCGTACTGACGGCTCCCGCAGAGGAGGCAGATTCCGCACGGCCGGCGCGGCTGGGACTGTCCGGGCGATCACGCGTCCCGTTAGGGTGATCGTGGCGGAGGGACCTGATGAGTGCACTGGAGATGAGCCGTGCGGAGACGGTCGTGCTCGTGCAGCGGATCATGGACGCGGACTACGCCTCCGAAGCCGAGCTGGCCGGTTGGTCGGACCGGCTCGACAGACTCCTGGCCTGTCCGTCTGGTCACGTCGGTGGCTTGATCTTCTGGCCGCCGGAGCGGGAGCTTTCTGCAGATGAGGTAGTCGATCAGGCGCTGGCGTATCGCCCGATCGCTTTGTGAGACCCGGACTTCGATCCGGAGCCTGATGACCAGCTCGGCGGCAGTGGCGGTGCCCGGGAAGACATGCCGCGCCTGTCATAGCCGGTGGCCACGGCGCGGGACTGCTGCCCGTGATCCCGCCACCGGGCCCCAGCGGCCGTTGCCGACCGGCAGGAGAGGGAGGCGCATGACCGCCGTCTGGCTCTCCGGCCGCGTCAGAGAGGAACGGCGACCCCGTTGAACGTCGTGTCGGGCGTCTGGGGCGAGGTGAAGCGGGCGTTGACGAGGTAGAGGCGGTGCGACCAGCGGGCGACGGTGGTCGGGATGTCGAAGCGGGGGTCGGTGATCGTGCGGCGCAGGGTCGCCGTGCGGGTGGCGGCGTCGAGTTCGAAGACGCTGATGGCGTTCAGCCGGTTCTGGACGACGTACAGCGTCCGGCCGATGCGGAGGAGGCCGTCGCCGTTGGCGACGTTCTCCGCGCCGTTGAGCGCGATGACGGTGGCGTGTCCGGTCCTCAGGTCCACGTGGTAGAGCGTGCCGGGGGTGCTGCTGACGACGATCAGGCCCCGGCCGTCGGGGGTGGCGACGATGCCGTTGGCGTTGTTCACCTCGGGCGTCTGGACCCATGCGCCGCCGAGCGGAAGGCGGTGGATCTCGCCGCCGCAGCCGCGCGGTACGCCGTACAGCACGCTGTCGCGCGAGTCGGTGAACCAGGCGCGGTCCCGGACGAGGATGACGTCGTTGACGAAGTGGCCGGTGGTGTCGGTCAGTTGGTGCGTGGAAACGAGGCGGCCGGTGCGGGCGTCGACGATCTTGGCCGTGCCTCCGCCGCCTCCGGCGATGTAGAGCAGGCCGTCGTGGTCGAGCTTGAGCCCGATCGCCGCGGTGCCGGCCGTGCCCTCGTGGATGAACTCGCCCTTTCCGGTGCGCAGATCGGTGCGGTACACGGCGCCGTTGGCGCGGGAGCCCATGTAGGCATACGGCCGTGCGCCGATGGTGATGCCCTCGGGCAGGAGGCCATTGGGGAGGGCGAACTCGGTCGGCCAGGCGGCGGCCGGGGCGCCGCCGGTGGCGCGCGCCGTGGCGCTCGCCGTGGCGGCGCCGGTCGCGACCGTGAGCGCCGCGGTGGCGGCGCCGCCGAGGACGGCACGCCGGGACGGCTGGAAGGGGTTCCGGGTCATGGTTCGGTCCTCCGGGGGTGGGAGCGGGGCGCTGCGAACTCGGCGACACGGCGAACTCGGGACACCGGTCATTCAACTCGGTTGAACGTTCTCATTGTTGCCAACGCGCTTTTCTGTAGCGGCAGTTCCTCAGCGGCGAGCGATCAGCGGTAGGCGATCAGCGCAGCGGCCGACCATCCGGTGAGCATGAGCAGCATCCCGGACCACCAGTAGCGCCGGGCGCGCCGGGACGGCAGGAAGAGCCCGCCCATGGCCGTGATCCAGCCGACGGGAACCACGCCCATCATCAGGATCCGGACGGTCCAGCGGGTGAAGGGGTCGCATCGCGCGACGAACACCAGGACGGTCTCGCAGTGCGTGCCTTCCAGGCCCATGACGAAGCCGTGGAAGACCACGGCGAGGGCGAGCAGCGTGGCCGCCAGCCCGCCCAGGACCCGGAGCGCGATCGACGCGGCGCTCGGGTCACGGCCACGGCCACGGCCACGGCCACGGCCAGTGGGGCGTCGGTTCTCCGTCATGGCCGAAACATGGTGACGGCGGTCCGTCGACCGCATCGGTACGCGTACTCGTCCACGTTCTCAGGACACACGCCGTACGGCGCTCGCGCAACTCCCCGCCCGGACCGACGCGTTGTGCCGCCACGGCCGGGTCAACGGGCCCACCGGCGGGAGGCCGCCCACGCCAGCGCGTACCCCGCGCTGTTGAGCGCGCAGTGCAGCGCCACCGGCGGGATCAGGCTCCCGGAGCGGCGGCGCAGCTCGCAGAAGAGGGCTCCGGCGAGCCCGGTGCCGGCCACCGCCGCGGCCACCGAGAGGGCGACACCGGTGCGGCCGGTGCCGAAGACGGCCTCGGCCGCCGCGTTCGAGCCGGTCAGCCCGCGGGACGGCTGGACGTGCCAGAGCCCGAACAGAGCCGAGGAGACGGTGGTGGCCCACCCGGTGCCCCAGCGCCGCCGCATCATGGCCCACAGCACCCCCCGGAACGCGATCTCCTCCAGGAGCACGGTCCCGAAGGGGACGCGCACCAGCGCGCGGTACACCAGTTCCCCGGCCGACAGCTCCGCGGCACGCTCGTCGTGGAACGCCTCGCGGGTGAACGGCACGGCCAGCGCGACGAGGTAGACGAGGAGCACGGCCCCGGTCAGGACGAGGCCCCAGCGCAGTCCGCGCGGGGCGGCCGCACGGCCGAGCCCGAGCTCGTCCCAGGTGATCCCGGACCGCCGGGCGATCAGCAGGAGTGCGGCGGCCGCGGCGACGCACACGGGTACGTACAGCTGCGGCCCGAGCCGGTTGACGAGGACGTTCACGGCCGCGAGCACTCCGACGGCCAGGAGGAGCATCGGCATAACCAGACCAGAATGTCCGATTTACCCCACTGGCTGCGCACAACGCGCCGCACCCCGCTCGATACCCCTCGCCGTCCGGGAGGTTTGCTGGTCCCATGAACTACGTGAAGGCGGACCCGGAGAAGGTCCGCAGGGGCAGGACCGACTCCGCCGCGCGCGGCATGCTCATCGGCCTGGCTCTGGGAGAGACCCTGGGGAACGCGCGGGGCACGGTGCCGGCCGACGGCCCGCTGCACGCCGGCGTCTGCACCCAGTTGGCCTGCTTCACGGCCGAGGGCCTGATACGGGCGAGTGTGCGCATGGACCACAGGGGCATCGGCCATCCGCCGTCGGTGCTGTGGCACGCCTACTGCCGGTGGGCGGCGCTGCAGGGCATCGAGGCCGACCGGATGCGGGAGCGCTGGACCATGGGCCTCGACCGGCCGTGGCCGACGGGATGGCTCGCGGAGGTGCCCGCGCTCGCGGAACGGCGCGGCTCCGCCCCGGCGACCGTGGCGGCGCTCACCAGGATCGAGCAGGGCACGCTCACGGAGCCGGCGACGCCCAGCCGCGGCTGGCACGCGCTGGGCCGTACGCTCCCGGTGGCCGCGGTGCCCGCGTGGTGCTCGGGCGCGACCGTCCGTGAGACCGCGGCCCTGACACACGGCGACCCGGCGGCGCAGTCCGCGGCCGCCCACGCGGCCCTCCTCGCTCGCCACTGTCCGACCGGCGACGGGGTCCATGACGCGTTCGCCACGGCCCTGTCCGAACTGCGTTCGTTCGACCCGAAGGCCACGGCCGATGAGCTCGACCGGCTCACGACGGCCCTCCGTCACGGCGCCGACCGGCCCGGCGACGCTGCCGCGCTGGCCCACTTCGCTCCGGACCGGACCGCGCCCTCGGCCCTTCTCGGCGGTCTCTACGCGGCCGCGTCCTTCCCCGAACGCGCCCAGGTCGACGCGGCGCTCCGCTTCGCGTCAGGCGCACCCGACGGCGGGGCCGTCGCGTGCGTCACCGGGGCGCTCCTCGGTGCCGCCCACGGCGTCGAGGCGCTCCCGGTCCACCTGGTGAGCCGCCACGAGCTGTCGTGGGTCCTGGACACCCTGGCCCGCGACCTCGTCGTCCAGTTCGCGGACTCCCCGTGCGGGAGCGAGTGGACCGAAGGGTGGGACCCGAACTGGTGGAACCGCTACCCCGGCGGATGACGCACGGCTGTCGGGAGATCGGCCCGGACGGCGGCCGTGATGCATCGGACGGCGGCCGACATTCATCGGACGGCGGCCGTCCCTCATCGACCGTGCGAGCCCGTCCTTGCGGCGTTGATCGAGGACCGGCGGGGCGGCGCCGGGTATCGCGCGCCTGCTCCTGCCGGACGCCTGCGTCTGCCCACTCGGGGTGCTCCCCAATGGCGCGGCTGCCGGGCTGCCGGTGAGGCACGCTTGCCCCTGCGCGTACGACCCGACCAGCAAGGGACCCCCATGGGCGACGAGTCCGCTTCCTTCCAGCTCCTTCCCGGTGCCTCCGAGTCGCCGGTGATCCTTCATGTGCCGCACTCGTCACGGGTCGTGCCGGCCGACGTCCGCCGCGGCATCGTCCTGGACGACGCCGCCCTGGAGCGCGAGCTCGACCACATCACCGACGCCCACACGGCGGAGCTCGCCGCCGCCGCGGCCGAGGCCGCACCCGTCGTGCCCTGGCGGTTCGT
The DNA here is from genome assembly GCF_024584805.1 of Streptomyces sp. FIT100. Classification (NCBI taxonomy): domain Bacteria; kingdom Bacillati; phylum Actinomycetota; class Actinomycetes; order Kitasatosporales; family Streptomycetaceae; genus Streptomyces; species Streptomyces sp. FIT100. Next base: position 7,037,252 of record NZ_CP075715.1, on the reverse strand, counting down.
CAACTCGCTGTCCCGCCTGGTGGTCGACCCCGAGCGCTTCCCCGACGAGCGTGAGGAGATGGCGGCGGTCGGCATGGGCGCCGTCTACACCCGGACCACGCACCGCGAGCCGCTCCGGCGCGCGGACGCGGACCCCCGGCCCCTGCTGGAGCGGTACTTCCACCCGTACGCGGAGGCGATGACGGCCGCGGTCGCCGACCGCCTGGACGCCGTCGGACGCGCGGTGGTCATCGACGTGCACTCGTACCCGACGCGGCCCTTGCCGTACGAGCTCCACGGCAGGGGGCCGCGGCCCCCGGTCTGTCTCGGCACCGACGCCTTCCACACGCCGCCCGCGCTGCTCGCCCGCGCACAGGAGGTCTTCCACGGTTTCGGCGGCACGGGGCTGGACAGCCCCTTCGCGGGGACGTACGTACCGCTGGCGTTCTACGGCAAGGACCCGCGGGTCAGCGCCCTGATGATCGAGATCCGCCGGGACGTGTACATGGACGAGCCGGGTGGCCGGGCCGGACCCGGCCTCGCGGCGCTCGCCGGGGCTCTGGCCGAGTTGGCCGGCGCCCTGTGAGAACGACGGACCCCAGTGGCACCGGCCGGCGTCAGGCCCGTGCGCGGACACCGTCCAGGGCGACCGCGAGGACCCGGTCGCGCTGGGCGTCGTCGAGGAAGGTGGTCGCGGTGATCCCGGCGACCATCCGCAGCAGGTCGTCGAAGCTCATGTCCGCGCGCGCCTCGCCGGCTTCCTGGGCCCGGTCCAGCAGTGGGCCGCCGGCCTGGAACATCGACTCCCGGCAGGTCAGGAAGATGTCCGACTCGTTGCTCAGCGCCTCGCGGATGGCCCGCTTGGTCACGGTGTAGTCCACGAACCGGCGCAGCCACGAGGTCAGCGCCTCCCACGGCTCCAGCTCGGCGACGTCCAGCGCCACCTGGCACAGGGCGTTCACCTCGTCCGCGTAGACGCTCTCGAAGAGATGGCGGCGGGTGGGGAAGTTCCGGTACAGCGTGCCGATACCGACGCCCGCGCGGCGGGCGATGTCCTCCAGGGAGGCACCCGCGCCGTTCTCCGTGAAGGCTTCGCGCGCGGCGGCCAGGAGGGCGTCGTAGTTGCGTGCGGCGTCGCGGCGGTGGGGGCGCTGGGAGGCGACGATCTCGCTGACGGGGAACGGCTGGGGTGCCATGGCTGCCTCCCTGGCGGCAGTCGGATTGAAGCGGAGGGCAACCTCCACTACAGTGGAGGCATACCTCCACTTTACCAGTCGGGGTGCGGTCCCGGGCGACACGTGCGTCGGCACGCATCGCAGGGACGCGGGCCCTTGCCTGATCACACTCCGCCGTGCGCCGTCCGCACGGCCGCCCGTCCCTCGACTCCTCCCTTGACTCCTCCGCGACGGCGGCCACGCCGCCGTCGCCCTCCTCGACGCTGCGCCGCAGCCCGACCGGGCCGCCCAGCCCGTACGACCGCGGCCGGATCACCGGCCGTGTCCTGTCCGGAGAGACCTTTCATGCCCCGCAACTCCACCCGCCTCACCTTCGTGGTCCTCGCGACCGGTGCGGGCGTGTTCTCCATGCTCCAGTCACTGATCGCGCCGGCCCTGCCCACCGTCCAGCACGCCCTGCACACGTCGCAGGCGACCGCGACCTGGGTGATGACCGCCTATCTGCTGTCCGCCTCGGTCTTCACACCGATCCTCGGCCGGGTCGGCGATCTGATCGGCAAGAAGCGCACCCTCGTCGCCGTGCTCGTGGCCCTCACGCTCGGCTGTCTGCTCGCCGCACTCGCGCCGACCATCGGCGTCCTGATCGTCGCCCGGGTCGTCCAGGGCATCGGGGGCGCGCTGTTCCCCCTGTCCTTCGGGATCATCCGCGACGAGTTCGCCCCGGCCGAGGTGGGCTCCAGGATCAGCAACCTGTCGGCCGTGATCGCCGCCGGCGGCGGTGTCGGCATCGTCGCGGCCGGTCCCATCGTGTCCGCGCTCGACTACCGGTGGCTGTTCTGGCTCCCGGTCGGCGTCGTCGCCGTCACCGCGCTCATCGCGCAGCGCTACGTCCCCGAGTCGCCCGGCAGGGCCGAGGGACGCATCAACTGGCTCGGCGCCGTGCTGCTGTCCGGCTGGCTCGTCGCCCTGCTGCTCCCGCTCAGCCAGGCGACCGGTTGGGGCTGGGGGTCGGCGAAGGTGATCGGCCTGCTCGCCCTCGCCGCGGTGGTCTTCGCCGCGTGGCTGGCCGCCGAATCGCGCTCCGGCCACCCGCTGATCGACCTGCGGATCATGCGCCTGCCCGCGGTGTGGACCACCAACACCGCCGGACTCCTCTTCGGCGCGGGCATGTACGCGGTCTGGTCCTTCCTCCCCGCCTTCGTGCAGACCCCGCGCTCCGCGGGGTACGGGTTCGGCGCGAGCGTCACCGCGGCGGGACTGCTGATGCTGCCGATGCTGATCGCGATGTTCTGCTCGGGTGTGCTGAGCGGTCGTCTGGAGCCCGTGGTCGGCGCCAGGAACCTGCTCACCACGGGCGCCGTGCTCGGCGCCGTCGCCTGCGGCCTGCTGGCGGCCTGGCACGACCGGCAGTGGCAGGTGGCCCTCGCCGCGGGAGTCTTCGGCCTCGGCATCGGCCTGGCCTTCGCCTCGATGGCCAACCTGATCGTGCGCAGCGTGCCGCCCGAGCAGACCGGCGCCGCGACCGGCATGAACGCGAACATCCGGACCATCGGCGGCTCCCTCGGCGCCGCGGTCACCACGGCACTGGTGACCGGCCACACGCAGCCGTCAGGTCTTCCCCACGCCTCCGGCTACACGCACGCCTTCGGCCTGCTGGCCCTGCTCTGCCTCGGCGCGGCGCTGGCCGCCCTCCTCGTACCGGTGCGTCGTGCCGCGCGTACGTCCATGGTGGCAGGCGGCTCTGACGACGCGTCACGCGCGGAGCCCAGGACCGACGCGGCCGGCGTCCGCGGCTGATGCCGCGCGGACGCGCGATCGGGGCCTCAAGGAGCCGGTGGCGTCGCTCATGCCCGACGTGCACCATCTACCGTTACCCCTACGACTACCGCTGCCCGTTCGGCCTCGACGAAGACGGCGGCCGGCTTGGTGATCCCGCTCTCCGGGTCGGTCAGCAGCCGCTCCAGATAGGTCAGGTCGACCTGCACGCCCTGCTCGGGGCGGCCGGCGGGCCCGCTGCACGGCAGCGGGCCCGCCGCCCGACGGCCGCGAGGAGTCGGCATCGGAGGCCGCGTGTCGGCATCCGCCGGCATCGGACGGCATCGGACGGCATCGGACGGCCTGCGCGATTGACAGGTCCATGACCCTTGTCTAGTTTCCTCTGCGGTCGCGGCGTCGCACAGACCCGCATCCTCCGGGAGGATGAACATGGTCGCATCGTTCGTCACTCATCGCGCCCTCGACGGCGGGACCTACCGCCTGGAGGGCGACCTCGACCTCCGGGCGCCGTGCACCTCCGCCGCCGAGGTGGTGGCCGGGGGGCGGCTGGTCGAGTTCACCGCGGGGCCGGCCGCCCTGGGGGACGATGTCGCCGCGTCTCTGGGCATCGGGGCGCCCGACTCCGAACTCACCTTCCAGAAGGGCACGTTGCGCGTCCACCGGTCGATCGAGCGCGAAGCGCGCTCGGGTCTCGTGGAGCGGCCGTCGCTCGTCGTGTGGCGCGGCGAGCGCCACGCGCTCGTGACCCGGTTGTACGGCCTGGACCTGGCCGAGGTGCTCGGGCTGCTGCGGTCCGTGCGCATGTCCGAGAGCGAGTACGGGCTCGCCCTCGACCCCGATCCGTCGGCCGGAAGCGCCTTCGCACGGCCTGCGACGGTGATCAAGGAGATCCCCGGCCTCGGGCTGCTGGAGCTGTCCCGGCGGACGAAGGAGCACACGGCCCAGCTTCCGCCCTGGAAGGGGGTGGCGGTCGCGTCCGGCGAGCTGTTCCGCGACACCCTCTCCGACGGCAGCCCGTTCTTCGTACTCTCCTCCACCGAGATCTGGGCCACGCTGGTGCCGTTGGCGTCGACCTCCGTCGCGCGGGTCCCCGAGCTCGTCGGGCGGCTCGCGCTGCGGCGCACCGGGTGAGCCGGCGGTGACCGGCTTCCTGGGCGGCCTGACCGCCGCGATCGTGACGCTGGGCCTGCTCGCAGGTGCGGTCTCCCACGCCGCCCGGCCCGCCGCCCTGGGCGAGGCGCTGCGGGCGCACGGCGTGCTGGGCCCGCGGCTCCTGAGGTTCGCGGCCGCCGTCCTGCCGTTCGTCGAAGGGGCCTTGGGGGCGGCCGGCGCGGTCGCGCTGCCGACGGGTCACCAACGGGGACTTCAGGCCGTACTCACCGCGGCGGCCTGCCTCTTCGGGCTCTACGCCGGCTACACGCGGCACGCCCTCACCCTCGGCCGCGGGGGTCCGTGCGGCTGTTCGCACGAGGACGTTCCCCTGAGTCGCTGGGTGACGTGGCGGGCCGCGGCGCTCGCCGGCCTCGCACTGGCCGGGGCGGTCCTCGCCGGCGCCGGCCCGGTCCGGCTCTCCTCGGCGGAGCTGGTCACGCTGATACTCGCGGCCACCGCCTGCACCGTGCTGCTGTGGTCGCTGCCCGCCGCCATGCACGAGCCGGCCGCGGCCGCCGTTCACCGGCCGGGCAGGGCCACCGTCCCCCACCCGACCGGAGCCACCGTGCACCGGCCGGCCGCAGCCGCCGTTCACCACCCGACCGACGACGCCGTTCACCACCCGACCGGCGCCACCGTGCACCACCCGACCGACGCCACCGTGCACCACCCGACCGGCGCCACCGTGCACCGGACCGCCGAAGGAGTGTCGACGCGATGGACTTCACCACCAGCGCCCTGATCGTCTCGTGGGCGGCGATCGCGCTGCTCGCGCTGGTCGTCTCGGGACTGGTCAGGCAGGTGCACCAACTGTCGCGCACACAGACGGCGCAGCACCGCCCCGGACGGGTGGGCATCGCGTCCGGCGCATCGGCGCCCGGGCTCGATGCGGCAGGACTCGACGGCCTCCTGGCGCCGGGCCGCCCCGCGGTGCTGCTGTTCCTCGACGCCGACTGCCGCACATGTGGCCAGGTGCTCGCCGAGGCAGGCGCCTGGACCGCCCGCCGGGGCGACGCCTCCGCCGCGCGGGTGGTCGGGCTCTACGCCGGCACCGCGCCGGGAGCCGGCGAGTCCGCCGTCCCGGTCCTGGGCGATCGTCCGGAGCTGTTCGCGGCGTACGACATCCCCGCGACTCCCTATGCCGTGGCCATCGATCCGGACGGCCGGATCGCGCGCTCGGAACCGCTCGGAACGCCCACCGCGCTGCTGCGGTTGCTCGACGACATCCCACTCGCAACGCCGAGGAGCCTGCCATGACCGCACTGGACGACGTGCCCATGCTGCGCCGCTCCGGGAGCGGCGGCCGCTCCCGGCCCCGGCGCGGGACCCTGCCGTCCTTCGCGCCACGCAGGCGCACCGTGCTGCAGGCGGCGACCGCCGCGGGCTTCGCCGCGCTGGGGGTGTTCTCCGCCGCCCGGCAGGCGTATGCCGACGGCTACGACATCTGGACCGGCGCGTGCCCGAGTTACGCCGCGGACCACAACTGCTCCCCGGGCTGCGGGCCGAGCACGATCTACGCCGACGCCTGTGTGACGTCAGGGACGAACACCGGCTTCCACCGGTCCGACGGTGTCACCTGGACGCTGCGGCCGAACCAGTGCTACGCGGGCACCTACGACGGCTGGCTGTGGGCGTACAGCGCGGCCTGCGGCAACTGCGGCTGCGGTATCGAGCGGCGCTGCCACGACGGATACCGCAACACCGGCTCCGGCTGGGTGAAGTCCATCTGCCGCTGGACCACCGACTGCGGCTGCCCCGGTTCCCTCGACTGGCCGACCGTCGGCCGCGGGGCGACCGGGCCCGACGTCCACACCGTCCAGCACCTGCTCACCCACCACGGTCATCCGACGGACGTCGACGGCGTGTTCGGGCCGGACACCGAGGCGCGGGTCGAGGAGTTCCAGTCGGCGAACGGGCTCGGCCTCACGGGCAGCGTCGGCCCGGCCACCTGGCCGGTGCTGGTCGTCACCGTCCGCCAGGGAGACGTGAACGATGCCGTGAGCGGCGCCCAGCGGCAGCTCAACAAGCACGGCCACGCGCTGACGGTCGACGGCAACTTCGGTGCGCTCACGCGGCAGGCAGTCGTCTCGTTCCAGTCGCTGCACGGCCTGACCGCCGACGGCGTGGTCGGCCAGAACACCTGGCGCACGCTGACCGGGACCGTGTAGATGAGCGAGTCCGGACGTCCCGCGGCCCGGCGGAGCCGCATCCGTTCCGTACGGGGGCCGCTCACCGATCCCGCCCTGCCCGTGGCGGCCCTGGGGGCGGCCGCGATCGCCGCCGCCCTGCACGCCCCCGTGCTGGCCTGGGCGATCACCGGAGGGCTTGCCGGCTATTCGCTCTCCGGGTCCGTTTGAACGCGCAACAGCGCTTTCGCGCTGGCCTCGCCAGGTTGGCGGGCGACGTACAGACAGGCACTGGTGCTCGGCATGTTCTCCGCCGGGCTGCTGGCGGGCGGGGCGCTGACGGCCGGGGTGCTGTGGCTCTTCTCCGGTCTCTTCGCACCGCTTCCGGCCGGTGTGCGGCAAGGGCTGATCGTGGCGGCCGCACTGCTCGCCGTGGTGCGCGACGCGGGCCGGCTGACGCTACGGCTGCCGCAGAACGCGCGGCAGATACCGCAGGACGTGCTGCGCCGCCATCTGATGCGCGGCGCCGTGCAGTTCGGCTTCGAGCTCGGTACGGGCGTGCGCACCTACCTCTCGGCGACCGCGCCGTACGCGATGGCGGTCGCGGTGCTGCTGTCCGGGGGCTCGTACCTGCCCGCCCTGGCCGCCGGACTGGGCTTCGGCGCGGGCCGTGCTCTCACCCCGGCCCTGCGCAGGCTCTCCGGGAACGGGGAGCGCTGGGACGCTCTGCTCGCGCGGCGGCTGACCGGCACGGCCGTCCTGTGTTCCGCGCTGATCGCCTCCGTCGCCTGCGCGGTGCCCCGGTAGCGCCGGTTGTCCGACGGCATCGCACGGTTGCGGCTCAACGGCCCCTGCTCACAGGGGTGTTGTGCCGGAGGTCTGGTCCTGTGGCAGATGGTCCTGGAGTGGACACGCCGCGGTCGGGGGCGCCAGACTCGGCAGCACGCAGGCACGAGGATTCGACGCACGGACCGATCCCTTTCGTCTGTTTGTCATGACCATGCCCTTCACTGGGGACCGTACCGGCCACGCCCGGTCCCGGCATCCGAACAGCGAGTCCGACGCGCACAGCACCGCTCGACCCGGCACGGCGCACATCTGCCGCGCCGCTCTTCCTCGCTCTCCCCCGCATCGAGTAGGAGTGCCCTGATGTCGTCCCGCAACCTGTGGCACCTGTGGCGCGTCCGCGCCGGAACGGCCTTGCTGGCGGTGCTCGCCGGCATCGGCGCGTTCGCCGACCCCGGCCCCGCCGTGGCGGATTCGCCGCCCGAGGGCCGGCGGACCGTCACGTTCCACGGCTACCGCATCGCGGTGCCCGCCGACTGGCAGGTGGTCGATCTGGCCGAGAACCCGCGCGCCTGCCTCCGGTTCGACCGCCCCACCGTCTACGTGGGCGAGCCCGCCGACCGGAACGACTGCCCCGCCCGCGTCGTCGGCCGGACGGCCGGCATCGTCGTGGAGCCCCTCACCGCCCGCTCCGCCGGGCGGGCATCGGCGGCGACCGCGCGGACGGCGCGCGGCAGGGCCACCGCCCCGGCCGCCGCGTCCAGCAACGACACCATCCAGATCGCGGTCGAGGACGCCGGGGTCCTCGTCACCGCGGCCCACGCCCCGGGGACCGAGGCCCTGGTACGCGACGTCCTCGCCTCCGCGGAACTCACCGCCGGCGCCGAACGCACCGAGCTGCCCCGTGCGGCGCAGCGGTCCGACGCCGCTCCGCTGGCCGCGGCCGGGCCGCAACCGGGCAGCTACCTCGGCAAGGGCTTCGACGCCTGCACCGCGCCCTCCCAGGCCGCCATGGACGCCTGGCAGACGAGCTCGCCGTACAGCGCGGTCGGCGTCTACATCAGCGGCTCCTTCCGCGGCTGCGCCCAGCCGAACCTGACGGCGAGCTGGGTGACCGCCCAGACCGCCAACGGATGGCGTCTGATCCCCATCGACGTCGGCCGCCAGGCACCGTGCACCAGCTACTCGCTGAAGATGTCCGCCGACCCCGCCACGGCCAGGTCCCAGGGCGTCACCGCGGCGGCCGGCGCCATCACCGCCGCGTCGAACCTCGGCATCCCGGCGGGCAGCGCCATCTACAGCGACATCGAGGCGTACACCTCCACGGCCTCCTGCAAGGCGGCCGTGCTGTCGTACCTGTCCGGCTGGACCGAGCGGCTGCACAGCAGCGGCTATCTGTCGGGCTTCTACTCCAGCGCCGCCTCCGGCATCAGGGACGCCGCCGGCGAGTACGACAACAGCGCCTACACGCGGGTCGACCACCTCTTCTACGCGTGGTGGAACGGAGCCGCCGACACCGACACCGGTACCTACGTGCCGGCGAGCCAGTGGTCCGACCACCAGCGGATCCACCAGTACGTCGGCGAGGTCACCGAGTCCTACGGCGGCTACTCGATCAACATCGACCGCGACTACCTGGACGTGGGCACCGGCACCACCCCGCCCACGCCCACCTGCACCGGGGCGAACCTCGACTTCACCGCGTACACCACCGTCCAGAGCGGCTCGACCGGCGGTCTGGTCAAGGCCGCCCAGTGCCTGCTGAAGGCCGCCGGCCACGACCCCGGCACACCGGACGGCGTCTTCGGCCCCGACACGACCACCGCCGCCAGGAACTTCCAGACCGGCACCGGGCTCACGGCGGACGGCGCGGTCGGCCCCAGGACCTGGACCGCCCTGCTGTCCCGCGGATCCACCCCCACCATCCAGAGCGGCTCGACGGGAGAGGCCGTCACACGACTGCAGCGCGCGCTGACCGCCGCGCTCGGCCGGACGGTGGCCATCGACGGCGTCTTCGGCTCGGGCACCGCCCAGGCCGTGCGCGACTACCAGTCCTCGCGCGGGCTCGGCGCCGACGGCATCGTCGGCCCCGCCACCTGGGACGCCCTCCAGTCGGGAAAGTGAGGAAGGAATCATGAGACAACTCGCGCGGATCATCACGCTGTTCGCCGCGGTGGCCGGTCTGCTCCTCGGACTGGGCGTCCCCGCACATGCCTTCCCTCAGGCCGCGTTCCCGCTGACGAGCAGCGGCAACCGGGGCACCGACGTCGTCGCGCTTCAGCACCTGCTCGCCGCGCACGGCCGCTCCGTGGCCGTGGACGGAGTCTTCGGCCCGGGCACGCACAGCGCCGTGGTGGGCTTCCAGCAGTCCAAGGGCCTGACCGCGGACGGCATCGCCGGGCCCGCCACCTGGGGAGCGCTCGCCGTCACCGTGCGGCAGGGCGACAACGGGCCCGCGGTGAACGCCGTCCAGTCGCTGCTCAACGCCAAGCGGGGCGCGGGCCTCACGGTCGACGGGAACTTCGGACCGGCCACCGCCTCCGCCGTGCGCACCTTCCAGACCCACGCCGGGATCGGTGCGGACGGCGTCGTCGGGCCGGTCACCTGGCAGAACCTGCTCTGGCACTACGAGAACATCGACTTCGGCGCCGGCACGATGTGCGCGCAGAGCCCCGACGGCAACGCAGGCGCCCACTGGGCGACAGCGGGCGCCGTCGCCCAACTGGAGGCCGCCGCTGCCGCCTTCGCCTCCACCGGGAGCGGCAGACTGCCGGTCGGTGACGCGGGCTTCGAGCACGGCGGGGACATACCCGGTCACGCCAGCCACGAAGTCGGGATGGACATCGATGTGTGGCCGATCCGCACCGATTCGGCGCAGTGCACCGCCGGGCGCATCACCTGGCAGTCGTCGACCTACGACCGCGCGGCCACCCGCCGGCTCGTGCAGGAGATCCGGGCGAAGGCACCCGGCCATGTCGAGCTGGTCTTCTTCAACGATCCGCAGCTGATCTCGGAGGGGCTGACCACGAGTTATCCGAACCACGACAACCATCTGCACATCCGCTACCGGTAGGCGCGCCGGCCGCGGGCCCCGGGCATCGCCTGCGGGGGGGCTCACGCCGTCCTACGGGTCTGCGGTGGATCCGGTGGCCTGGCCGGCCGAGCGCGGCGTCCGACTGGGCTGACGCATCGGCTGCACGGGTCATGCCACCCGCGTCGGTGACGACGTCCGGGCCGGCCCGTCCTCGCGCACGCCATGCGGCCGCCGGCCGCATGGCGTGCGGGTCCGCGACCGCCGAGCACCGAGCACAAGGCCTGCGGGTCCGCGACCGCCGACCGCCGAGCACCGAGCACCGAGCACCGAGCACAAGGCTCAGCGGACCACCAGTGTCGTGCCGGCCACGGCGGGGACCAGTTCCCCGATGACCGGGTGGCCGGGTACCTCCCCCGCGACCAGCAGCCCGCCGGAGGTCTGCGCGTCGGCGAGCAAGTGCAGCTGGTCGGCGGTCGCCCGCCCCGCGTCCAGGTGCGGGCGCACCCAGTCGAGATTGCGCCGGGTGCCGCCGCTGACGTACCCGGCGCGCAGGGACTCCCATACGCCGTCGAGCACCGGGACGGCGCCGGTGTCCACCACGGCGGTGACGCCGCTCGCCCGCGCCAGCTTGTGCAGATGGCCGAGCAGCCCGAATCCGGTCACATCGGTGGCGCACACGGCGCCGGCCTCCAGGGCCGCGGCACCGGCCCTGTCGTTGAGCTCCGCCATGCAGGCGACGGCATGCGCGAAGACCTCTCCCGTGCGCTTGTGGCGGTTGTTGAGGATCCCGACGCCCAGCGGTTTGGTCAGGGTCAGCGGCACACCCGGCCGGCCTGCGTCGTTGCGCAGCAGCCGGTCCGGGTCCACCAGTCCGGTCACGGCCATTCCGTAGAGCGGTTCCGGGCTGTCGATGCTGTGGCCGCCGCCGACGAAGCAGCCGGCCCTGCCGGCGACATCGAGCGCTCCCGCCAGGACCTCCTGGGCAAGGTCCGCGGGCAGGACGTCCCGGGGCCAGCCCAGCAGGTTGAGCGCGACGACGGGCCGGCCGCCCATCGCGTAGACGTCGGACAGGGCGTTGGCGGCGGCGATCCGGCCCCAGTCGCGGGCGTCGTCGACGACCGGCGTGAAGAAGTCGGCCGTCGACACCAGCGCGGAGCCGTCACCGGTGCGCACGACCGCGGCGTCGTCCCCGTCGTCGAGTCCGACCAGCAGCCGGTCCCCGTCGGCGTCCGGGGGCTGTCCGGGGATCCGGGACGGCAGCAGTCCCGCGACCATCGTCTCCAGCTCCCCGGGAGGGATCTTGCAGGCGCAGCCGCCGCCGTGTCCGTACTGGGTCAGCCGCACGGGCGCGGCGGGTCCGGCTGCAGGGCCAACTGTCGTCATACGGCGATGATTTCACCTCTTGCCCCAGGAGTGTGCCGGGACAACAATCATGCTCCGGAGGCGTTGGGCGGGCTGGTGCCCCTCCCGATCTTCAACATCGGTGTGGTCCGGAAACCGGGCCAGGCGGGTTCGATTCCCGTCCGCCTCCGCTGACTTCGATCGGGGTGGCGCGGGTGGCGGACGAGCAGCCGGAGCCACCGGGGCCTGTGCCGGGTGCCAGGCTGGATCGGGAAGCCGCGACACGCGGCTTCGGATCCGAGGCGCAGGAGGCTGTGTCATCGGCGACTGCCGCCGCGGGCGACGCGGTGGGGGTACCCTCCGTGCCCGAAGGGCCACCGGGGAGTCGGCGACCGGCGGCAACGCCGGAGTTGGAGCCGCAGGGCGTCGCGAGCCCGGCCTGGAGCCCGGCACAGACCCCGGACCCCCGGCGGCGGGTGCCGAGCACCACGCTGCTGCTCGGCGATCCCCGGCTGGGCGAGGCGTCCGCACGGCTGGGCAGGACGGTCGTCAAGGCCGCGGTCGCCACTGCCCAGCAGGCCGTACGCGAAGGGCGGATCGGGCCGGACGACGCCGTGGGTGCCGCGCTCGCCGCGCTCCCCGCACGCGGGACCGGGCTGAGCCCCGTGTACAACGCCACCGGCGTGGTGCTGCACACCAATCTGGGGCGGGCCCCGCTGTCGCGGTCGGCGCTGGAGGCGATGGCGGCGGCCGGCGGCTACACGGACGTCGAGCTGGACCTGGCCACCGGCAGACGGGCATCACGCGGCCGCAGCGCCATGGCGGCGCTGCGGGAGGCGGTACCGGCCGCCGAGGCCGTGCACGTGGTCAACAACGGAGCGGCCGCCCTCGCCCTGGCCGCGGCCACGCTGGCCCCGGGGCGCGACATCCTGCTCAGCCGGGGCGAGTTCGTGGAGATCGGCGACGGCTTCCGGATACCCGAGCTGCTGGCCTGCTGCGGCGCCCGGATACGCGAGGTCGGCACCACCAACCGGACCCGGCTCGGCGACTACGCGGACGCCGTCGGCCCGGACACCGGCTTCATCCTCAAGATCCACCCGTCGAACTTCACGGTGAGCGGCTTCACCCGAGGAGTCGACGCCGCCGAACTGGCCGCGCTGGGCCTGCCCGTGGTGGTCGACATCGGCTCCGGCCTCCTCGCACCCGACCCGCTGCTGCCGGGTGAGCCGGACGCGGCCACCACACTGCGCGCCGGGGCCACGCTGGTCACCGCCAGCGGGGACAAGCTGCTCGGCGGTCCGCAGGCAGGGCTGGTCCTCGGCCGCGCCGCCGTGGTGGAGCGGATGCGCCGCCATCCGCTGGCCCGCGCCCTGCGCGTGGACAAGTTCACCCTGGCCGCGCTGGAAGCGACGCTGCGCGGTCCCGAGCCCCCCGTGCACGCCGCCGTGCACCTGTCGCTGCCGCTGCTGCGCACCCGCACCCTGCGCCTGGCGGAGGACCTTGCGCGCCGGGGACTCGACGGCCGTGTCGTGCCCTGCGAAGCGGTGGTCGGAGGAGGCGGCGCCCCCGGGACGGTTCTGCCGTCCTGCGCGCTCAGCCTCCCCGACGCTCTGGCGGCACCGCTGCGCACGGGTGAACCGGCCGTGCTCGGCCGGGTGGTGCGCGGCCGGCTGCTGCTGGACCTGCGATGCGTGCCGGAGGAGTGCGACGGCGCCGTCCTCGGCGCGGTGCTGCGCGCGGCGGGTCGGTGAGCATGCGGGTCATCGCGACGGCCGGGCATGTCGACCACGGCAAGAGCACGCTGATCCAGGCGCTGACCGGCACCCACCCCGACCGGCTGGCGGAGGAGCGGCGCCGTGGTCTGACCATCGACCTGGGCTTCGCATGGACGGACCTGCCCTCGGGCGAGCGGCTCGCGTTCGTCGACGTCCCGGGACACGAGAGGTTCGTCCCGACCATGCTGGCCGGTGTGGGGCCGGTGCCCGCCGTGCTGTTCGTCGTCGCCGCGGACGAGGGCTGGAAACCGCAGTCCGCGGAACACCTCGCCGCCGTGGACGCCTTGGGCGTACGGCACGGACTGCTCGCCGTCACCCGCTGCGATCTGGCCGATCCCGGCCCCGCCGCGGCGCAGGCACAGGAGCGGATCCGCGCGAGCGCCCTCGGCGGCGTCGAGGCCGTGGCCGTCAGCGCCCGCACCGGCGCGGGCCTTGCCGAGCTGCGTGCCGCCCTCGGCCGGCTTGCCGCGCGGCTGCCGGACGGGGACGCGGACGCCCCGGTGCGGCTGTGGATCGACCGTGCTTTCACCGTGCGCGGCAGTGGTCTTGTGGTCACGGGCACGCTCGGTGCGGGGCGGATCCGGCGGGGCGACACCCTGGTGACCGCGCGGTCCGGCCGTTCCGTGCGCGTCAGGGCGCTGCAGGCCCTCGGCGAGGAGACCGGCTCGGTAGGGGCCACCGCCCGGGTCGCCGTGAACCTCCGGGGCCTCGGGAAGGAGTCGACGGGCCGCGGCGACGCCCTGCTCACGCCGGACGGCTTCCTCCCCTGCCTGCGCTGCGACGTGCGCGTACACGGCGGAGCCCCGGCCGCCGAGCTGCCCCGCACCGCTGTCGCCCACGTCGGCTCGGCGGCCGTGCCGGTGCGCGTACGGCCGCTGGGTGCGGACATCGTCCGGCTGACCCTGCCGGAGCCGCTGCCGCTGCGCATCGGTGACCGCGCGGTGCTGCGCGATCCCGGTCTGCGGCGGGTGCTGGCCGGTCTGACGGTGCTCGATCCCCAGCCACCGGACCTGCGGCGCCGCGGCGCCGCGGCACGACGGGCGGGCGAACTGGCCGGCGCCCGGGGCGCTCTGGACGAGGCGGCCGAGCTACGGCGCCGACTGCTGGTCAGACGCGGGGAGCTGACCGCGCTGGGGGTCGTCGTCCGTACCGCGCCGGTCGCGGACGACTGGCTCGCCGAGCCCGTCCACTGGTCCGCCCTGCGTGCCCGGCTGGCCGAACTGGTCGCCGCGTACCGCTCCGAGCGGCCCGCCGAGGGCGGCATACCGCTGGAGACTGCTCGGCAGCGTCTCGGGCTGCCCTCCGCCGCACTCGTGGAGGCGCTGGTCGCACCGCCCCTGCGGATGAGCCGCGGGCGCGTGACCGCCGGACCCGACTCCCTGCCCACCGCCGTCGCGGACGCGGTGCGCCGGCTCGCCGCCGAGCTCGCCGGCCGGCCGTTCGCCGCCCCGCACGCCGGACGCCTCCCGGAACTCGGCCTCGGCCGACGCGAGTTGGCGGCGGCGGCCAGCCACGGGGCGGTGCTGCGGCTCGCGGAGCACGTGGTGCTGCTGCCGGACGCCCCGCGGCTGGCGGCCGAGCGGCTCAGCGGACTCGACCAGCCGTTCACCGTCGGTGCGGCGAGCCGCGCCCTGGACACCGCCCGACGCGTCACCATGCCCCTGCTGGAGCACTGCGACGGTCAGGGCATCACCCAGCTGCTCCCCGACAAGCGCCGCCGGTGTCCGCCCCACGAGCACCCGGCACCGGCCCCCGCACGCCCCTGAACCCGGTGTTGCCGCTGAGCCGGCATCGACCGACATCGACCGGCGGCGTACGCGAGACGCCGGTGCGCCGGCCGCGGCAGGCGACGTCCGCGCAAGGCGCCGGCCCAGCAGTATGCCTGGCATGCCCGAGCACCGTGGCCCAACCAGGTCGAGCGCTGGTTCGGGCTGCTGACGGACGGGCGGACACGGCGCGGGGTCCACAAGAACCTCCGGCCCTGGTGGGGACATCCGGTCCTGGATCGCTCAGGTCCGCTCACTCCTTGGCGGGCCGGTCGTGCCTGGCCTTCGGCTTCAGCTCCTTCTTCTTCGTCTCCTCGATCTCCTGGACCTCCCAGGGCCCGGAGACGACCGCCGGGGCCTCGCCGGAAAGCACGGAGGCGAGGGGCCGGCCGTCCTTGTCGTAGACGGTCGCGACGTCGGTCAGTTCCCAGAAGAGGTTGAGCTCGGAGTGCCGGCTCAGGTTCACGTAGGTGCTGGAGATGAAGGAGGTCGACTGGGTGGACACGGTGAGTTGCTGGGTGGTGGTGGAGGACTCGCTCAGGGAAGCGGAGACGGAGGCGCTGAACGGGCCCCAGCCGGCGCCGGCGCTCACGCCGACGGAGGCGTTGGTGGTGTCGGACTCCGAGCTGCTGTCCTGTTTGCCCTGGGTGACGGTGTAGCTGACGGTCCGGCTCTCGCCGGGGGCGAGGCTGTACGACTCTCCCGTGCAGTGCCAGAACTGTTCACGGGTGACGGCCACGCCGAGTCCGACCTGGTCGTCTCCCGGTGTGGTCACCGGAGTCCGGGTCGTGGCGCCGTGCTGGACGAGACCGGTGGCCACCAGGACGCTGGGGCCGTCCTGCGGGATGAGCATGTCGGCCGTGGGCTGGGGGATCGGTCCGATGTTGTTGGGGTCCAGCAGGTCGGATCCGGAGAAGGTCATGGTGCTCTTCCCGGGCAGGTTCTGCAGGACGGCGGCGAAGGCGCCGGAGTAGTGGGACTTGGCCAGCCAGTAGCCGTCCGCCCAGCAGTCACCGCTGATCACGATGTTGCCGCCGTTGGGCTCCAGTACGAGCCCTGGCAGGCCCGCGGTCCAGTTCCCGTCGACGGGCCCGCACAGGTCGCCGGACTGGTCGAGGTAGAAGAGATCGAGGGGGATCGAGAGGTCGTTGAAGACGAGGATCTCGGCCCTGGACTCCTTGGGGGGCGAGAACAGGGTCCCGTCGAGGGCCGCCTGGTAGGTGTCGTTCATTCGCATGGTGCGCTCCGATCACCTGCCGCGCATCCACGTGCGGGGCGGGGTCCGTCAGAATTCGGGCTCGTCGGTGAGGTAGTAGACGCGCGGGCCGCGCTCGGTGTGCACGAGGGCCAGGGGACCTTGGGTGGCCACCTTGGCGGCGGCCGGAAGGCGCAGATCGGCGGTCAGGTCCCACCATTGCCAGTCCGCCTCGGGCCCTCGCCACAGGGAGAGGTGGTTGTCCTTGTCCACGTAGGACACCCAGGGGTGGCCGTCGCTGTCCACCACGCTTGCCACGGAGCTGTTGGCAGCCACGGTCGTGTGGATCTGCCGGCTGCACCACCCGCCGTCCCAACTCGCCCAGAGCGGTTCGGACGCCTCGTTCCACAGGGCGACGCCTGCCAGGGTCTCGGGACCCACCGCGGCCGCCAGCGGGCTCCCGTCCTTGGGCTGGCTGACGCTCAGCTTGCAGAGGTTCTGCCACTTCCATCCGCCGTCGTCCCCGAAGCCCACCACCTCGATGAGGTTGTCCTGGCGGTCCGCGTAGTAGACGCGGCGCCTGTCCGTGCCCCAGCCCACGGCGGACAACCCGCTGATGGGGGATGCGGCGGGGAGGCTCGCGTACGTGGTGAGATCGGTGAGCTTGCCCGCCACCCCCTGTTCCTCCACCTCGGTGATGTGGTTGCCGCTGTCGAAGTAGTAGACGAAACGGCCGCGGCCGTTCTGCATCGCGGTCAGCGGGCTGCGCTCCGGGACTTGGGGGAGCTTGGGGTTGGCACCCCAGGTCCAGTCGCCGCTGAACTTCATGATGATGAGCTGACCGGTCTCGTCCACGTAGGAGAGCGCCATCGTCCCGGACCGCATCCCGCTGTTGGCCAGCGGGCTGTTCCACGCGGCCGCGGGCGTGCCCTCGCCGCTGGTGAAGTTCTGGTACGTCCAGCCGTTTCCGTCGGTCGCCAGTTCACCGACGGCGCCGTCGGCGTTCGCATAGTAGACGCGCCGATTGACCGATCCCCATGCGGTGGCGGCGAACCCGCCGGTCAGGGACGGGAAGGGAGCGGGTCTGAGGATGCCGGGGCCCACTTTCGTCCCGGCGGCGATGTTGAGGTTGGTCCATTGGAACGAGCCGTCCGGTTCCCGTGCCACCTCGATGACCGCTGTGTAGTCGCCGCCCGGGGTCACGCCCATGGGGCGGGCGCCGGCTGTCGTCATGATCTCCTCCGGCTGCTGGTGGTCGTACCCGTGCCCGGAACGCGGCTCCGCGTTCCGGACTGCGAGAGCGTTGGCCGTGGTGGTTCGAACGCCGGCCGTACGGAGACGAGCTCGGGCAGGTCCGGTTCGTCGACGCGCTGGGCGAACGTGCCCGGCTTCTCAGTGTCCAGTTCGTCAACGTTGACGGGCCCCCAGACGACCGTCGGGCCCTTGGCGGAGACGACCGACGACAGCGGCGTCCCCGTGCAGTCGAACACGGTGAGGACGTCCGTGAGCTGCCAGAACAGGCACATCCGGCCGTGGGAGCTGTCGTTGGTGTACTGGTTCGACATGAAGCTCGTCGTCTGGGTGGAGACGGTGACCTGCTGGGTCCTGGTCGAGGACTTGCTCAAGGAGGCGTTGACGGAGGCGCTGAACGGGCCCCAGCCGGCGCTGGCGCTCGCGCTGACCGATGCCGTCACCGTCTTGGTGTCCGACGAGCTTGCCTGCATCCCCTGCGTCTGTGTGTAGTTGACGTTCTTCTCCTCGCCCGCCGCGAGGCTGTACGACTCCGGGAGGCGCTGCCAGAACTGCTCACGGGTGACGGAGTTGCCGTTCGGCAGCACCCCGGCCCCCACCAGGATCCTCGGCCCGTTCGGCGGGATGATCACGGAGCTGGTGGGCACGGGGGTCTCCCCGATGTCGTCCGGATCCAGCAGGTCACGGCCCGTCAGGGTCACGGCGGCGTTGTCCTCGGTGGCCCGCCAGACCGCCGCGAAGGCACCCGAATACCCGGCCTTGGCGACGAAATAGTAGGAGCGGTCGATGTTCTTCCAGGTCGCGGTCGCTCCGGGGTCCAGGACCTGGCCCGGATGACCGGGGGCGAATTTCTGGGTCCGCGGGTTGCGGCCGTACAGCAGGCCGTCGAGGCCGACCCAGTACACCAGCAGGTGCACCGGGGTGGCGTTGGTGACCGTCATGTTGGTCCGGCTGCCCTTGTTCACGGATATGAGCGTTCCGCTCACGGCGTCCTGGTAGGTCTCGTTCATGCGCATGGGTGGCTCCTTCGCGCGTACGGCCGGCGGGCCGGCGGCCCGCGGCGCCGACTACTCCTCGCTGGTGTAGTAGACGCGCGGGCCGCTGGTGCGGATGGCGGCGAACGGGCTGGGCACACCGGTGGCGACGTCGGGGAGGTCCAGCTCGGCGCCCAGGTTGCGGGAGGTCCACCTGTCCCCGGCCCCCCGCAGTTCGATCAGGTGGTTGTCGCCCGGGCCGTCACCCAGATCGGCGGCGCCCAGGTAGAACAGCTGGGCCGCCGAGCGGTCGCCGCCCGGCACGGCGGCCAGGGAGCTAGCGCCGGCCGCCGCGGGAGCGCCCGCGCCGTCATCGGCGTCCGCGCCCGCACGGTTGACCTCCCACCCGCGGCCGTTGAACTCCACCTCGACCACCATCCGGTCAACGTCCAGGTAGTAGAGCTGCGGATGGCCGTCGGCGGTGAGCACGACCGCCGGCTGGCTGCCCGCCGCCGCGGCCGGGGCCCCGTAGTCGGACAGGCGGCGCAGCCGCCACTCCACGCCGCCCTCGGGCCGCTTCTTCGTACCCGCGATGACCGAGTGCTCCAGCTGGACGGGGCGGTTGTTCTCGTCGAGGAAGTACACGAGGCGGGAGTCGGTCCCGCACCCGACGGCGGTGAGCCGGCTGAGCGAGGAGGGGGTCGGGCACCCCTCGATGCCGGAGGTCACGTCGCAGACCGACCAGCCCTCCTCCCCGAGCCAGGACGCCTCGAACAGGTGGCCCCGCGCGTCCAGGTAGTAGGCGTACTCGCCCTGTTCGGTGGTGACGGCGGCCAGCGGGCTGATCGGGGAGCCGCGCGGGGCGTCGGCGCACACGCTGTACGTCCACTCCCGTCCCCGTTCCGCCAGCCGTACCGGGCGCCGGCCGTCCTCGCCCCGGCCGTCGTCGAGGTAGTAGACCCGCAGGCCCCCGATCCGGCCCGTCACCGCCACCGCGCTGCCCACGTCGGCGGTCGGGGCGCCGGTCTCCCTGGTGAAGACGCGGTACCCGGCCCAGTGCCCGTCCGACGACGACGGGTCGTACGCCGCGCCGACCAGGCTGCGGTCCTGCTCCTGGTAGTAGACCCGTCGCTGGTCCTCGCCGGATCCCGCCGCCGCCAGGCCGCTGCCCGCGATCGCCACCGGACTGATCTGCCGCCATCCCGGCCCGGCAGCGGACTCCGGGGAATGGGCCGACCGCCCCTCGGAGAAGTTGATATCCGAGTACCCCCACTTCCCGTCCTGCTGCGCCACCTCGATGATGCTGTACACCTTCTCGGCCATCGTTCTCACGCCCCGTCCCTTCCGTCCGTACGGGCGCGGCCGCGACAGCCACCCCACTGCATCAGCCGCTCCGGCTCCTGGTCCCACCCCGGCGGAGTTCGGCGCAGGAATCCCATCGCTGTCCTCACTCCACGGTGCCCCCAGGCGGTGGTCATCGCATCTGGAGTGAGCTCCGGCCGGCAGGTCAACGCGGTTGGGGCCTCGCCTGCGGGCCGCGCGAGGCAAATCAACTCGTGGCTTCTGGCACGTCCGCGGAGACTCCCGCGCCGAACGGCGGTTCTCCCGCCCCGAGATGCAGGAGGTCCTCCCCGGTGAGTTGATGGATTGAGGAAGGCGCCCCCTTGGCTGCGCCGAGTGCCGGCCTGCCGGGCGAACTGGCGGCAGGGGAGGCGGGAGATGCCCATTCCTCAGATGATCACTGATCGATATCAGCGTCTCAGGGCCTGGTTCGCCCAGAGTGCCCAGGTCGCCGATGTGCTGTATGAGCTTCCCGCGAACGTGGCGGACGTCAGAATCCTCTGCTTCAGCCCGAACGCTCCGGTCAATATGGGCATCGCTGCGGGCCAGGCGAACAATGCCCTCTACGTCCCCGCGGTCTCCCGCGGCCAGTTGCTGGCGTTCACCACCCAGCGGTTCATGAACGAGTACAACCTGGACTACCCCGGCCCTCCGCTGGAATATCCGATGCCGGAGTACCGGCTCTTCGAGGAGGGGCCGCACTACTACCTGCCGGTGATATTCGTGAGACTGCAGCAGCAATGGATGGACAACCTTCAGGACGCCGATGTCAACTTCCTGTCCGCGATGGTTCCGCTGCACGAACTCGGTCACGCGTTGTTGGGGGCGGCGGATGCCCAACACCAGGGCGAGTCCTACGCCTACTGGATCGAGCTGAAGACGATCCTGCACTTCATCCGGACCACCGTGCCCATCGGCGGGAACTACGACGCCCCGGCTGTGGGCATCACCACCTCGGCCCAGGCCATCGCGGGTTTCGTGACCGGCCGGGAGAACCAGTACGCCATCGCGAAGAACCCGGCCGAGCGGGCTGTCCGCAACACGGGACTCCCGAACACCATTGATCAGATCGCAAACGTTCTCCAGGCTGCGGGCCTACCCCAGGCCGGCGTCGCCGGACTCACTCAGGAGGCCACCAGGTTGCGGCAGATGCCGCCGTAGGACGATCCCCAAGGCGTGCCCCCGCAGAGTGCGGGGCGGTTGAAGTCCCGTCGCCGCTCCGGGGCGCGGCTCACCGCTGCCACACAGCCGGCATTACCGGCACCGGCCCCGCACCACCCTGAACCCGGTGTTGCCGCTGGAGCTGTCCGGTGTGTTGCCCATGCGGGCCGAGGTGCGGTAGCGCAGGCAGTACGACTCGTGGCACAGGTGCGAGCCGCCCTTGAGCACTCTCGCGCCGGGGGCGAAGAGGTCCGCGCACCATTCCCAGACGTTTCCCACCGTGTTGTACAGGCCGTACGCGTTCGGCGGGAAGGCGTCCACGGGGCAGGTGCCGCGGTGGCCGTCGGCCGCGGTGTTACGGCCGGGGAAGGCGCCGCGGAAGATGTTCATGCGGTACTGGCCGCCGGGCTCGCGCTCCTCGCCCCAGGGGTACGGCATGCCCTCAAGGCCGCCGCGTGCGGCGTACTCCCACTCGGCCTCGGTGGGCAGCCGTGCCCCCGCCCAGCGGCAGTAGGCGAGGGCGTCGCCGTGGGAGACGTGGACCACCGGGTGGTCCCGGCGGTCCCGCACACCGGAGCCGGGGCCTTCCGGGTGGCGCCAGTCGGCGCCGTGGACCTGGCGCCACCAGGGGGTGGCGGCGGCGGCGCGGGTGGGTGGGAAGTCGTCGGGGAGGAAGCCTCCGAAGACGAAGGACCAGCCGAAGTGCTCGGCGTCCGTGCGGTGGCCGGTGGCCCCCGCGAAGGCGGCGAACTCCTCGTTGGTGACGGCCGTCGCGCCGATCGCGAAGGCGTCGACCGTCATCTGGCGGACCGGGCCCTCGCGGTCCGCCGGATACGGGGAGTCGTCGCTGCCCATCAGGAAGGCGCCGCCCGTCAAGGCGCACCAGCCGCCGTGCGGTTCCACGGTGACGGCCGTGTGCCGGACGGATGGCGCCGCCGGCGTGCTCGCCCGTCGCCCGCGCCCAGGAGCGCAGCACGCGGACGGGCCGGGTCCGTCGCTCATCGTCCTCCCTCGGCCGTGACCGTGAAGATGCCGTACGCGAAGCCTGCGGCCCTCACCACCGCGTCGTGCACCCCGACCCCTACCCCTGACGCCTCCAGTGTCTCGCCCACGGTGACTCCTTCGGGGAGCGTGAACTCCGCCTCCGTACGGCGGGGGTTGACCACGATCAGATACCGTCCGCCGCGTACGTACACGAAGGGGTATCCGGCGTGCAGCACCTGCGTGCCGCCCGCACTGCCCAGCTCGGGAGCGGCCTTGCGCAGCGCGATCAGGCGGCGTACGAGGTTGAGCAGGGAGCCGGGGTCCTCGCGCTGCGCCGCGACCGTGGGGCGGGCGGGGTCGGGGTCGACGGGGAGGTAGAGGCGCTCGGGCGGGGCGGTGGAGAAGCCGGCGTTGGCGGTGGAGTCCCACTGCATCGGGGTGCGTGAGCCGGCCCGGTTGTAGCGGGGGCCGAGGACGCTGCCCTCGTGCTCCGGCAGGCCGGGGACGTAGCGCATGCCGATCTCGTCGCCGTAGTACACGGCGGGCAGGGTCGGCCAGGTGAGCTGGAAGGCGAAGGCCGCGGGGAGCTGCTCCGCGGTGCGCGGGCCGCAGGCGAGGCGGGAGAAGTCGTGGTTGGCGGTGGGCAGGGCGACGAAGCCGCCGCGTCCCGCCTCGGCTATGGCGGTGGTGGCGGCCTTCCAGCCGTCGAGGAAGATCGCCGGTGAGCCGGCGCCCTCGGCACCGAAGTAGGGGGCCAGCGGGGCCCATTGCTCGCTGACGGTGCCGGTGGAGTTGTTCCACAGGGAGCGCAGCTTGAGGCCGTCGTCGTCGGCGCCGAACTGGAGGAAGAAGTCGGCGTGGAAGCCGGCCGGGACCGAGACGGCGGGGTCGCCCCACTCGGAGAGCATCGCGGCGCCGGGATGCCTCGTGTCGAGCCAGTCGCGCATCTCGCGCCAGAGGCGGGCCGACTCGGCGTGTCCCGGGTCGTCCTTGACGAGCGAGGCCGCCATGTCGACGCGGAAGCCGGACAGGCCCAGGCCGAGCCAGTGGTCCATGATCTCGCGCAGGGCCCGGCGGTTGGCGCGCGGTCCTTCGGCGTCGACGGGCTGCCGCCAGGGCTCGTCCGGATGTGTGCGCGCGTAGCCGAAGTTGAGGGCGGGCTGGCTGGGGAAGAAGTTCGGCTTGTACCAGCCGGGCCGGGTGCCGGGCGAGGGCTGGAAGCCGTCACCCGGGTCGCTTCCCGCATCGGCCCAGATGTAGCGGTGGTCGGACGGGTCGTCGGCGGACGCGGTGAACCAGGGGTGCCGGTCGGAGGTGTGGCCCGCCACGAGGTCGAGCAGGACGCGGATGCCGCGGCGCCGGGCGCTGTCGGCGAGCCGGGCCAGGTCCTCGTTGGTTCCGTAGCGGGCGGCGACGGTGAGGTAGTCGGACACGTCGTAGCCCGCGTCCGCGAACGGCGAGGCGAAGCAGGGGTTGAGCCACACGGTGTTCACGCCGAGCCAGGCCAGGTGGTCGAGCCGCTGCTCGATGCCGGCGAAGTCGCCGATGCCGTCGCCGTCCGCGTCGGCGAAGCTCTGCGGATAGATCTGGTAGAGGACGGCGTCGGCCAGCCACTCGGTCGCCGGGCGGGTGCCGGGGAGCTCGGGACGTGCGCCGGGGAGCTCGGGGTCTGTCGTCATGGGGGGTTGCTTCCCTTCAGGAGGCCGGCGGGGCCGCGGTGGTCGGGGACGGCAGTACGCCCTCCGGGGTGTCGCCGAAGTGGCGCTGCAACTCGTCCAGTCGGGCGGTGAGTTCCTCGACGACGCCGGCGTAGTGCGGGTCGTCGTAGCGGTTGTGCAGCTCGTTCGGGTCCTCGGCCAGGTCGAACAGCTCCCACGCGGGCGTGCGCGGCGCGTCCTTGGACCCGTCGGCGCCGGAGCCGTGGCCGGGGTAGTGGATCAGTTTGTGCGTCCGGGTGCGGATGCCGTAGCTGGCCTGGACGTTGTGGCAGACGTCCAGATGCATGTAGTAGCGGTAGTAGACGGCGTCCCGCCACTCGCCGCGCTCCTCCTCTCCCTCTCCCCTCAGCAGCGGCAGGAGCGACCGGCCCTGCATCCGCGGGTGCGGCGCGAGTCCCGCCATGTCGAGGAGCGTGGGGGCGTAGTCGATGTTCGCCACCAGTTCCCCGCGCCGGTCGCCGGCCCCGGTGACGCCGGGCCAGCGCAGCACCAGCGGGATGCGCATGCCCTCCTCGTACATGAACCGCTTGTCGAACCAGCCGTGTTCGCCGAGGAAGAAGCCGTGGTCGGAGGTGTACGCGACCGCGGTGGACGCCTCCAGGCCGCTGATGTCGAGGTAGTGCAGCACCCGGCCGACGTTCTCGTCGAGGGCGGCGATGACCCGCAGGTAGTCCTTGATGTACCGCTGGTAGCGCCACTCGCGCTCCTCGCGCGGTGACAGCCCGGGCGGTACGGGCACGCCCTTGAGGTCCTCGTCGGTGAGGTCCTCCATGCTCATCCGCGCCTCGTGCGCGGCGGGGGCGCGGCCGGCGAGGTCGTCGTGGAGGGTGGGCGGGGCGGGGATGTCCCGGTCCTCGTACAGGTGCCGGTGGCGTGCCGCGGGCTCGAAGGGGCGGTGCGGCGCCTTGTGCTGGACGAGCAGGCAGAACGGCTTGTCCGGGTCGCGTCCGTCGAGCCAGTTCAGCGCCAGGTCGGTGATGATGTCGGTGACGTAGCCGGGGTACTTCCTCGTGCCGTCGGCGGAGACGAAGTCGGGGTCGTGGTAGACGCCGTGCTCGGGGAGGATCTCCCAGTGGTCGAAGCCCTGCGGGTCGTGGCCCTCGCCGTGGCCGAGGTGCCATTTGCCGATGATGGCGGTCTGGTAGCCGGCCTCCTGGAGCATCCTGGGGAACGACGGCTGGCCCGCGTCGAACCGGTGGGCCGGGCCCTCCAGCGAGGTCATGCCGTTGACATGGCTGTAGGTGCCCGTGAGCAGGGTGGCCCGGGCGGGCGAGCAGATCGCGTTGGTGCAGAAGGCGTTCTCGAAGACGGTGCCCTCGGCGGCGAGGCGGTCCACCGCCGGGGTCCTGTTGATCACGCTGCCGTAGGCGCCGATGGCGGCCGGGGCGTGGTCGTCGGTCATGAAGAGGATGATGTTCGGCCGCCGGGGAGCGGTCATGATCGGTGAACCTCCGGGCAACAGGGGCTGAGGGGCGGGCACGTGCGCTACTTGAGGCCCGTGGTGGCGATGCTCAGGTGTCAGGGTCGGTGGTGGCGACCAGCGGCCACAGGAAGTTGTTCCAGGAGGCGAGGAAGGTGAGGACGGCCAGCGTCGCCAGGGCCGGCCTGACCGTCGGCAGCGCGATGCGCCCGAAGACGTACCATTCGCCGGCGCCGTCGATCCGCGCGGCCTCCAGGATCTCGTCGGGTACGGCCTGCAGGAACTGCCGCATCAGGAAGACCCCGAACGCACCGGCCGCGAAGGGCAGGATCAGCGCCGGGTACGAGTCGGCCAGCCGCGTCCCCGGCGTACCAGGGAACGCCGGGGACCGTGCCGCCCTGCACATTGGCGTCCCAGGCCGCCGGGAAGTACTCGTCCCGCCGGAACTGCCGGGTGTCGACCGGCTCCAGCAGATCGAGGCCGATGAACTCGCCCATGAGCGTCGAGCCCATCTGCGCCATGTCCGGGAGGGTGCCGGCCGCCGCCGCCGAGACGAGTTTCTGGTGGACGACGTCCCAGCCGACCGAGGTCACCTCGACCGTGATGCCGGGATGCTCCCGCTCGAAGCCGTCGGCCAGCTCGCCGAGTCTCTGGCCCTCCTCCCCCATGCCCCACACGGTGAGCGTCTGCTTCTCGTCCAGTGCCGTCTGGCGGACGGGTCCGCCGGAGCACGCGCCGAGTACGGGCATCACCGCCGCGAGGGCGACGGCGACGCCCGCCACTCGCGCCTTCCTGACCGTGCGGGGCAAGGGGAACTCCTCCTCGAGTCCTGGTGACCCTGTGTCCTCGGATACGTGTGGGGCCGCGCCTGCCGGACCGCCGCACACCCTGCGTTTCTCTCGCAGGCGGCAGCGGAACGTGTGGGATTTCCCGCAGCCGGCGAGTGCGCGGGGCGGCGTGCGCGGCCTTGGCGCGGCACAGGGTGTGCGGGGGCCTCAGCGCACCGTCAGCGTGCAGCGGGCCGCGGCCAGCGAGCTCGTGCCGGCGTAGATGTCGAAGCGGCCCGGTTCGACGACGAAGCGCCCGGCGGGGTCGTTCGTCCAGAAGCCGAGATCCTCGGCGCCGAGCGTGAAGCGCACGACCGTGCTCTCCCCCGGCTCCAGCGTGACGCGGCTGAAGCCGCGCAGTCGCCGCAGCGGCTGGGCGATGCTCGCCACCGGGTCGTGGACGTACAGCTGGACGACCTCGTCGCCCGCGCGCCCGCCGGTGTTCGCCACGTCGACCGCGATCTCGACGCACGCGCCGTCCGAGAGCTCGTCCACGGTGAGCGAGTCGCGGTCCGCCCGCGGCTCGCCGGTGGTGAACGTGGTGTAGCTCAGGCCGTGGCCGAAGACGAACTGCGGCCCGTCGGCGAGGTCCAGGTACTTGGAGACGTACTTCTCGTCCGCGTGCGCGGGGTCGTAGGGGCGCCCGGTGTTCTCCCGGTTGTAGTAGACGGGGATCTGGCCGACCGCGCGGGGGAAGGTCACCGGCAGTTTGCCGCCGGGGTTGACGGCGCCGAAGAGGACGTCGGCGATGGCGTTGCCGGCCTCGATGCCGGGGTGCCATGCCTCCAGCAGCGCCGGGACGCCGTCGACCCAGTCGCCGACGGTCAGCGGCCTGCCGTTGACCAGGACGACCGCGAACGGCCTGCCGGTGGCCGCGACGGCGGCGATCAACTCCCGCTGCCGGGCGGGCAGCGAGAGCTCGCTGCGCACCGCCGCCTCACCGCTGAGCTCGGGCTCCTCGCCGACCACGACGATCGTGACGTCGGCTGCCTCGGCCGCGGCGACGGCCTGCGCGAGGTCCCGGCCGTCGGCGTGGCCGACCTCCGCCCCCGGGGCGGCGGCGCGTACGGCGTCGAGCACGCCGACGGTGGGAAAGCGGCGGCAGCCGGGGCCGGCCCAGGTGCCGTGCAGATCGGTGTGGTCGGCGAACGGGCCGACCACCGCGATGGACCGGGTGCCCGGGTCGAGCGGGAGGACGCCGTCGTTCTTCATCAGCACCATGGAGCGGGCCGCGGTCTCCCGCGCCGCCGCCAGGGCCGCGGGCGTGGGCGCGCCGACGGCGGCGGCCTCGTCGGTGTACGGGTCGTCGAAGAGGCCGAGCGCGTACTTGAGCCGCAGGATGCGGGCGACCGCGTCGTCCAGCCGGTCCTCGGTGATCCGCCCGTCCGCGAGCAACTGCCGGCCGTGGCCGGCGATATGGGTGCTGACCATCTCCATGTCGACGCCGGCCATCAGGGCGAGGCGGCCGGCGTCGGCGCCGTCGGCCGCGTACCCGTGCGCGATCAGCTCGTCGACGCCCGTGTAGTCGCTGACGACCAGGCCGTCGAAGCCCCACTCCTCCTTGAGGATGCCGGTCAGCGTGTGCGGGTTGCCGTGGGCCGGGACGCCGCTGACGGTGTTGAACGCCGCCATGACGGTGGCCACGCCCGCGTCGACGGCCGCCCGGAACGGCGGCAGGTAGAGGTTGCGCAGCCGCTGCTCGGAGACGTCGACCGTGTTGTAGTCGCGCCCGCCCTCCGCGCCGCCGTAGGCCACGAAGTGCTTGGCGCAGGCGGCGACGTTCTCCTCGGCGGCGAGGTCGTCGCCCTGGTAGCCGCGGACCTTGGCCACGGCGAGCACGGCGTTCAGGTACGGGTCCTCGCCGCAGCTCTCCGCGATCCGGCCCCAGCGGGGTTCGTGGGTGACGTCCATCATCGGCGAGAACGTCCAGCGCACTCCGTTGGAACGGGTCTCCTTCGCGGACACCTCGGCGTCGCGCTCGGCCACCGCCGGATCGAAGCTCGACGCCTGGGCGAGCGGGATCGGGAAGGTGGTCCAGAAGCCGTGGATCACGTCCAGGCCGAAGAGCAGCGGGATGCCGAGCCGGGACTCCTCCACGGCCATGCGCTGGAGGGTGTTGGTGTGCGCCGCGCCGTACAGGTTGAGCACCGAGCCGAGCAGGCCCGCTCGGGCGGCGCGCTCGACCTCCTCGGTCTGGCCGCCGCCCGGGCCGGTGTCGCCGGTCCAGGTCAACTGCTGGAGCTGGCCCAGCTTCTCCTCGACCGTCATCCTGCCGAGCAGGTCCTTGACCTTGTCGTCGTAGTCCGGGCCTTCGTACGGTCGGAGCATCTCAGTCCTTCTGCCTTGTTCGCGCTGCCCGGGGCAGGGTGCCTCCCAGCCCTGAATGTATGCGCATACATCATTGCTTGCAAACGTCCGTGCCGAGGCGCGCCGCACCGGTCGGCGCACCTCGGCGGTCAGCCCTTGTGCACGGTGAACTCCGCCCGCCGTACCCGCAGGACCGTCAGCGTCCCCTCGACGGAGACCTTCGCCCCGGCACAGTGCGCCCGGCCCTCGACGGCCACGACCGCCTCGTCCCCCATCGCCCGGAAGGCCACCCGGCCCTCCGCCACCGCGCTGATCTCGGCGGTGGCGTACGCGATGCGCAGACCGCCCGCGTCGAGCCCGAGCGGGAGCATGGCCGCGCCGCGCCCGGGCAGGTGCAGCCGTTCGCCGCCGAAGAGGGGCTTGCCGCGCTCCGTGACGGTGACGTCCTGGGCGTAGCCGGAGGAGATGTTGAAGGCGTGCAGGAGCCGTCCGCCGGCCGGATCGGCCGTGGTGAGCAGGAAGACCCCGGGCAGCCGCGCGTCATGGGTGATCCCCGGCACCGCGCCGAGCTCGCGCAGGGCCGCGGTCCAGAAGCCGAGGTCGCAGCGGTAGGCGTTGGTGACGACGACCGCCCGGCCCTTGCCGACGGGGATGTCGAAGCCGCAGCCGTCGCCCGTGGACACCTCGCGCAGCACCACGTCGCCGCGGCTCGCGCTGCCCAGCTGGGCCTTGTTCACCCGGATCTCGGCGCGCGGAGCGGCCCACCCGTGCGCCGACACCGACAGGAAGAACCGGTTGGCGTCCGTCATCGTCCTGCCGGGTTTCAGGCCGAGGGCGTCCCGCAGCTGGGTCGCGGGGCGGCCGGCCATGTCCTTGCCCGGCAGCAGCCCGGAGAGCAGCAGCCTGCCGCCCGCCTCCAGGTAGCGCACCAGGCGACGCTGCAGCGCGCCGTCCAGGTACTCGCCCGTGGCCAGGGCGAGTACCGGCGTACGCGCCGGATCCAGGTCACCGGCCTGGATGTCGACGCTGTCGTAGCGGAAGCCGCTGAGCAGCATGGCGCGGGACAGCGCCCCGTCGGGACCGAAGCCGCGCACCGGGCGCACATCGTCGATGACGGCCTTCGCCGAGGCGGTGTCCGGGTGGTACTCGGTGAGGTAGTGGTCCGGGACGAAGCCGAGCGAGAGACGGTCGTACTGCGTCTTCATCGGCGCGAGCAGCGCGGCGTTGCCGTTCACCGCGTGGACGGTGCGCTTGAGGGACGGGTAGCTGGGTCCGGGGCGGCCCTCGGGATCGACCGGCGCGGCGAATCCGTGCCGCTCGCCGGTCGAGCCGATGCGGTCGTTGCCGTCGCCCGCCGGCTCGTCGAGCTTCGGGTTGAAGCCGCCCGCGAACAGGTAGTAGTTGATCATTTTGGCGCCCTGGGCCAGACAGAGCCTGGTCTTCAGGTCGGTGGCCTCGGCGCCGGACTGGTTGTTGAGCGTGTTGCCGTAGTCGGCGTGCCCCGCGTCGAACTCAAGGGCGGTGACGGGCTGGTCGGCGTCGTGGACCGCGTCCATGAACGCGTTCACCAGATACAGATCGGTGACGTTGCGGAAGCTCAGGTCGCCGAGGTAGAAGTCGGCGCCGGACACCATGCCCGGCTTGCCGGAGTACGTCTCCATCAACTGGCTGATGCCGATGGGGAAGTTCTCGGCGCTGCCGCCGCCCGTGCCGTGGATGTTGATCAGGAACGGGACGCCACGCACACCGTTCTTCTCGGCGGCCTCGCGCAGTTCGGTCACATACCGGGCGAAGCGCCCACGCATGAACGTACCGAGGTCGTGCATGAGCGCGGCCGCGTAGCCGTCCTCGGGTGTTCGGATCGCCCTGTCCCGATCGGCGGCGGGCTTCCCGGCGAAGGGGTAGCGGTCGCCGAGGTCCTTGCCGTACGTCCTGTCCAGCCAGGAGTTGAAGTCGATCAGCAGGTGGTCGGTGAGCGCGGGGGTGTTGCTCACCCAGTCGAGCATGCCGATCTCGTTGTCGAGCTGGCAGGCGACGACACCTGGACGGCCCTTGCCGCGCAGCCGCCTCGCGAGCACCGGCATGACGGCGTCGTACCAGCGGCGGGTCTCCGTCAGGAACGCCGGCGCGAGGTAGTCGATGGCCGGGGTGGGGCCGTCGGCGCCGTTCCAGCCCCTGGGGTTGATCTCGGGGTGCTCCCTGCGCACCCGCTCCGGGACGCCCTCGCCCTTCAGCTCGGCCATCGTGAACGGGCCGGGCCGCGGAACGATGTCGAAGCCGTTCCCGATGCACAGATCGAGGAACGCCCCGAGGTCGCGCTCCGGACGCGTGCGGCCGGTGACGTCGATGGTGCCGTCGGGCGTCTCGTGCCACATCCAGGGGATGTACGTGGCGATGGCGCCCAGTCCGGCGTCCTTCGCCCTGTCGAGGCGGGACTGCCAGTCCTCGCGCTTGAGCCGGAAGTAGTGGATCTCTCCGCCGAGGACGAGGGCGGGCTTGCCGTCGATCAGGATCTGCTTGTCCCGGTACGTGACCCGGGCCGGCTCCCCGGCGTTGTCGGCCGCGGCGAAGCCGGCCGCGGACGCGGCGGCCGATGCGGCGGCCGATGCGGGAGCGGCGGACGTCGCGGCGGTGGCCACGCCGGCCGCGGCCGTGCCGAGGACCGTACGGCGGCTGACGGAAGAGAAGGCGCTCACAGCCCGAAGTCCTCCTTCGCGATCAGCGGCTGCAGGTTCTTGCGGAACCCGCCGCTGTGGAACGGACGTTGCAGCAGCCCCGGCTTGAGCACCTGGGCGAGGGCCGCGGCCGCCATGCCCTGGTCGAGGGAGAGCATCCGGTCGCTGACCTTGCCCGTGGAGACGTTGACGGAGTCGTAGAAGCCCATGCCGTCCTCGTACGAGTCGAAGTCCCGCTCGATGCGCATCAGGTTCCGCAGCGCTTCGCGCGGGGTGACCATCAGGGCGAGGCAGCCGGCGTGCGGAGTGACGACGCCGTTGGTGTACGCGGACGGGTCAGGCTTCGGCTCGCCGTACGGCACGTAGGTGCGGTCGGTGTTGGAGCAGTACCCGCCGGGGTTGATGCCGAGGTACTGGACGCCGTACTCCTGGTAGCCGCCCTCGGGGACGTTGCACGGGGAGAAGCCCCAGTAGCCGTACTCGGTGTCGATCAGGCCGTGGTCGCGCTGGCCCAGGGCGTGGTGGGTGAGGCTGGTGCGCCAGGAGGCGTTCCACTGCGCGGAGGGCACGAACAGCTCCGGCATCAGCTGGCCGAACATGTCGCCGCCCCAGCCGGGGACCGAGTTGCGGCCGCGGTAGGTGTAGTGGCCGTTGAAGTAGCGCACCCCGTCGCGGGTGGTCCAGTCGCCGCCCGGCGGCATCTCCTGCTTCTGCCCGGGCTCGAAGGTGCGCAGCATCCGCCAGTAGTGGTCGCCCGTGACGGTGCCGTCGGCGATGCCGAGGTAGCCGGCCATGCGGGTCTCGGAGACGAGGGCGCCGTAGAAGTACGGGGTGAGGGCGTTGTCCGCGACGCGGAAGCCGGTGTGCATATGGCCGGGGTGGGCGACCGGGTCGGCGGCGTCGTAGGGCTCGTAGAAGAAGGACCAGTCGATGTCCTTGCGGAGCTTGCGGATGCGCGGGGCGAGCAGCTGGTCGGCGTCCTCGGCGATGCGCAGGCCGACGTCGAGCCAGGCGTTGTCGACGGTGGACAGCAGGTGGTCGACGGGTGCGCCGCTGCCGGGCCAGTTGTCCAGGACCTCGCCGGTGAACGTGTTGTACCAGTTGAACCAGAAGCCGTGCAGCCGCTCCATCTTCTCGACGGTGGCCACGGTGCGGGAGAGGCGGCGGTGCATCTCGCGCTCGCCGATCAGCCCGAGCCCGGCGGCGGCGACGGTGGACCACAGCCAGCAGCCGATGTTGGTGGTGGAGGTGTTGTCGGTGAGTACGGGCCGCTCGCCGCCGAGCCTGATGTTGTCGGCGGGCAGTCCGCTGTCGGCGACCATCGTCTCCAGCGAGCGGTAGGTGTCCGCGAACCAGCGCTTGAGCAGGGCCTCGGGGTCCCCCGAGGGGCGTCGGCCCGCGTGGGCGGGGGCGGCGCCGAGCGCGAGGGCACCGGTGGCGCCGGCCGTCGCGGCGAGAAGGGTACGGCGGTGCATAGGGCGATCCAACTCCCTTGGCAGCGGAAAGATGTGCGGGCAGCGTGATGTGGAGAGGGCTCGTGCAGGGGGGGGTTGTACGGGGCCGGAGGCCGTCAGGTTGCCGCCGGCCCCGTACGGATCAGGGGGCGCCGGCTACTTGAGGCCGGCCGTGGCGATGCCCTGGGTGAAGTGACGCTGGAGCGCGATGAAGACCGCGATCACCGGGAGCACCACCAGGAAGGCACCGGCCATCAGGACGCCGTTCGAGCCGTCGGCCTTGGTGGGGTCGATCGCGAAGGTCGCGAGCGCCACCGGCAGCGTGTACTTCTCCGGATCGTTGGTGGCGACCAGCGGCCACAGGAAGTTGTTCCACGACCCGAGGAAGGTGAAGATCGTCAGCGTGGCCAGCGCGGGCTTGACCAGCGGCAGCACGATACGCCAGAAGATGTACCACTCGCCGGCACCGTCGATCCGGGCCGCCTCTAGTAGCTCGTCCGGGATCGCCATCATGAACTGGCGCATCAGGAAAACCCCGAACGCGCCGGCCGCGAACGGCAGGATCAGCGCCGCGTAGGAGTCGAGCAGCTCCATCTTGCTGATCATGACGAACTTCGGCAGCAGCATGAGGTTGCCGGGCACCATCAGGGCGCCGAGCACCACGCCGAACACCACGCGCTTGCCGGAGAAGTTCAGCTTGGCCAGCGCGTACCCGAGCATCGAGCAGAACACCAGGTTGCAGAGCGTGACGAAGACGGCGACGACCGCCGAGTTGAGGAACGCCTGGCCGACGTCCATCAGGGACAGCAGCTCGCGGAAGTTCTCCGTCGTCCACGTGGTGGGGATCCACACCGGCGGGCTGGCTCCCAGCTCCGCCTGCGTCTTGAACGCGGAGAGCCCCATCCACAGGAACGGCGCGGACATGACGAGCAGTCCCACGCCGAGCAGGACGTACGTCAGGGCCTTGGCGCCGCGTACGCCCGAGGTGGCCGTGCGGCCGGTGGGCGCGGGAGCGGCTTCGGTCTCGGTGGCGCTCATCGGGTCTTGTCCTTCAGCAGGCGGAGCTGGAGCAGCGTGACGGCCAGGACGATCGTGAACAGCACATACGCCATGGCGCTCGCGGAGCCCATGTGGAAGAAGTCGAAGCCCTCCTCGTACATGTGCAGGGAGACCGTCAGCGTGCTGTCGCCCGGGCCGCCGTTGGTCATCACGAAGGGCTCCTCGAAGACGTTGAGGAAGCCGATGGAGGTCATCACCGCGACATACAGCATGGTCGGCCGCAGCAGCGGGATGGTGATCTTCCGGAACTCCTGGAAGGGGCCGGCACCGTCGAGCTTCGCGGCCTCGCGGACCTCGACCGGGATGGACTGCAGTCCGGCGAGGAAGAGGACCATCGCGGTACCCATGTTCCGCCAGACCGCCATCGCGATCAGGGAGGGCATGGCGAGCGCCTCGGACGCCAGGAAGTCAGGGGTCCCGAAGCCCAGCTGGGCGCCGAGCCCGGCGATCAGGCCCTCGGACGGGTCGAGGACGAACCGCCAGACGACGGCGACCGCGACGATGGCGGTGACCACCGGGACATAGAAACCGACCCGGAAGAAGGTCCGCAACCGGTCGATACCGGAGTTGAGCAGGACGGCCGCCACCAGTCCGCTGCCGATGGTCAGCGGCACACCGAGCACCACGAAGTAGCCCGTGTTGAAGAGTGCCTTGACGAACTTCTCGTCGTCGGCGAGGGCGGTGTAGTTGTCCAGGCCGACCCATTGCGCGGCGAAGGGGTCCGTGACGTTGCGCAGCCCGAAGTCGGTGAAGCTCATCGCGAACGTGGCGACAATCGGGAAGGCCATGAAGGTCAGGAAGAAGACCAGGAACGGAGTGGAGTAGAGCCAGCCGGCGAGGTTCTGCCGGGACAACCGGTCGGGGCGGAGCGTCCGGCCTGCCCCGGCCGCCTTCCGGTCAGGGCCGCCGGCCGGGGCCGGGCCCGCGGCCGGGAGCGAGTCCCGGTCCGCGTCCCCGGCCTTGGTGGCGGCGGTGCTCACTTGGCCATCAGCCCTTCGGTCGAGCCCTGGAGCTTCTTCGCCTCGGCAGCCGGGTCGGCGCCCTGGGCGATCTTCTCCAGGGCGCCCTCGATCAGCGCGGCGATCTCGCTCCACTTCTCCAGCGGCGGGACCTCCTTGGCGGTGTCCAGGGACTGCTTGAACACCATGAGGCTCTCGCCGCCCTCCTTGAGCTGCGGCTGGTCCCAGGCGGCCTTGCTGGCCGGCAGCGACTTGGCCATCGCGTACCACTCGGCCTGCGTCTCGGGCGTGGTCAGGAACGCGGTGAACTTCTCGGCCGCGGCCTTGTGCTCACTGTCCTTGAAGGTCACCAGCGAGGAGCCGCCGACCCACGAGACCGAGCCCTTGCTGCCCGCCGGCAACGCAGCGGCCTTCCACTTGCCTTCGAGCTGCGGCTGCTGGTCGGTGATGTTCTGGACCATCCACGGGCCGGACATGAACGTCGGGGCCTCGCCGGAGCCGAAGCTCTTGACCGGGTCGTGGCCGACGACGAAGTTCTTCTTGGCCAGGCCGTCCTTGAAGTAGCCGCCCCACATGTCGAAGGCCTTCACGGCCTCGGCGGAGCCGAGCGCGGACTTGCCGTCCTTGTCGACCAGCTCACCGCCCTCGGAGTAGAGGAACGGCAGCCAGCTCTGCCAGGCGCCGGTGCTGCCGGGCTGCAGCTCGGTGCCCCACTTGGCGCCGTTCTTCTGGTAGGCCTCGGCCAGCGCGCGGTGTTCCTGCCACGTGGTGGGGGCCTTGTCGATGCCCGCCTTCTCCGCGAGGTCGGTGCGGTAGTACAGGCCGCGCGCGTCGGCGTACCACGGCACACCGTAGGCGGTGCCGTCCTGCACATTGCCGTCCCAGGTGGCCGGGAAGAAGTCGTTCTTGTCGAAGACCTTCTCGTCCACCGGCTCCAGGGTGTCCAGGGCTATGAACTCGCCCATCATCGTGGAGCCCATCTGCGCCATGTCCGGCAGCTTGCCACCGGCCGCGGCCGACACCATCTTCTGGTGGACGACGTCCCAGCCGACCGGGGTCACCTTGACGGTGATGTTGGGGTTCTCCTTGGTGAACTCCTCGGCGACCTTCTGGAGCCGCGCGCCCTCCTCGCCCATCCCCCACACGGTGAGGGTCTGCTTGGCGTCGGCGCCCACCTGGCCGCCGTCGCCGCTGCCGCAGGCGGTCAGAGCGAGCGCCGGGACAACGGCGAGAGCGATGGTGAGGGACAAGGCTTTGCGGGACATGCGGGCTCCTCCTCGAGTACGCGCGTCGTGCTTGTAAGCGCATACATGACCTTCCAAGAAGCGGTCCGGTGACACAAGAGGCGGGTGGTAACGCTTCCGTAAACCCACCGAAACCTTGGTCGGAGGAGACGGACATGTCGGCGGCCGCCGGGCGGCGGCGCCGGGCGGGCGGGCGTGCGGCAGTCGCTCCGGCGGCCGGCGCCGGGCCTCCGCGAGTGGGGACCAGGCAGAGGCCCCGGGGTCCCGGCGCAGGGCCCGGGCCCCGGGCCCCGGGCAGTGCCGAACGGACAGCGGACGAAGCCCGGACGGGGATCAGGCGGTGGTGCGGCGCTGGTTGCCTGCTCGCGGAGGACGGCGCCCAGCAGCATGGCCGCGCGGCGCCCGGCAGCCGGACCGAGGGGGTCAGGCGGAGTTCGGAGAGGATCACACGGTGCCGGTTCCGGTTCCGGAGCCCGTTACGGGGCGGACTTCGCACCCGCAGCTGGCGCGCCGGGCGAGCGCGGTCGGCAGCGTACGCGAGGCCGTCGGCCGGCCCCGGTCGGCGAGCCGTGCAACGAGCAGCTCCACCGCCTCCTCGCCGAGCCGGCTCATGGGCTGCCGCACGGTGGTGAGGGCCGGGCTGACCATGCGGCTCAGCGGGATCCCGTCGAACCCGGTGACCGCCAGGTCGCCGGGGACGGCGATCCCCCGCTCGCCGAGCGCCTGGAGCGCCCCGACGGCCATCTGGTCGTTCGCGAACACGAGTGCCTGCGGGCGCGGACCGTCCCGGTCAAGGAGCTCCACCGCGGTCTTGCGGCCGGAGGCCAGGGTCAGGTCGCCCCGCGCGGCGGGGCGTGCGGGCAGCGGGAGCCCGGCGGCCAGATGGGCGGCCTGGAAGCCGCGGAAACGGGCCTCCGCGTCCGGCGAGTCCTCGGGCCCGCCGATGAAGGCGAGATCGCTGAGCCCGTGGTCGCCGATCAGGTGCCGGGTCAGTTCCAGCTGGCCGTCGAAGTTGGCCACCTCGATACGGTCGAGACCGGGCGACAGCCGCCCCGCCAGCACCACGACCGGCAGCCGCCGCGAGACGACGTCCAGCACGGCGGGCGGAACGTGCTGCGCCAGGATCGCCAGGCCGTCGACGCGTCCGGCGACGTCCGCCAGCACCTCGCCCGCCCGGTCGGCATGCGCGGCGGAGATGAGCAGCGCATAGCCGTGCCGTCTGGCGGCGCGCTCCATGCCGCGGATGACCTCGTCGCCGTAGAAGCTGAGCTCCGCCTCGTCGGCGTCCGGCGCCGTGCCCTCGGCCTCGGGGTCGGCGAAGTCGGGGAAGCACAGCCCGAGCACCCCGGTGGCCCGGCTGGCCAGTCCGCGTGCGCTCGCGCTGGGCACGTACCCCAGGACGTGCGCGGCGGAGAGGACCCTCTCGCGCGTCGCGGCCCGCACCGAGTCGGGACTGCGGTAGACCCGCGACACCGTCGCGATGGACACACCGGCGCGCTCGGCCACGTCGTAAACGGTGGGATCGCCCATGGTGGAGCCGCCGCCCTCGATACCTGACAATGGAAGCGCATTCAGCCTAGATTGCCCCGGCTGTGGATGACAACCGAGCCCTGGCCGTCCGGGCTGGGCTGTCCCTCGGGGCGGCCCCGCACCCCAACTGCACGGACGCGACCCGGCGTTGACGGTCCCCCTGCCGGCCTGTCCGCCTAGTATGTCCCTCCATGTATATAGCAGCGGTTGTCCTCATCGTCGGCCTCGCGCTCCTGAGCGGGTCCCTGGAGCGAAGGCTGAGCCGCGTGGACCGCAGGCTCGCCCGTCTGGAGCGCAAGATCGACCGCGTGCTGGACCACCTCGGGATCCAGGAGACGGAGCCGCGGCTGGAGCAGGTGGCGGCGCTGGTGCGCGACGGCAGGAAGATCGAGGCGATCAAGGTCTACCGCGAGATCACGGACGCCGGTCTCAAGGAGGCGAAGGACGCGGTCGATCGCATCGAGGCCGGCGGCTGAGCGACACGCCACCAGTACCAGCACCAGCATCCCGCATCCCGCATCCCGCACCCGCAACGTGGGGCACCGCACCCGCAACGTGGGGCACCGCACCCGCAACGTGGGGCACCGCACCCGGCACCCGGCACCCGGCACCCGGCACCCGGCACCCGCAGCGTGGGCACCGGGGGCGGTCGGCGCCAACCCCGTGGCCCCCGGGGCCCCCGGGGCCTTCCGCGTACCGTCGGAGGCCACGGAGTTCGCGCCCCGCCCGCGTCATCGGGCGCGGTTCCACCACTGCTCGGTCTTCAGCGCCAGCACCTGCTTCTCCAGGGCGGCAGCCGCCTCACCGCTCTCCGCGACCGCCCAGCAGACGTGAATGTCCGCCCAGGCGAGAGCGGCCTTCCCCCAGCTCGTGGCCCGCATCGCCCTGCCGCCCTCGACCTCCGCGAGGCGCTCGCGCAACCAGGCCGGATCCGCCAGGGCACGGTCGAGGACGGCCTCGCCGAGCCCCGATGCCAGCGCCTTGCCGCTGGTGTACCGCCGCAGCCGGCCGCACAGCCCCGAGCCGCCGCGCTCCCCCGCCCTACCGACGTACACCAAAGGCCCGTCAGGACCGCGCCTGGCCAGATAGACGCCCGGCAGCCGCGGCACCTCGGCCGCGGTGAGCGGCACCCATGCCGACCACCCGGCCAGGTCCTCGATGTCCCGGCCGACACCGGTCATCGGCTTCCTCCTCCCCCAGTCCGGCCGGGCGGCACGAGCTGCCCGGCCGGCATCATCCGGTGAACAGCTGCGTCGCCTTTCGCACGAGCTCGTACAGCCCGTACGCCAGCGGCGCCCCCACCCACAACCAGGCGAAGGCGATCAGCAGTCGCCGCTCAGGCGGGCTCTGAAGGCTGTCGTTCGGCATCGGCGGTCTCCTGCCTCGGTGCGGGGATGTGGTGGCGGGGGTGCACGGGACGGACGAGTTCGTTGGCGACGAAGCCGACGACGAGCAGCCCGATCATGATGCCGAACGAGAGGCCGTACAGGGACGAGCCGTGCTTGCCGGCCTCCTCCTGCCGGTCGGCGATCCAGTTGACGATCAGCGGTCCGAGGACGCCGGCCGTGGACCAGGCAGTGAGCAGCCGGCCGTGGATCGCGCCGACCTGGTAGGTCCCGAAGAGGTCCTTCAGGTACGCGGGGATCGTCGCGAAGCCGCCGCCGTAGAAGGAGAGGATCACCAGTGCGCCCAGGATGAACAGGGGCTTCGACGCGTCGCCGAACAGCGCGATGAGCGCGTACATCAGGGCGCCGACGCCCAGGTACACGCGGTACATGTTCTTGCGGCCGATCAGGTCGGACGTCGACGACCAGCCGATGCGGCCCGCCATGTTGGCCGCCGACAGGAGTGCGACGAAGCCGGCCGCCGCCGACACCGACACCGGTGCGGAGGTGTCCGCGAAGAAGTCCGTGATCATCGGGGCGGCCTTCTCCAGGATGCCGATTCCGGCGGACACGTTCATGCAGAGCACGATCCACAGGCACCAGAACTGCGGGGTGCGCACGGCGTCGCGTGCGGACACCTGTACGCCTTCGAAGGCGCTCGGTGCGCCCTGCACGGGCTTCTCGCTGCGGGGCACCCGCACCAGCAGCACGCCCAGCGACATGAACACGGCGTACGACAGCCCGTGCACGAGGAACGCGAGCGCGATCCCGGAGCTGTCGGACCCGAACGACTCCAGCATCTGCGCCGACAGGGGCGAGGCGATCAGCGCACCGCCGCCGAAGCCCATGATGGCGATGCCGGTGGCCATGCCGGGCCGGTCCGGAAACCACTTGATCAGCGTCGAGACGGGCGAGATGTAGCCGATGCCGAGGCCGATTCCGCCGACGAAGCCGTAGCCGAGGACGATCAGCCAGTACTGCTCCGTGGCGGCGCCCAGCGCGGAGACCAGGAAGCCGGACGAGAAGCAGACCAGGGCCACGGTCATCGCCCAGCGCGGCCCGTTGCGCTCGACGAGGGTGCCACCGAACGCGGCCGACAGGCCGAGCATGACGATGGCGACCTGGAAGGGCAGAGCGCTTTGCGTGCCGCTGAGGCCGAGCGCCGATTCGAGCGAGGGTTTGAACACGCTCCAGGCGTAGGCCTGGCCGATGGAGAGGTGGACCGAGAGCGCGGCGGGCGGGACCAGCCAGCGGCTCCATCCCGGGGGAGCAACAGGAGGACTCATGATCCGGAACGGTAGGAAGGGCTCAAGGAGTTGAGAAGGCTTCGCGTCGACCGTATGCGGTGAGCGGTATCCCGGGCACGACGAACGGTCGCGCCGGCCCCCGGCCTCACCCCACCGGTCCGCCGCCCCGCCCGATCCGCACCTCCAGCCCGTCCAGCAGCACCTCCAGTGCCGCGCGGAACACCCGCTCCCCCGTCATCGTCGCCATGTGTGCGGAGCTGCGCGCGATCGACGGGTGGCGGGCCGGGTCGGCTGCCGCGTACTCGCGGGTCCAGGCCGCCTCGTCCCCGGCCTGTGCCGCCGGGTCGAGGGTGGCGAAGGCGGCGTCCATGCCCGACCAGGCGAGGGTGAAGTCGCCGTAGACGCGGTGCAGGAGGGCGGACTGCCCGGGGTCGCAGCCGGCTTCGGCGAAGGCAGTCAGGATGTGCTCGACGATCCGCATCTCCGCGGGCCGCCGCGTTGTCCGGTACGTGGCGACGACCGCGGCCGCCGGATGCCGCAGGGCCGTCTCGCGGCTGGCGACCGCGAGGTCGCGCAGGGTCGTGCGCCAGTCGCCGGCGCTCGGCGCGAAGGTCTCCAGGACCTCCTCGAAGAGCCGGTCCGCGAGGAGCAGATGCAGCTCGTCCTTGTCCGCGACATGCCGGTACAGCGCCGACGAGTCCACGCCGAGCCGGGCCGCCAGCTTCCTGACGGTCAGCGCCTCGGCACCCTGTTCGTCGCAGAGCGCCAGCGCCGCGTCCACGATGATCGGCACGTCGAGGACCACCTTCGGCGGCCGCCCCCTGCCCCGTACCGCCGTGCGTTGCGATGCCATGCACCCGATGAGATCAGCCGGTGATGCCCCCGGGCAAGCCCGCGCCACCGAGGCCGGTGTCCTCGCCCCCGGGCGGCTCGCCGACATCGCGGTCCTGGACCGGGACCCGTTCGCCGTCGACCCTCGGGAGCTGCACGGCATCCGCTGCGTGCGGACGTACGTGGGCGGCGTCCTGGTGCATGCCGCGGACCCAGGGCCGCTGTAGAGGTTCATCGACGGTCGGCGTCGGTCCGGACGCCCTTGCGGGGGCTACGACGTCATGAACTCACCGAAGGGCCACGGGGCTGTCGGTGCCGCCGGATCCGCCGGGCCGTGTGGCATTCTCGGGGGAACCCTGCCCGGAGGCCCGACCCCGGCGCGGGCGAGCACAGAAGGCGGTGCCCGTGGCGTTCGGTGAGGTCGTGGTCCTCGCGACGGTGATCGCCGTGTCGCCGTTCACTCTCATCCCCGCGCTCTTCATGCAGTTCACGCCCCGGCCCCGGGCCTCCAGCAGCGCCTTCCTGGCCGGCTGGGTCATCGGGATCGTCGTGCCCGCCGGCCTGTGCGCGGCGCTGGCTTCCGTCGTCCAGCGTCCCGCGGCGGGGCACGCCTGGCTCGACTGGGCCAGAGTGGCGCTGGGGTCGCTCCTGATCCTCTTCGGGCTCCGGCAATGGCTGACCCGGCACGGCAGGGCGGCGCCGGCCTGGATGCGGCTCCTCTCCGACGCGGGCCCGTCCAAGGCGTTCCGGCTCGGGCTGCTGCTGTCGGTGGCCAACCCGAAGATCCTGCTGCTCTCCGCGGCGGCCGGCCTCGCGGTCGGTTCGGCCGAGCCCACCGCCACGACCGCCGTGCTGGCCATGGCGGTGTTCACGTTGTGCGCCGCCAGCACCGTGGCCCTGCCCGTGGTGCTCCATGTGCTGCTGGGCGAGCGGGTCCTGGCCCCCCTGACCAAGGTCAGGGCGTGGTTGGAGGACCATGCCGCCGGAGTGATGGCCGTGGTGATCGCCGCCATCGGGGTGCTCGTGCTCTGCGAAGGCGCCGTCGGGCTCTGAGCCGCGCCGCGGCCGGGCCGGGCGGGGGCCAGGTCGGCGGAGACCAGACCGACAGGGGCCAGCCCTGCGGAGGCCAGACCGACGAAGCCAGCCTTGCGGAGGCAAGTGTCGGCGGGGGCCGCTCTGGCTAGCGCGGCAGGAACGACGGCGTGGCCGGGGCCGGGCCCAGGGTCGTCGTGCCCGGCGCCGCCCGATGGCCGAGGCCCGTGCGGTAGGCGTCCAGCGCGGCCTCCGTGCGTCCACCGCGCCGCAGCAGGTCGCCCAGCAGGCGGCACAGATCGGCGAGGTCACCGCTGGCCCCGCTGCGTTCGAGCAGCCCCAGGGCCAGGACGTAGTGCTCCTCGGCGGCATCGGCGTCGCCGCGCTGCTCGGAGATCAGTCCGAGCAGCCGGTGCGCCCCGCCCGCGTGCACCGCGCCGTGCCGGTCGCCCAGTTCGAGCAGCTCGGTGAGCAGCTCGGAAGCCTCGTCGAGCCGTCCGAGGCGGCGCAGCACATCGGCCAGCTCGACCTCCACCTGCGCGGCGAAGAGCACGGCGCGCTTGGCGGTGAGCATGTCCCGCGCGGTGCGCAGCTCCTGCTCCGCGAGGGCCAGTTCGCCGTCCTGCGCTTGGACGTAGCCGCGCATCCAGTGGCAGTGCGCCAGGTCGGTCCGCAGCCCGAACTGCCGGTAGACGGTCTGCGCCTTGGCGAGGGAGGCGTCGGCGTCGGCCGTGCGGCCCTCCGCGAGGAAGGTGCGGGCCACTTGCCGGTGCATGCCCGCGACCAGTGCCGGATCGTTGACCTGCGGGGCCAGGGCCAGGGCGAGTTCGGCGGCGTGGGCCGCGCGGGCGTGGGCGCCCATGTCGATGTACGGGCCGATGATGGCCGCGTACAGCAGGACCAGGGCCTCGGGATCGGCCAGTCCTCCGGCGTTCAGCTCGTCGATCGTGGCTTCGAGGAGATAGCAGGCGTAGCGCAGTTCACCGGCGAGCAGGTGCGCGATGGCGCGTCCCCGGACCGCGCGCGCCCGCCGGGGCAGCGGCTCGTCGCCGAGGAGCCGTTCCGCCGCCTCGAAGTGCCTTCTCGCGTTGTCCAGCTGCCCTGTCTCCAGCGCGCATTCGCCGAGGCCGAGCAGCACTTCGGCCTGTTCTGCGGTGAGCTGCAGATGCTCCGCGTCGGTGAGGAGCCGCCGGTAGCTCACGGCGGCCTCCTCGGCGGAGCCGGTGGCCAGCTCGCGCTGGGCGTCGGTGAGGGCGAGGCGAAGCTCGGTGGCCAGATGGGCGGGGCGGCCGGTGGACAGCTCCTCGAACGACGTGCCGAGCCGGTCGGCGAGGAAGCGCAGCGCCGCCTCGGACGGCCTGACCTTCCCGGCCTCGAGGGTCGAGATGTAGGCGGGAGTGTACGAGGGTTCGGCCAACTGCCGCTGGGTCAGGCCCAGGTGTGCACGGAGTTGCTGCACGCGGCGGCCGATCTCGGCCGGTTCGTCCATCGGATCCCCTGGGTCGCTCGAAGTCCCCATTATTCAGGGGCAGTAGACCATTGCGCAGCTTCCTGACCCACGCCTAGTTTAAGCACTCCCTTAAATGAGCTTGCACAGACGCTTAATTCATGTGTCAGGGGGAGGCTTTCATGCGCACAGCATGGCGCAGGGTCATGGCGACGGCCGCCGCTGCCGCCGTTCTCACGACGGTCCTGGCGGCGCCCGGCGCCGCCGCCGACCCGGCTGTGCCCACCGGCCCGTGGCTGTCCACGGGTCCGGGGCCGCAGGTGGAGGTGGAGATCCCGGGCCCCGAGCACGCCAACTCCGCAGGGTCGGGCCACACACGGGTCCCGCGGGACGAACGGCACCGGCCCTCCCCGAGACTCTCGGCGGTGGAGAAGGCCGCGGACGGCGCCGTCACCGAACTGCTCGACAACGGCCCCACCGGCGACCGGCTGGACATCGTCGTCATCGGTGACGGCTACACGGCCACCGAACTCGACCGGTTCCACACCGACGCGAAGGAGATATGGGCCGAACTCGCCGGCGTCGAGCCCTACACGACGTACCAGGGCCTCTTCAACGTCTGGACGGTCGAGGCCGTCTCGAACCAGTCCGGCGTCTCGGGCGATCCGGCACCCGGCGACGTACGGGACACGGCCCTGGGCTCCTTCTTCTGGTGCGACGGCATCGAACGGCTGCTGTGCGTCGACCGGACGAAGGTCGACGGGTACGCCGCCAAGGCGCCGGAGGCCGACCTGGTGGTCGTGCTCGCCAACAGCGCCAAGTACGGCGGCGCCGGCTACAACGAGCCGAGCGAGACCCTGGGCTACGAGGGGATCTCGACCATGTCGGCGGGCAACGAGAAGTCCGGTCAGGTCGCCATCCACGAGACCGGCCACTCACTGGGCAAGCTGGCCGACGAGTACTTCTACCCCGACCAGCCGGGGTTCGAGGAGTACACGGGGCCCGAGCCGGCCGATTCCAACATCTCCGTGCTGACCGCAGGGGACATGGCCGGGCAGCGCACCAAGTGGCACCGCTGGCTTGGGGAACAGTCGCCCGACGGCGGGGCGGTCGGCGCGTACGAGGGCGGGGGCTACTTCGCCACCGGGTTGTACCGGCCCACCGACGAC
This sequence comes from Streptomyces sp. FIT100, assembly GCF_024584805.1. NCBI lineage: Bacteria > Bacillati > Actinomycetota > Actinomycetes > Kitasatosporales > Streptomycetaceae > Streptomyces > Streptomyces sp. FIT100. The sequence continues at coordinate 6,993,132 of NZ_CP075715.1, read as the reverse complement.
TCCCTGATGCGCTCCTTGGGCAGACCGTTCAACCTCCCCGGAGTCGAGGCGATGATCGCCGGCTTCCACCGCCACGCACGTCTCGTCACCGCACTCACGCCCGCCGGGCGCCTCCTCCGACTGCGGGACACGGCGCGGGTGTCCGTGCCGCGGCTCACCGGCCCGGACGGACACGGACTGAAGGTCCGCTGGCACCTGGACGGCAGGGAACTGAAGCCGCTCGCGGGCCGCACCCGGGTGCGGGTCACGGACCTGGCCCTGTGGCTGCTCGACCTGCGCACGCACAAGCTGTCGGTCACCGTCGAGAACCACACGGCCGCGGTGCGCGACCCGGAGATCGCGAAGACTCTGACGTCCACGGTCGACTGGAACGTCCGCCTCTGACCACGGAGCGCCCCACCTCGGCTCCGTCCATTCGCCGCGCCCACGCCTCTACGGAAACGCCGCGAGGACCGCGACCATAAGGCCGAGGTCCTCGCATCCGTACCGTGAACTGTTGTGTCCGAGGGGGGACTTGAACCCCCACGCCCGATAAAGGGCACTAGCACCTCAAGCTAGCGCGTCTGCCATTCCGCCACCCGGACCAGGTGTTTTGCCGATCGCGGGCGTTCCCCGCGGCGACATGGATAACTCTACCAGGGCTTCGAGGTGCCTCCGAACCGCATTTCGCATGGTCAGTGGGGTGGCGAGGGACCGCCGGGCCCACCGGCAGTCCGCTCGGCCCGACCCCGTGCGCACCGTGACGGAGCGGGCGCGGTGCGCGACCGCGCGAGGTGCGGGCCCCGGGGCGGGGTTGTCGCCCGGGACCCGCGGATCCTGGGCGACAGCCCCGCCCCGGGGGCGGTCAGGCGTTGAGCTGGTAGTCGGGGAAGTTGCCGGGGAGGCGCTCCCCCGCCGGCCCCTCGGTGACCGCCTTCACCAGCAGGTCGCCGCCGACGAAGGCGCCGCGCCACGACGCCCCGAAGCCGCCGAAGAGCTCCTCTCGGTCGCCGCGCGAGCGGGGCTTACCGCGGCCCACCTTGAAGGCACGGATCTGGGGGGACAAGCGCTCGTACGTCTCCGGGTCGTCCGTGGAGAGCGTGGCGACGAGGGCGCCGTTGGAGGCGTTCATCGCGGCGAGGAGCTCGGCCTCGGTGTCGACGAGGACGATCGTGTCCACGGGCCCGAAGGGCTCCGCGTGGTGGAGCGGGGAGGACGGCGGCGGGCCGAGGAGCGTCACGGGGGCGACGTAGGCGCCGGTGTCCTGGCCCGGGAGGAGAGGGGCGTCGGCCAGGGAGCCGCGGTGGAGGGGGACGGCTCCCCTGTCGATGGCCTCGGCGACCTGATCGGTCAGCTCCTTGGCCTTGGCGGCGTTGATGAGGGGGCCGAAGTCCAGCTCGGGAAGCGGGTCGGCCGGGTCGGCGACGGCGAGGGGGTGGCCCACACGCACCGAGCGGACGGCGGGCAGATACGCGGAGAGGAACTCGGCGAAGGCGCTGCGCTGCACGACGAAACGCGGGTAGGCGGTGCAGCGCTGCTTGCCGTAGTCGAACAGCTTGGGGATGACGGCGGTGAGGGAGTCCCAGTCGGTGAAGTTCCAGATGCCCCAGGTGTTCAGGCCCTCCTGTTCGAGGATGTGGCGCTTGCCGAGGTCGGCGACGGCGGTGGCGATACGGGCGCCGGTGTCGCGGCCGCCGACGAAGGAGACGCAGCCGATCTCCGGGGCGCGCACGAGGGGCGCGGACAGTTCGCTGCCGCTGCCGCTGACGAGGGTGGTGGGGATCCCTTCGCGTGCGGCGAGCGCGCAGGCGAGGGTGAGGCAGGACAGGCCGCCGTCGGTGGGGGCCTTGGCGATGACCGCGTTGCCCGCGAGGGCCTGGACGAGCATGGCGTGGACGAGGACGGACATCGGGTAGTTCCAGCTGGCGATGTTCGAGACGGGGCCGTCCAAGGGGGCCCGGCCGTCGAGCATGTCCTCGATGCCGTCGACGTACCAGCGGACTCCGTCGATCGCCCGGTCGACGTCGGCCTGCGCGAGCCGCCACGGCTTGCCGATCTCGTGGACGAGGAGGAGGGCGAGCAGCTCGCGGTGCTCGGTGAGGGCGTCGAGGGTGGCGGAGACGCGGGCGCGCCGTTCGGCGAGGGGGACGTGGCGCCAGGCGCGGTGCTGGTCGAGCGAGGCGCGCACGGCGCGCTGGGCGGTGGCCGCATCGAGGCGGGGCGGGCCGGCGATGGGGCCGCCGTCGACGGGGCTGGTGGCGGCGAGCGCACGGCCGTCGGCCTGCCAGCGGGTGTCCCACAGGTTGAGGACCCGGTCGTCGTGGAACGCTTCGGGCGCGACGGTCAGACAGCGCTGCCAGGCGTCGGCCCAGGAGGTGCCGGGTTTGAGGGAGAGGGGCGGGGTGAGGGTGGTTGCCATGGTGGTTCTCCGCTCTCGGTGCACAGTCGGGGCGGGAGGTGCGATGGCTCGTGCGGGCGCGTACGGAGACCGGGACCGAGGGGTACGGGCATCGACGCGTCTGGACACCAAGGTAGTGAGGCGGGCCCGGGTCCTGTCCCGGTGATTGCGCCCGGTGTGGGTGAGGTCACGCGATGTCACGTGACGCCGGGTCGTCCCAGGGCTTCGCGGACGAGGAGGGCGGTCTCGCTGGGCGTCGAGCCGACCCTGACGCCGGCGGCTTCGAGCGCGGTCTTCTTCGCCTGTGCGGTGCCGGTGGAACCGGAGACGATGGCTCCGGCGTGGCCCATGGTCTTTCCTTCGGGTGCCGTGAAGCCGGCGACGTAGGCGATGACAGATTTTGACATCTGATCTCTGATAGTCATCGCCGCCCGTTCCTCCGCGTCTCCCCCGATCTCGCCGATCAGCACGATGAGTTCGGTGTCGGGATCGGCCTCAAAGGCGGTCAGGCAGTCGATGTGTGTCGTCCCGATGACCGGGTCGCCGCCGATGCCGACGGCGGACGAGAAGCCGATGTCCCGCAGTTCGTGCATGAGTTGGTAGGTGAGCGTCCCGGACTTGGACACGAGTCCGATGCGGCCGGGAGCGGGGGCGATGTCGGCCGGGATGATGCCGGCGTTGGACTGGCCGGGGCTGATCAGACCGGGGCAGTTGGGGCCGATGACGCGGGTGCCGCGCTGCTTCGCGTGCGCCGTGAAGCGGACGGCGTCGTGGACGGGTACGCCCTCGGTGATGACGATGGCGAGCCCGATGCCCGCGTCCGCCGCCTCGGTGACGGCGGCGCCGGTGAAGGCGGGCGGGACGAAGACGACGGTGGTGTCCGCCCCGGTGGCGTCGACGGCGTCGCGCACGGTGCCGAAGACGGGGACGGTGCGGTCGTCGAAGTCGACGGTACGGCCTGCCTTGCGGGGGTTGACGCCGCCGACGACGTCGGTGCCGGCGGCGAGCATCCGGCGGGTGTGCTTCATGCCCTCGGCGCCTGTCATGCCCTGGACGAGGACTTTGCTGTCCTTGTTGAGAAAGATGGCCATGTCCGGTCCCTTCACACTGCTGCGGCGTCGGTGGCGAGGACGGCGGCCCGGCGGGCGGCGCCGCCCATGGTGGTGGCCTGTTCCACGAGCGGGTGGGCGCGGGCGTCGAGGATGGCGCGTCCGCGTGTGGCGTTGTTGCCGTCGAGGCGTACGACGAGCGGTTTGGTGAGGCGTACGGTTTCGAGGGCCTTGACGATGCCGTCGGCGACGGCGTCGCAGGCGGTGATGCCGCCGAAGACGTTGACGAGAACGGACCGGACGCCGGGGTCGGCGAGGACGATGGTGAGGCCGTCGGCCATGACCTGGGCGGAGGCTCCGCCTCCGATGTCGAGGAAGTCGGCGGGGCGGGCGCCGCAGCCGGCGACGACGTCGAGGGTGGACATGACGAGTCCGGCGCCGTTGCCGATGACGCCGACTTCGCCTTCGAGGCGTACGTAGTTGAGGCCCTTCGCCGCCGCGGCGGCTTCCAGGGGGTCGTCGTGCGTGGGGGCGCCGGCGCCCCAGCGGGTCTGCCGGAAGCGGGCGTTGTCGTCGAGGGTGATCTTGCCGTCGAGGGCGAGGATGTCCCCTGTGGTGGCGCGGACGAGGGGGTTGACCTCGACGAGCAGGGCGTCTTCGTCGGTGAGGATCTTCCAGAGGCGCTGGAGTACGGGTGCGGTGGTGGGCGGGAGTCCGGCTGCGGTGGCGATGGCGGCGGCCGCGGTGGGGGTGATGCCTTCGGCCGGGTCGACCGGTATGCGGGTGACGGCTTCGGGGCGGGTGGCGGCGACTTCTTCGATGTCCATGCCGCCGTGGGCGGAGGCGATGGCGAGGAAGCGGCCGGCGGCGCGGTCGAGGGCGTAGGAGACGTAGTACTCGGCGTGGATGTCGACGGGTTGGGCGAGCATCACTTTTCGTACGGTGTGGCCTTTGATGTCCATGCCGAGGATGTGGCGGGCGGTGAGTTCGGCGGCGGCGGGGTCGGTGGCGAGTTTGACGCCGCCTGCTTTGCCGCGGCCACCGGTCTTGACCTGGGCTTTGACGACGACGCGGCCGCCGAGGCGGTCGGCGGCGTGGCGTGCTTCGCGGGCCGTGTCCGCGGTTTCGGCTTCGGGTACGGCGATGCCGTACTGCTGGAAGATCTCGCGCGCTTGGTACTCGTACAGATCCATGCCGGCTCCTGTCTGGGAAAGTGCCGCACGCCCCCTGGACACCACCCACTGGATGCGGGATAACAAGCTTCATACAGTATTCGTCGACTGTATGCAATCTGCGAGAGAGCCACCTCAACTCCCCCTACGAAGGGACGGGACTCCGCCATGCCCGACGACAGCCAGGACCGTCAGCAGGACCTCATCTCCGGTGGGCATCTGGTCGCCAAGGCGCTCAAGGCCGAGGGGGTCGACGTCATCTACACCCTGTGCGGCGGCCACATCATCGACATCTACGACGGCTGCGTGGACGAGGGCATCGAGGTCGTCGACGTGCGCCATGAGCAGGTCGCCGCCCATGCCGCCGACGGCTACGCCCGGATCACCGGCAAGCCGGGCTGTGCGGTGGTCACGGCGGGGCCGGGGACGACGGACGCCGTCACCGGTGTGGCCAACGCCTTCCGGGCCGAGTCCCCGATGCTGCTGATCGGTGGCCAGGGAGCGCACACCCAGCACAAGATGGGGTCGCTGCAGGACCTGCCGCACGTCGACATGATGACGCCGATCACCAAGTTCGCGGCGACCGTGCCGGACACGGCGCGGGCGGCCGACATGGTCTCGATGGCGTTCCGTGAGTGCTATCACGGTGCTCCGGGGCCTTCGTTCCTGGAGATCCCGCGCGATGTGCTGGACGCGAAGGCGCCGGTGGAGAAGGCGCGGGTGCCGGAGCCCGGCCGCTACCGTGCGTCGACCCGTTCGGCCGGCGACCCCGAGGCGATCGAGCGGCTCGCCGATCTGCTCGTACACGCCGAGAAGCCGGCGATCCTGCTGGGCAGTCAGGTGTGGACGACGCGCGGCACCGAGTCGGCGATCGAGCTGGTGCGTGCGCTCAACATCCCCGCGTACATGAACGGCGCGGGGCGCGGCACGCTGCCGCCCGGGGATCCGCACCACTTCCAGCTGTCACGCAGGTACGCGTTCTCCAACGCCGATGTGATCGTGATCGTGGGGACGCCGTTCGACTTCCGTATGGGCTACGGCAAGCGGCTGTCGCCGGAGGCGACCGTGGTGCAGATCGATCTCGACTACCGGACCGTCGGCAAGAACCGGGATGTCGATCTCGGGATCGTCGGTGATGCGGGTCTGGTGCTGAAGTCGGTGGCGGAGGCGGCCTCGGGGCGCGTCGACGGGGGTGCATCGAGGCGCAAGGAGTGGCTGGAGGAGTTGCGGGCGGCCGAGCTGACGGCGGTGGAGAAGCGGTTGCCCCAGTTGCGGTCGGAGGCTTCGCCGATCCATCCGTACCGGTTGGTGAGTGAGATCAACGAGTTCCTGACGGAGGACTCGATCTACATCGGGGACGGTGGGGACATCGTCACTTTCTCCGGGCAGGTGGTACAGCCGAAGTCGCCCGGGCACTGGATGGACCCGGGTCCGCTGGGCACGCTCGGCATCGGTGTTCCGTTCGTGCTGGCGGCGAAGCAGGCGCGGCCGGACAAGGAGGTCGTGGCGCTGTTCGGTGACGGGGCGTTCTCGCTGACCGGCTGGGACTTCGAGACGCTCGTCCGCTACGACCTGCCGTTCGTCGGCATTGTCGGCAACAACTCGTCGATGAATCAGATCCGTTACGGCCAGGCGCGGAAGTACGGCCTGGAGCGTGAGCGGGTGGGCAACACGCTCGGGGACGTCCACTACGACAAGTTCGCGCAGATGCTGGGCGGTTACGGCGAGGAGGTGCGTGATCCCGCCGATATCGGGCCTGCGCTGCGGCGTGCTCGTGAGTCGGGCAAGCCGTCGCTGATCAACGTCTGGGTCGACCCGGACGCGTATGCCCCCGGAACCATGAACCAGACGATGTACAAGTGAGGTGATCCGGTGACGACCAAGGCTCTCGAAGGCATCCGTGTCCTGGACATGACGCACGTCCAGTCCGGGCCGTCCGCGACCCAGTTGCTCGCCTGGCTCGGTGCGGACGTCGTCAAGCTGGAGGCGCCGACGGGGGACATCACGCGCAAGCAGTTGCGTGATCTCCCTGATGTCGACTCCCTCTACTTCACGATGCTCAACTGCAACAAGCGGAGCATCACGCTCAACACCAAGACGGAGCGCGGCAAGGAGATCCTGACCGAGCTGATCCGGCGTTCCGACGTTCTGGTGGAGAACTTCGGGCCGGGCGCGGTGGACCGTATGGGTTTCACCTGGGACCGCATCCAGGAGATCAATCCGCGTGTCGTCTATGCCTCCATCAAGGGGTTCGGCGAGGGTCCGTACACCAACTTCAAGGCGTACGAGGTCGTCGCGCAGGCGATGGGCGGGTCGATGTCGACCACCGGGTTCGAGGACGGGCCGCCGTTGGCGACGGGGGCCCAGATCGGGGATTCGGGCACGGGTGTCCACGCCGTGGCGGGGATTCTCGCTGCGCTGTTCCAGCGGGAGAACACCGGGCGTGGTCAGCGGGTGAACGTGGCCATGCAGCATGCTGTGCTCAACCTCTGCCGGGTGAAGTTGCGCGATCAGCAGCGCCTGGCCCATGGCCCGCTCGCTGAATATCCCAACGAGGACTTCGGTGCGGAGGTTCCCCGCTCGGGCAATGCGTCGGGGGGTGGTCAGCCGGGCTGGGCGGTGAGGTGCGCGCCGGGGGGTCCGAACGACTATGTGTATGTCATCGTCCAGCCGGTCGGCTGGAAGCCGCTGAGTGAGCTGATCGGCCGGCCCGAGCTGGCGGAGGATCCCGAGTGGGCGACGCCGGAGGCGCGGCTGCCCAAGCTGGGGAAGATGTTCCAGCTGATCGAGGAGTGGTCGGCCACGCTTCCCAAGTGGGAGGTGCTGGAGAGGCTCAACGCGCACAACATTCCGTGCGGGCCGATCCTGTCCACCAGGGAGATCATCGAGGACCGGTCGCTGGTCGCGAACGAGATGGTCGTGACGGTGCCGCATCCCGAGCGGGGTGAGTTCGTGACGGTGGGCAGTCCGCTGAAGCTCTCCGACTCCCCCGTGAGCGTGAGGAGTTCGCCGCTGCTCGGCGAGCACAACGAAGAGGTCTACGTCGGCGAGCTCGGTCTCGGCGACGAGGAGCTGCGTCTGCTCAAGTCGAACGGGGTGATCTGATTGATGGCCGAGGAGCGGGTGCTGAGGGTCCGTGCCCTGCTGGAGTCGGTGCGGGCCGAGGGCCGTGGTGCGCTGACCGCGCCGGAGGGCAAGGTGATCGCCGATGCGTACGGGATCGCCGTGCCGGGCGAGGAGGTGGCGGCGGACGTCGAGGAGGCGGTGGCGTGCGCGGCGCGCTTCGGCGGGCCTGTGGTGATGAAGATCGTCTCGCCCGACATCCTGCACAAGACCGATGCGGGCGGTGTGGTGGTCGGTGTGGAGGGTGCGGCGGAGGTGCGGGCCGCGTTCCGCCGGATCGTGGGCAATGCCCGGGCTTACGATTCCGCGGCGCGGATCGAGGGTGTGCAGGTGCAGGAGCTGCTGCCGCCGGGGCAGGAGGTGATTGTCGGTGCGGTGACGGATCCGACGTTCGGCAAGGTGGTGGCGTTCGGGCTGGGGGGTGTCCTGGTCGAGGTTTTGCGGGATGTCACGTTCCGTTTGGCGCCGGTCGGTTCGGACGAGGCTTTGTCGATGCTGGATTCGATCCGGTCGGCGGAGGTTCTGCGCGGTGTGCGGGGCGGGGCGGCGGTGGACCGGTGGGCGGTGGCGGAGCAGATCCGCCGGGTGTCCGAACTCGTGACGGATTTCCCGGAGATCGCGGAGGTCGATCTCAATCCGGTGATCGCGACGCCGGACGGTGCGGTGGCGGCGGACATTCGGGTGATCCTCGCGGAGGGCTCGCCGAAGCGGCGGCGTGCGTATGGCCGTGAGGAGATCCTGCGGTCGATGCGCCGGCTGATGCAGCCGCGTTCGGTGGCGGTGATCGGTGCTTCTGGGGAGCCGGGGAAGATCGGCAATTCGGTGATGCGCAATCTCATCGACGGTGGTTTCTCCGGGGAGATCCATCCGGTGAATCCGAGGGCCGATGACATTCTGGGCCGCAAGGCGTACAAGAGTGTCACCGACGTTCCCGGTGAGGTGGATGTGGCGGTTTTCGCGATCCCCGCCCGGTTGGTGGCGCCGGCGTTGGAGGAGGTGGGGCGGAAGGGCATTCCGAATGCGGTGCTGATTCCTTCGGGGTTCGCCGAGACGGGCGAGCAGGCGCTGCAGGACGAGATCGTCGCGATCGGTGAGCGGCACGGTGTGCGGCTGCTGGGTCCGAACATCTACGGCTACTACTCGACGTGGCAGGACTTGTGCGCGACGTTCTGCACTCCGTACGACGTGAGGGGTGGGGTGGCGCTGACGTCGCAGTCGGGTGGTATCGGGATGGCGATTCTGGGGTTTGCCCGGACGACGCGTACGGGTGTGTCGGCGATCGTGGGTCTTGGCAACAAGTCGGACATCGACGAGGACGATCTGCTGACGTGGTTCGGTGAGGATCCCCATACCGAGTGCATTGCGATGCATTTGGAGGATCTGAAGGATGGCCGTGCTTTTGTGGAGGCGGCGCGGGCGACGGTGCCGAAGAAGCCGGTGGTGGTGCTGAAGGCGGGTCGTACGAGTGCGGGGGCGCGGGCGGCGGGTTCGCATACGGGTGCGCTGGCCGGTGATGACGCGGTGTACGACGACGTGCTGCGGCAGGCGGGGGTGATCCGGGCGCCGGGGCTGAACGAGATGCTGGAGTATGCGCGGGCTCTGCCGGTGCTGCCGGCTCCGAAGGGCGACAATGTCGTGATCATCACGGGGGCGGGCGGGTCGGGTGTGCTGCTGTCGGATGCGGTTGTCGACAGTGGGCTGTCGTTGATGGAGATTCCGCAGGATCTGGACGCGGCGTTCCGGGCGTTCATTCCGCCTTTCGGGGCGGCGGGGAATCCGATCGACATCACGGGTGGGGAGCCGCCGTCGACGTATGAGGCGACGATCCGGCTGGGTCTGGAGGATCCGCGGATTCATGCGCTGGTGCTGGGTTACTGGCACACGATCGTCACTCCCCCGATGGTGTTCGCGGAGTTGACGGCGCGGGTGGTCGAGGAGTTCCGGGCGCGTGGGATCGAGAAGCCGGTGGTGGCGTCGCTGGCCGGTGATGTGGAGGTCGAGGAGGCGTGCGCGTATCTCTTCGAGCGGGGTGTCGTGGCGTATCCGTACACGACGGAGAAGCCGGTCGCGGTGCTGGGCGCGAAGTACGCGTGGGCGCGGGCGGCGGGTTTGTTGCCGGGTGGTGGTCGATGAACTGAGCCGGAGAACGACCCACGGGGTCCGTGGAATCGGCCTGCCCGGCCGGATCGGCCGGGCGGGGTGTCGCGGGCCCTGGCACGAGGAGTACGGACAGGGGGCGCTGGCCTGGCTTCTTCGACGCAAGGGGTTCGATCTGCATGGCGACAACAGACATCTCCACGCCCGTCTCCTACAGGGAGGTGACGGACGCCAATGGCCGGGTGTATCGCATCGGCGAGTCCGATGTGGACATCATGGGCCGCAAGCGTAAATGGATGGTCATTCTGCCGTGGGTCGGCATGATGGGCATCAGTTCGGCGGAGTATGCGTTCGCGTCGGCCGAGGAGACTCTGCACACGGCGCATCAGTGGAGCAACCAGCACATTTTCTGGATGCTGGGTGTGTGGGTGTTCTTCCAGGCGGCGGTGGCTTTCCCGGCGGGGAAACTGCGGGAGAGCGGGAAGTTGCCTGCGCGGTGGGCGATGATGCTGGGTGCGGTGGGCACCTTGCTGGGTTATCTGTCGCTCGCTTTTGCGCCGCATGTCGTGGTGGCGTATGTCGGGTTCGGCATGTTCAGCGGTATGGGTGCGGGCATGGTGTACGCGACGTGCGTGAACATGGTCGGCAAGTGGTATCCGGAGCGGAAGGGCGGCAAGACGGGTTTCGTCAATGGCGGGTTCGCCTATGGTTCGGTGCCGTTCGTGTTCATCTTCACCGGCTTCATGGACCTGACGAATTTCCGCTGGGTGCTGGTGTCGGTGGGGTTGTTCCTGGCGGCGGTGGTGGCGGTTGCGGGGTTCTACTTCCAGGATCCGCCGAAGAACTGGTGGCCGGCGGAGGTGGATCCGCTGCGGAAGCCCGATGATCCGCGGGCGCGGCGTGCGCTGGAGAAGAATCCGCCGGCGGTGCGGCAGTACACGCCGATCGAGGCGTGGCGGACGGGCCGGGTGGCGTTGATGTGGTTCTGCCTGCTGTGCACGTCGGGTGTGAACATCTTCGGTATCGCGTTCCAGGTGCCGTTCGGTGACGAGGCCGGTTTCGCCGGCGGGATCGTGGCGACCGCAATGTCGCTGAAGGCGATTGTGAACGGTACGGGGCGCGGTGTGATCGGCTGGCTGTCGGACCGTTATGGGCGCAAGCAGTGTCTGATCTTCGTGTGTGTGGTGCTGGGGTTGTCCCAGTACGGCATTCTCTGGTCGGGGAACATCAGCAATCTGCCGTTGTTCCTGCTGTTCTCGAGTATTTCCGGGTTCGGTGGCGGGGCGATCTTCCCGATGTTCGCGGCGATGACGGCGGACTATTTCGGGGAGAACAACAACGCGTCGAACTACGGTCTGGTGTACAGCTCGAAGCTGGTGTCGGGTCTGCTGGGTTCGGGCATGGGGGCTGTGGTCGTCGGGGCGTGGGACTACGAGGGGGCCTTTGTGCTCGCGGGTTCGATTTCGCTGTTCGCGGGGTTCGTGGCGTTGTTCCTGAGTGCGCCGGGGCGTCCGCGGGTGGGGCGGATCGAGGTGAATCCGCGGCCGATCAGCCGGGATGCGGGCTGATCGGGCGGATGGGGTCGGGGTCCGCGCCGGTGGAGAAGGCGCGGGTGGAGAAAGTGCGGGTGGCCGTGGTGGCCGGGGTTCCGGTCACCACGACCGTTCGGCCTTTTTCAGGGGGTGGTTCGCCCGGTCAGGACAGCCGGCCGCCGTAGTCGGGCAGTTTGAAGGTCCGCTCGGCGTGGCCGCCGACGAGGTCGGTGGTGTTGTTGCCGATGTTCGCGATGATGGTGTGGCCCTTGGCTTCGATCTCCGCGCGCTTCTCGGTCTTGTAGGCGCTGACTTCGTGGAAGAGGTCGGGCAGGTCGCGGACGTAGAGGCCGTCGACGGGGTAGCCGGCTCGCTTCAGGTTCCAGTCGGTGAGCGAGTGGATGATGCCTGGGCGGGCGGTGACGAAGTGGATGGCGACGCCGCGGGAGTCGGCGAAGCGGGCGAGGTCGCGGACCTGGGTGACCGCGGGGGTCGGCAGTTCCCAGAAGTAGTGGAAGTCGGTTTCGAGCGAGGTGTTGTCGATGTCGAGGACGATCGCCTGCTTCTCGCCGTGGGGCTGTGCGGTGCGCTGTTCGATGTAGGGGCGGGCGACGGCGATGACGGCGGCGACGTCGCGCTGCCAGGTGGCGTAGTCGACGTCCGTCGTCTCTACGGCGGTTGCGGTGGCGCTGGTGGTGGGGGGCTTGACGGCCGGCGCGGTGGGGGTGGCGGCCGGCGCGGTGGCGGTGGCGGCCGGCGCGGTGGCGGTGGCGGTGGCGGCCGATGCGGCGGGGGCCGCCAGGGTGAGGGTGGTTGCGGCGACGGCTGCCGCGGCTCCCGTGGTCCAACTGCGTGCATGCATGGGGGGGTTCTCCTGGGTTCGGTGGTGCTCAGGAAGTCCGTTCGCCGGTCCGGCGGACGGGCTTTGGCATGCTCGCGCCCCATGGTGGACGGAATGCAACATTCCTTCTACTGGTCAGTAGCGAGAAGTTCCGGTGACTTTCCCGGCGCATGGCTCCGCCCGCGGCGAATCGTTCGCCGCGGGCGGGGGTGGGCCGAAGTCCGTCAGCAGTCCTTCTCACGCAGCGAGTGCAGGTGCCGGCTGGACTTGCGGGCGAAGGCGAACGACTCGACGGGGTTGTCGTGTTCGGCCTGCCAGTGGTGGTCGAGGCGGCCGCCGCGGGTCCTCGTCACGGCGGAGATGAACCGCTGGTAGTCGATGTCGCCGTCGCCGACGTCCACCATGCGGTAGCCGTCGCGGGCGGTCTCGTCGTGCTCGCCGTCCTTGACGTGGAAGAGCGGGTAGCGGTCGGGCTGCTCAAGGACGTAGCGCAGCGGGTCGAAGGGGTCGAGGGTGCCGTCGGCGCGCTTGGAGAAGCGGAACTGGCCGGCGTAGGCCCAGTAGATGTCCATTTCGAGGTAGACGAGATCCGGGTCGGTCTCGGCGAGGAGCACGTCGTAGAGGCGGACGTCCGGCCGGTCCGTGGCGAAGGAGAACTCCTCGGCGTGGTTGTGCTGGTAGAACTTCATGCCGCGGGCCTTGGCGGCGGCGCCGTACTCGTTGAACTCCTCGGCGCAGCGCTTCCAGCCGTCGACGGTGGAGCCGTAGCGCCAGGGCCCCGAGGCGGTGCCGATGTGCTTGAGGCCGAGGGCCTGGGCGTCGTCGAGGACCTGGTCGAGGTTCTGGGCGAAGGTGTACGCGGCCGGGTCGTTGGAGTAGTAGCCGACATGGCTGCCGATGGCGCGCAGTCCGTGGTCGCGGGTGAGCCGGCGGAGCTGGTCGAGGGTGATGGCGCCGGCGGAGCCCTGGGTGTAGCCGGCGTACTCGACCTCGTCGTAGCCGTACTTCTCGAGTTCGGCGAAGACGGCGGCGAATCCGAGGGTGGAGACCTTGTCGCGGAGCGAGTAGAGCTGGATGCCGAGGCGTCCCGGGGGCAGTACGGGGCGGCCGTGGCCGTGGCCCTTGCCGTGTGCGGCGGCGGTGGGGGCGGCGGCGCCGAGGAGGGCGGCGGCGGTGGCTCCGGCGGCGACGCCGAGCATGCCGCGTCTGCTGAGCTTGCGGCTGAGCTCGGGGTCGGGGGTGCTGCTCGTGCGGCTCATTGTGGATAACTCCTCGTTGTCGGTGTCCTGTGGTTCAGTGGAGTCCGGCGAGGTGAAGCAGCAGGGACTTCACATCGGTGGCCGCGACGCGGCCGCTTACGGCGCGGGGGGTGGAGCACAGAATGAGCGGACCTTCGTCATCGCTCGTGGGGAGGCGGCCATGGCTGCCGCGAATAGGTGAGGGGTCGAGCGGCACGACCGCCATGCGGTAGCGCATGCCGAGTTTCTTGCGGGCGAGGGCCGCGGCGGCCTTGATACGGACGTAGGGGTCCTCGGGGTCCATGAAGAGCTCGACGGGGTCGTATCCGGGCTTGCGGTGGATCTCGACGAGCTGGGCGAAGTCGGGGGCCTTCGTATCGTCGAGCCAGTAGTAGTACGTGAACCAGGCGTCGGGGTCGGCGACGGCGACGAGCTCGCCGGAGCGCGGGTGGTCCAGGCCGTGCTCCTTCTTGCCCTCGTCGTCGAGGAGCTGGGCGATCCCGGGCAGGCCGTCGAGGGCTTCTCGGGTGGCGTCGAGGTCCTCGGGCCGGCGTACGTAGATGTGGGCGAGCTGGTGGTCGGCGACGGCGAAGGCCCGGGAGGCCATGGTGTCGAGGTACTCCATGCCGTCCTGGGTGTGGACTTCGAGGAGGCCGGCGCGGCGCAGTTCGCGGTTGATGTCGATGGGGCGGGTGACGCGGGTGATGCCGTATTCGGAGAGGGCGACGACGGTGCGGCCTTCGCGGGCGGCGTCGTCGAGGAGGGGGGCGACGGCTGTGTCGAGGTCGGCGGCGGCCTGCAGGGAGCGGGGGTCGTCGGGGCCGTAGCGCTGCAGGTCGTAGTCGAGGTGCGGGAGGTAGCACAGGGCGAGGTCGGGGGTGCGGGTGCGCAGGATGTGCCGGGTGGCGTCGATGATCCAGCGGCTGGAGACGATGTCGGCGCCCGGGCCCCAGAAGTGGAACAGGGGGAAGGTGCCGAAGCGTTCGGTGAGTTCGTCGTGGAGCGCCGGGGGCCGGGTGTAGCAGTCGGGTTCCTTGCGACCGTCGGCGTAGTACACGGGGCGGGGGGTGACGGTGATGTCGGTGTCGGCGCCCATCGCGTACCACCAGCAGATGCTGGCGACGGTGTAGTCCGGGTGGACGCGGCGGGCGGCGTCCCAGAGTTTGTCGCCGGCGACCAGGCCGTTGTGCTGGCGCCACAGGAGGACGTCGCCCAGTTCGCGGAAGTACCAGCCGTTGCCGACGATGCCGTGCTCGTCGGGGAGGGTGCCGGTGAGGAAGGTGGACTGGGCGGTGCAGGTGACGGCGGGGAGCACGGTGCCGAGCGGGGCGTGCGAGCCGGTGGTGGCGAGCTTCCTGAGGTGGGGCATGTGGTCGAGCAGACGAGGGGTGAGGCCGACGACGTCCAGGACGAGGAGGGGGGTGGGTCGCACGGTGCCCTGGGCGGAGGTGGCGGTCATGGGAGTTCCTTGAGGCCGAGTTCGGTGAGCAGGTCGCGGGCGAGGGTGAGTTCGGCGGCGATGCCGTCGGCGAGCTGGGCACGGCTGCGGGGCCGCAGCTCGGCGGGGAGGGCCTGCCAGGTGTAGGTCTCGACCTCGAGGTGGTGGGTGAGTGGTGTGGGGCCGCCGACGAGGCGGGCCAGGGTGTCCTGGAGTACGGGCAGTGTGGAGGTGAGCGGCGGGGCCGGTGGTGCGTGGAGGGGCACGTGGAAGTGGGCGCGCCAGGGGGCGCCGTCGGGGAGGGCGTCGGCGGCGAGTGCCTCGTGGAGGTCGTCGGTGCCGCGCAGGCCGGCGGCGGTGCGGGTGCGGGTCTGGTGGAGGAAGCGGGGTTCGGCGAAGGCGGCGAGTGCGTCGCGGACCTCGGGGAGGTGGGGGTGTTCGGCGTGCAGGGCGGCGGAGAGCTGCGCTTTGGGGATGGTGATGCCCGCGGTGGCGAGGGCGTCCAGCGCGGGGCCGGGTTCTTCGAAGGAGGTGGCGAGATGGCAGGTGTCGATGCAGATGCCGATGCGGTTGTCGGCGATGGCGGTGAGCGGGCCGATCGCGTCGGCGGTGGTCTCCACGGTGCAGCCGGGTTCGGGTTCGAGGGCTATCCGGATCGACTTGCCGGTGAGTTCCTGGAGGGCGTCGAGGCGTTCGGCGAGGGTGGTCAGCGCGGTGCGTGCGGTGGCGGCGGCCTGCTCGTCGAAGCGGGTGCGCCAGGCGAGCGGGAGGGTGGAGACGGATCCCTCGGTGACGTCGTCGGGGAGCAGGGCGGCGAGGAGCCGGGCGAGGTCGCTGGTGTGGGCGAGCCGCGGCGGCTCGGTCCAGTCGGGCCGGTAGACGCGGTACTTGACCTCGTCGGCGCCGAATCCCTCGTAGGGGAAGCCGTTGAGGGTGACGGCTTCCAGGCCGCGGCGGTCGAGTTCGGCGCGCAGTCCGCGCAGGGCAGCAGGGTCGGTGACGAGGGCGCGGCCGGCGTCCTTGGCCAGCCACAGGCCGATGCCGAGGCGGTCGCGGCCCAGGCGTTTGCGGACGGGTTCGCAGTGGTCGCGCAGCTGGGCGAGGACGCCGTCGAGGGTCTCGGCCGGGTGGACGTTGGTGCAGTAGGAGAGGTGGACGGTGGAGCCGTCGGGGTGGCGGAAGCGCATACGGGTCGCCTCCTCATTCCCCGCCGCGGAGGATCGAGTTGCCCTCGTGCAGGGCCTCGGGTGCGGGGACGTCGAGCTGGAGGCGGCCGCTTCGGCCGTAGAAGGCGACGGGGTTGCGCCACAGGACCTGGTCGACGTCGTCGGCGGTGAATCCGGCGGCGAGCATGGCGTCGGCGGTCCTGCGGGTCTTGAGGGGGTCGCTCTTGCCCCAGTCGGCGGCCGAGTTGACGAGGACCTTCTCGGTGCCGTGGGTCCTGAGGATGGCGACCATGCGGTCCTCGTCCATCTTGGTGTCGGGATAGATGGAGAAGCCGAGCCAGCAGCCGGCGTCCTTGGCCTCCTTGACGGTCGTCTCGTTGAGGTGGTCGAGGAGGACGTCCTCGGGGGCGAGCGCCGATTCGCGGACGACGTCGATGGTGCGGCGCAGGCCGGCGAGTTTGTCACGGTGGGGGGTGTGCACGAGGGCGGGCAGCTGGTGGTCGGCGGCGAGCTGGAGCTGGGCGGCGAGGGCGGTGTCCTCGGCGCGGGTCATGGAGTCGTAGCCGATCTCGCCCACGGCGACGACGTTGTCCTTGACGAGATAGCGGGGCAGTGCGTCGAGGACGGGGGTGCAGCGGGGGTCGTTGGCCTCTTTGGGGTTGAGGGCGACGGTGCAGTGGTGGGCGATGCCGTACTGGGCGGCGCGGAAGGGTTCCCAGCCGAGGAGGGCGTCGAAGTAGTCGAAGAAGGAGGCGGGTGAGGTACGGGGCTGGCCGAGCCAGAAGGAGGGTTCGACGACGGCGCGGACGCCGGCGGCGTGCATCGCCTGGTAGTCGTCCGTGGTGCGGGAGGTCATGTGGATGTGGGGGTCGAAGATGCGCATCAGGACTTCTCCGTGGGGGACGTCAGGGCGAGGACGCGGTGGAGGTCGGCGGGGACGGGGCGGCCGGCGGCGGTGCGTTCGGCGGCGTAGTCGCCGAGCATGCGGGCCAGTTCCGCGTCGCCCCGGGCACGGCGTTCGAGTCCGTCGGCCGCGGCCAGTGGCACGCCGGTGAACAGGCATTTGAGGAGTGCGTGGCGCCAGGAGTGCGCATCGAGGTGTTCGGCGGCGTAGGGGCCGACGGCGGCGGCGACGAGCCGGGTGTCGTTGGTGCGCAGGGCGTCCTCGACGAGGGGCAGGCCGTCGGCAGGCGCGGGGGCGAGTTGGGGCAGGGAGAGGAGGACGGCGCGACGTTCGGCTGCGGTGCCCTGCTGGTAGAGGCGGGTGAGGGTGGCCGCGTCGGCGCGGGCTTCGCGCAGGAGGAGGGTGCGTACGGAGTCGGCGTGGTCCTGGCCGCAGTGGCGGCCCGCGGCGGCGAAGCGGATTTCCCAGGCGGGTGGGGTGCCGTCGTCGGGGCGGGACGCTTCGTCGAGGGCTTGGCGCAGCCAGGCGCGGGCGGCGGCGTCGAGCCGGGTGTCGAGTTCGTCGCGGGTCAGGGTGGTCATGCCGCGGCTCCGTTCGAGGGGAGGTGGGAGCGCAGGAAGTCGAGGGAGGCGCGGGCGAGTTCGGGGCCCGCGTGGGAGTGGCGGGGCAGTTCGACGACGGTCAGGCCGCGGTAGCCGGTGGCGGCGAGGGCGTCGAGGACGGGCGGGAAGTCGATCTCGCCGTCGCCGAAGGGGAGGTGTTCGTGGACGCCGCGGCGCATGTCCTCGATCTGGACGTGCCGGATCCAGGGGGCGGCCTGTTCGACGCAGTCGGCGGGGGGTGCCGTCTCCAGGCACTGGCAGTGGCCGATGTCGAGGGTGAGGCCGAGGGGTTCGGGGTCGCCGAGGAGGGTGCGCAGGTGATGGAAGTCGTCGAGGGTGGCGAGGAGATGGCCGGGTTCGGGTTCGACGGCGAGGGGGACGCGGGCGGTGGCCGCGACGTCCAGGACGGGGGTGAGGGCGGCTTCGAGGCGCTGCCAGGCGGTCTCGGGCGCGGTGGCCGCGGGGGTGATGCCGCTGAAGCAGTGCACGGCGTGCGCGCCGAGGTCCTCGGCGACCTGCACGGCGCGGACGAGGAGTCCGGTGCGGGCGGCGCGGGCGTCCGGGTCGGGGTCGAGAAGCGACGGGCCGTGCTTGCGCCGCGGGTCGAGGACGTAGCGGGCGCCGGTCTCGACGGTGACTTCCAGGCCGAGGTCGGCGAGGCGGCCCGCGAGCCGGCGGGTGCGGGAGCCGAGATCGGGGGCGAGCGGGTCGAGATGCATGTGGTCGAGGGTGAGGCCGACGCCGTCGTAGCCGAGGTCCGCGAGGAGGACGAGGGCGTCGTCGAGGCGGAGGTCGGTGAGGCCGTTGGTTCCATAGCCGAGGCGCAGGCTCATGTGGGGCTCACCTTCCTGGCGAGGCGTCGGGCAACGGGGACGAGCGCGAGGACGGCGAGGCCGGTGCCGGGCGCGCCGGAGCGTGCGGCGAGGGCGGCCTGCAGCGGGATCATGGCGCGGATCCCGGCGCCGACGGCGCGTTCGGTGAGGGGCGGGGAGGGGTTGAGGGCGGCGTGCAGGAAGGGGGTGAGGGCGGTGCGGGCGTAGGCGGAGGCGGCGAGCCCGGCGGCGACGGGGGCGAGGCCGTCGGATGCCCGCATCAGGGACGCGGCCCGGTCCCGGAGGCGTCCGGCCGGTGCCGTGGGCGGGCTGCCCCCTGCCCCTGCCCCGGTCCCGGCCCAGGCCCCGGTGCCGCTCCCGACCCCGGTCCCGGCGGTGGGAGAGGGCCGGTTGCGTGGGCGGGCCGTCGCCGCGGTGATGACCAGGGCGGTCGCCAGCGCCGCGAGGGGCGCCCTGGTGGAACCGCCCTGGGTTTCGTGGCGGGAGACGGAGGTGATCGCGTAGGTGTGGGCGCCGAGGAGCGCGGCGTGCGGCAGGGCGGGGCGCAGTGCCGTGGGGCGGGTGGCCGTCGCGCCGAGGAGGAGGTCCAGGGTGCGGGCCGAGGCCATCGCCGCCGGGCCTGCCGGGGTGTGCTTGAGGTGGAGGTCGTACGACCAGACCGCCGCCGCCAGGGTCGTGGCGACGGCCAGCGGGGCGCGGCCCGCCCGGGCCGCCAGGGCCAGGCCGGCGGCGGTCAGGGCGCCGGCCGCGGCCAGGGCCGCGGGCGGGCTGATCCGGCCGGACGGGAGGGGGCGGTGCGGGCGTTCGACGGCGTCCTCGTCGCGGTCGGCCCAGTCGTTGAGGGCCATGCCCGCCTCGTACAGGCACAGCGAGGCGCCCACGGCGAGCGCAGTGCCCCGGTTGGGGCGCAGCCCGGCACAGGCCGCGCCGGCGAGCGCGTCGCCGGGGACGGTGAACAGGGCGGAGACGCGCAGGAGTTCGGCCCATGCGCGTAGTCGGCCGCCGCGCCCCGCGGCCACCGCGGCGGGGGTGGCCGCGGCGTCCGGCCGCGCCCGCCTCCCGGCCGCCCGTGCCGGTGCCGGTGCCGGTCCGGGCGCGGGTGCCGGTCCGGGCGCGGGTGCCGGTCCGGGTGCGGGTGCCGGTGTCGGTGCCGACGCTCTCGGCTGAGCCGGATCGGCGCCGGTAGCCCCGGCCCGTGCCCCGGTGCGGCCCGACACCGCATCAGGCGCCGCACCGGGGGGCGTATCGGGCGCCGTCCCTTCCGGCACGTCGGGGGCGTCGGGGGCGTCGGGGGCGTCGGGGGCGTCGGGGGGCCCGGACGCGGCCGCGGGCTCCGGTCCCCTCGTCCCGCCGGGGCTGTCCCCCGCCTGTTCTTCGGCGCGGGCCGGCGCACCGCCCGCCGGCGGGCGGTGGGAGCCCGTGACAGCTCGCGGTGCGGGGCGGGGGCCCGTCGGGGACCGGGACGGCTGCGGCCCGGCCGAGGAGCGCAGTGCCGCCAGGACGCCGAGGACGCCCACGGCCCCGAGCGCGGTCACGGCCGCCACGGCGCCGCGGGTGCCCCGGCCGAGGCCGCGGCCGGGTGTCATCGGGCGTCCCGCAGGCGGTCGGCAAGGCCGAGCAGCTCCCCGTACTGCTCGGCGAGGGCCGCCGGGGCGCCCGGGTCGGGGTCCTTGAAGTAGAAGGCGAGTTCGGGAAGGGGGCCGGAGATGCCCGCCTCGTGGGCGCGGGCGAGGAGGCGGGCCAGGTCGAGGACGAGGGGGGCCGCGAGGGCGGAGTCGCAGCCCTGCCAGGTGGTCTGCAGGACCATGCGGGTGCCGAGGAAGCCGTCGAAGGCGATGTGGTCCCAGGCCGTCTTCCAGTCCCCGAGTGCGGGCACGTCGTCGATGTGCACCTCGCCCTGGGGTGCGGCGCCGAGGCTGTCGGCGAGGACGCGTTCCTTGCCGGCGTTCTTCGCCGCTGCCGCCGCGGGGTCGGCCAGCGCCGCCCCGTCCCCGCCGCCCAGCAGGTTGGTGCCGGACCATGCCCGGACGGACAGGGCACGTTGCACGAACATCGGGGCGAGTACGGAGCGGAGCAGCGTCTGGCCGGTCTTGCCGTCCCGGCCCGCGTGGGGAAGTCCGCGGGCGGAGGCGGCGTCGGTGAGGGCCGCGGTGCGCAGCCCGGTGGAGGGGGTGAAGTTGATGTAGGGGCAGCCGGCCTCGATCGCGGCGGCCGCGTAGAGGGAGCTGGCGGGGAGCCGTTCGGCGTCCGGGCCCGGGGCGGGTTCGGTGGAGGCGACGTTGACGACGACGGCGCGGGCGAGGTCGTGGCGGCGCAGGAAGGAGGTGAGGTCGGCGGTGAAGGCTGCGATGAGTTCGGTGTCGGTGCGGGTGTCTCCGGGGAGTGGTCCGCCGGTGCGGATCTCCTCGTCGGCCGCGGTGAGTTCGGCGCGCAGGGCGGCGGGCAGGCCGTGGGGCAGGACGCCGCCGGCGGCGAGGTGTTCGGCCCGCTTGGGCAGGGGGCAGGCGGTGGTGTCGTGGCCGCCGAAGACCAGCGATGACAACGATGGCAGTCCGGCCGCGGCGAACGGCGGGGTTTCCGTCACCATGCCCGTGGCCGGGTGCAGTCCGGCTGTGACCGCGGCGCAGCCGGCGATCGCGGTGGTGGCGACGGAGCCGCGGGCTCCGATCAGCCAGACCCCGGTGCGGTGTTCCTTGGGATTGGTCACGGGCTGCCTCCCTGGCTGCGGTGCGGCGGTGGTGGGGCGGCGGGCGGGGGTACGGCGTCTCCCCGCCCGCCGCCGGCTTGTGGATCCGGCAGGGGCCGCCCTACGACGCCGAGGGCAGCTCCTTGATCTGGATGTTGCGGAAGGAGACCTGGTCGTCGGCTCCGTGGTTCTGGAGGCCGATGTAGCCGTCCTTCAGGCTGCGGACGGGGTCGGTGTTGGTGTAGTCGTTGATCTTCACTCCGTTGAGGAAGACCTGGAGCCGCTCGCCCTGGACCTTGACCTCGTAGCTGTTCCACTGGCCCGGGGGCCGCAGCACCCGGTCGCGGGCCTTGAGGTCGGCCGACTTGAAGCTGTAGATCGCACCGGTGGTGCGGTCAGGTGCGTCGCTGGCGTCGATCTGGATCTCGTAGCCGTTGTTCACGGCGGACCAGGGGTCGTCGGAGGCCGGGAAGCCGACGAAGATCCCGGAGTTGTCGTCGCCCGCCATCTTCCAGTCGAGCTTGAGCGAGTACGACGCGAACTGCTTGGCCTGGTACCAGAGCATGCCCATGCCGCCCTCGGTCTGCAGCTCGCCGCCCACGACGTTGAACTTCCCGGGCCCCGCCTGCTTCCAGCCTTCCAGGGTCTGGCCGTTGAACAGGTCGCGGTAGCCGGTCGCCGGCTTGCAGTCGGCGTTGACCTGTCCGGAGGCGTAGCGCAGTCCGCCGAGGAGGTGCCGGCGGAAGGCCGGCTCGGCGTAGGACTCCTTGGTGTGTCCGCCGCCGGTGTAGAAGGCCCTGCCGCCCTGGTAGGTCTGGCACCAGGCGATGGGGTGGTCGCCCTTCATGTTGCCGCCCTGGTAGGTGGTTTCGTCCAGGGTGGCGAGGATGCGGGCCTGACCGCGCGGGTTGGTGCGGTAGTTGTACCACTCGTCCGTGCGCTCCCAGGCCGCCTCCAGGTGCGAGGTGGCGGGGTGGTCGTGGTCCTCGACGCGGACGGTGGCCTTCTGGATCTGCGGGTGGGAGTGGAAGTAGGCGCCGACGAGTCCGCCGTAGAAGCCCCAGTCGTACTCGGTGTCGGCCGCGGCGTGGACGCCCATGTAGCCGCCGCCCGTGGCGACGTAGTTCTCGAACGCCTTCTGCTGGTCGGCGTTGAGGACGTCACCGGTGGTGGACAGGAACACGACGGCGTCGTAGCGGGCGAGGTTGCTCGTCGTGAACTGGGCGGCTTCCTCGGTGGCGTCGACGGTGATGTTGCTTCCGGCGCCGAGTTCCTTCAGGGCGGCGACACCGGTGGGGATGGAGTCGTGGCGGAAGCCGGCGGTCTTGGAGAAGACGAGGACCCGCTTGGCGGTGCGGTCGACGGGGGTGCTGGAGAGTTCGAAGTCGTCGACGTCGTAGAGCGCTCCGGCTCCGCCCTTGAAGACCAGGAAGAGTTCGGTGGTCTTCTTCGGCACGGCCCGCAGGGGTACGTCGATGTCCTGGAAGGTCTCCCAGCCGCCGGTCACCGGGACGGGGGCGGAGCCGAGGAGGGTGCCGGTCGCCGAGCCGGTGCGCACTTCGAGGAAGCCGCCCGCGCCGCCGGAGGAGATCCGGGCGGTGAGCTTGGTGGAGCCGGACAGGTTGTAGGGCTTGAAGGAGATCCAGTCCCCGTCGTCGATGTCGCCCACGGTCCTTCCTCCGTTGGCGGGCGCCTTGTCGTAGACCGTGATGCCGGACTGGGCGCTGAAGTGCTCGGCCTGCCGGTGCCGGGGCTGGAGCTGCGCCTGGTCGTGTGTGGTGAGCGGGGCCTGGCCGCCGCCTCCGCCGTCGGTGTACTCGGCGTCGAAGACTCCGAAGATGTTGGCGTTGGGGTCGTGTCCGCCGTCGGCGGAGGTCTTGATGGTGCCGGTGCAGCCGTTCGCGGAGGTCACGGGGTGGCCGTGGCTGTCGTGGCCGAGGACGTAGGTGACCTTGACCTTGGCGCAGTCGACGGTGCCGTCCTCCGGGTCGGTGACGGTCACCTTGAAGGGGACCTCGTCGCCGAAGCTGAACAGTGCGCCCTCGGTGGGCAGTTCCAGTGTGACCTTGGGTGCGGTGTTGCCGACGACGACCTGGACGCTGGCGGAGCCGGTGCGTCCCGTCGGGTCCTTGGCGGTCACGGTCGCCGTATAGGTGCCGTTCTTGCGGTAGGTGTGGGTGGGGTTGGCCGCGGTGGAGGTGCCGCCGTCGCCGAAGTCCCAGCTGTAGGTGAGGGCGTCGCCGTCGGCGTCGGTGGTGCCGGCCGAGGAGAGGGCGACCCGCAGCGGGGCGGTGCCGGAGGTCTTGCTGGCGCCGGCCTCGGCGACCGGGGAGCGGCCTCCGGTGGCGTTCTCGATGCGGTAGATCGCGGAGTGCTCGTCGCCGCCGAACCAGGCGGTGCCGTAGTCGAGGACGTACAGCGCCCCGTCGGGCCCGAAGGCCATGTCCATGATCTGCGTTCCGGTCCACGGGACGGGGTTGATGGACTGGACGGTGCCGTCGTCGCCGTGCTCGATGCGCTTGATCCAGCGGCGGCCGAACTCGCCGGCGAAGAAGTCGCCGTCGTACGCCTCGGGGAACTTGACCGGGGAGTCGAGGTCCGGGTCGTAGCGGTAGACGGGCCCGCCCATCGGGGACTCGGAGCCGGTGCCGAACTCGGGGACGGAGCCGCCGTCGTAGGGGAGCCACGCCGGCTCGGCGGGCGGCAGGTCGACCAGGCCGGTGTTGTACGGCGAGTCGTTCTTCGGGGCCGCGCAGTCGAAGGTGGCTCCGGACACCTTGGTGGCGAAGTCGTAGTCGACGTAGGGGTCGTTGTCGCCGGTGCAGAAGGGCCAGCCGAAGTTGCCGGGCTTGGTGATGCGGGCGAACTCGACCTGTCCGGCCGGGCCGCGCTTGGGGTCGGCCGCGCCCGCGTCGGGCCCGTAGTCGCCGACGTAGAGGATTCCGGTCTTCTTGTCGACGCTGAAGCGGAAGGGGTTGCGGAAGCCCATCGCGTAGATCTCGGGCCGGGTCTTGTCCGTGCCCGGGGCGAAGAGGTTGCCGTCGGGGACCGTGTAGGAGCCGTCGTCGGCGACCTTGATGCGCAGGACCTTGCCGCGCAGGTCGTTGGTGTTGCCGGAGGTGCGGCGGGCGTCGTAGGCGGGGTTGCGGCCGGTGCGCTCGTCGATGGGCGTGTAGCCGTCGGAGGCGAACGGGTTGGAGTCGTCGCCGGTGGACAGGTACAGGTTGCCCTGCGCGTCGAAGTCGATGTCCCCTCCGACGTGGCAGCAGATGCCGCGGGTGGCGGGGATGTCGATGACCTTCTTCTCGCTGGCGTTGTCGAGGGTTCCGTCGGCCTTGAGGACGAAGCGGGAGAGCCGGTTGACTCCGTCGTACTTGGCGAAGTCGGCGGCCGTGCCGTCGTTGGGCGCGTCGCCTGCGGGGGTGTCCAGCGGGGGCGCGTAGTAGAGGTAGATCGCCCGGTTCTCGGCGAAGGCGGGGTCGATGCCGACGCCCTGGAGACCTTCCTCGTCGTGCGAGTAGACGGGGATGGTGCCGATCACCTTGGTGTTGCCGGCGGCGTCGGTGCTGCGCAGCTCGCCGTCGCGCGAGGTGTGCAGGACGCTGCGGTCGGGCAGGACGGCGAGGGACATGGGCTCGCCGGTCTCGGGCTCGCCCTTGGCGAGGGTGACCTGCTGGAACTCCTCGGCCGCCGGGGCGGGGGCCGGGTGGTCCGGGTGGGCCGCGGCGCCGGGGGCGGAGATGGCCAGTGACGTCGCGGCGAGAAGGCTGCCGGTGAGGAGCGCGAGTCCCTTTCTGATGCGGGCTCGTTGTGCTCCGGGCCGTTTTCTGTGCACGTGTGTCCTCCGGAGGTAGCCGGTCGTACGGGCGGGTGCTGCTTGCCGTTCGGAAGGTCCGGGGACCGGCGTGCGCCGTCACGCTGGTCACGTTCGGTGCTGTGTCACAGGTTCGTGTCCGTGTCCTGTACACCTCAGGGACGGTAGCCGGGTTCGTCCAGGGCCGAAAGCCCTTGCGCAGCAAGGAAGTTGAACTTTCTCCCGGGGCAGGACAAAGCGGGGCCGGGGCAGGCCGGACCGGCCCGGCGGCGTGCTGCCGCCACCGGACGCGGGCCCGCCCCCGACGGGCGGACGGGGACACAGGCCCCCGGTCCTCTCCTAGTCGTTGCCTCCGAAGGCCGCGTCGAACGAGGCCGACGGCGGGTCGAAGTCGTAGCGCTTGAGGGTGGCGAGCGCTTCGGGGGCGCCGGCGAGGCGGTCCATGCCCGCGTCCTCCCATTCCACGGAGATCGGGCCGTCGTAGCCGATGGAACGGAGCATCCGGAAGACGTCCTCCCAGGGCACGTCGCCGTGCCCGGCGGAGACGAAGTCCCAGCCGCGCCGCGGGTCGCCCCAGGGCAGGTGCGAGCCGAGCCGGCCGTTGCGGCCGTCGAGGCGGCGCCGCGCCTCCTTGCAGTCGACGTGGTAGATACGGTCCTTGAAGTCCCACAGGAAGCCGACCGGGTCGAGGTCCTGCCAGACGAAGTGGCTGGGGTCGAAGTTCAGCCCGAAGGCGGGGCGGTGGCCGACGGCCTCCAGGGCGCGGTGCGTGGTCCAGTAGTCGTAGGCGATCTCGCTGGGGTGGACCTCGTGGGCGAAGCGGACGCCTTCGGCGTCGAAGACGTCGAGGATCGGGTTCCAGCGTTCGGCGAAGTCCTCGTACCCGCGCTCGATCATGTGCTCGGGCACCGGCGGGAACATGGCGACCAGATGCCAGATCGAGGAACCGGTGAAGCCGATGACGGTACGGACGCCGAAGGCGGCGGCGGCGCGTGCGGTGTCGGCGAGTTCGCGTGCCGCCCGCTGCCGTACGCCCTCGGGCTCGCCGTCGCCCCAGATCCGGGCGGGCAGGATCGCCTTGTGCCGCTCGTCGATCGGGTGGTCGCAGACGGCCTGCCCGACGAGATGGTTGGAGACCGCCCAGCACTGGAGCCCGTACTTGTCGAGCAGCGCCCGCCGCCCGTCCAGGTAGGAGGGGTCGGAGAGGGCCTTGTCGACCTCGAAGTGGTCGCCCCAGCAGGCGAGTTCGAGTCCGTCGTAGCCGAAGTCGCGGGCGAGCCGGCAGACCTCCTCCAGGGGAAGATCGGCCCACTGGCCGGTGAAGAGGGTGAAGGGACGTGGCACGGCGAGGACCTCCTCGGACGGCTGTGTCACAGGGGGATGGGTGTGTAGACGGCGTTCTTCTCGGCGCTCTCCTCCACCGCTGCGAGGACGCGCTGCACCTGGAGGCCGTCGGCGAAGGACGGTGCGGGCGCGGTCCCTTCGGCGATGGCGTGCACCAGGTCGTGTGCCTGGTGGGTGAAGGTGTGCTCGTAGCCGAGGGCGTGGCCGGGCGGCCACCACGCCGCGAGGTACGGGTGGTCGGCCTCGGTGACCAGGATCCGCCGGAAGCCGGCCGACGCGGCGGGCTCGGTGTTGTCGTGGAAGGACAGCTCGTTGAGCCGTTCCAGATCGAAGGCGAGCGAGCCGAGTTCACCGTTGATCTCCAGCCGCAGGGCGTTCTTGCGGCCCGACGCCATCCGGGTGGCCTCGAAGGAGGCGAGGGCGCCGGAGGCGAGCCGCCCGGTGAACAGGGCGGCGTCGTCGACGGTGACCGCTCCGCGCGCGGCGCCGCCGGATGCCGACAGACCGCTCGACGCCCCGGCGAGCAGCGGCCGCTCCCGCACGAAGGTCTCGGTGAGCGCGGAGACGCCGACGAGCGGCTCCCCCGCCAGGTACTGGGCGAGGTCGACGGCGTGGGCGCCCAGGTCGCCGAGGGCTCCCGAGCCGGCGTGTTCGCGCTCCAGCCGCCAGGTCAGCGGGAAGTCGGGGTCGACGAGCCAGTCCTGGAGGTAGGTGACCCGTACGTGGCGCAGCGCACCGAGCCGGCCGCCGTCGATGAGCCGGCGGGCGTACGCGATCGCGGGCACCCGCCGGTAGTTGAAGCCGACCATCGCCACCTGGCCGCGCGCCGCGGCCCGCTCGGCCGCCGAGGCCATGGCCTCGGCCTCGGCGACCGAGTTGGCCAGCGGTTTCTCGCACAGGACGTGTTTGCCCGCCTCCAGCGCCGCGATGGCGATCTCCGCATGGCTGTCACCGGGGGTGCAGACGTCGACCAGCTGGACGTCGTCCCGGGTCACGAGGGCTCGCCAGTCCGTCTCCGCAGCCGCCCAGCCGTGCCGGTCCGCCGCGGCCCTGACCGCGGTCGCGTCACGGCCGCCGATCGCGGCGAGGACCGGCCTCAGCGGCAGGTCGAAGACGCGGCCCACGGTGCGCCACCCCTGGGAGTGGGCGGCGCCCATGAACGCGTATCCGACCATGCCGATGCCGAGCGTCGGCGGCGCGGCCTCACTGTCCCTCTGTTCCATGCGGGTTCCTCCTCGTCGATTGCTCGGTGGCGGCGGGCCGGGACGGTCAGCTGAAGCCCGTGGGCTCGTACTCGGCGACGTTGTCCTTGGTGACGACGGCCGAGTAGAGCGTGATCGAGGCGGGGATCTCCAGCTCCGCGAGACCGCCGATGCCCTTGCCCTGGCCGAGCGCCCGCGCCAGGTCGATGGCGGACGCGGCCATGGTCGGCGGGTAGAGGACGGTCGCCTTGAGCACGCTGTTGTCGGCCTTGATGGCGTCCATCGCGGACTTGGCGCCGGCGCCGCCGACCATGAGGAAGTCGTCGCGGCCGGCCTGCTGGATGGCGCGCAGGGCGCCCACGCCCTGGTCGTCGTCGTGGTTCCACAGCGCGTCGAACTGCTTCTGCGCCTGGAGCAGCTGGGCCATCTTGGCCTGGCCGGACTCGACGGTGAATTCGGCGGCCTGGCGTGCCACCTTGGTGATGTTGGGGTAGTTCTTGAGGGCGTCGTCGAAGCCCTGGCTGCGCTGCTTGGTGAGCTCCAGGTTGTCGAGCCCGGCGAGCTCGATGACCTTGGCGTTCGGCTTGTCCTTGAGCTGTTCGCCGATGTAGCGGCCGGCGTTGAGGCCCATGCCGTAGTTGTCGCCGCCGATCCAGCAGCGGTACGCCTGCGGGGAGGCGAAGATCCGGTCCAGGTTGATGACGGGGATGCCGGCCTTCATGGCCTGGAGGCCGACCTGGGTCAGGGCCTTGCCGTCGGCCGGCAGGATCACCAGGACGTCGACCTTCTTGTTGATGAGGGTCTGGATCTGGCCGATCTGGGCGGCGGTGTCGTTGGAGCCCTCGGTGATCTCCAGGGTCACGTCGGAGTACTTGGCCGCCCGGTCCTTGGCGTTCTGGTTGATGGCGTTCAGCCAGCCGTGGTCGGCCTGGGGTCCGGCGAAACCGATGGTGACGGCCTTGCCGGGGGCGTCGTCGGCGGCCGGCGCGTTGTTCGTGGCCGTGGCCGCCTTATCGGACTTACTGGGCTCGTTGCTGGTGCAGGCGGTGAGCAGGGCGCCGGCGGAGACGGCGGCGGTGCCGAAGAGCAGTCCTCTGCGGCTGGTGCCCGTGATTTCTGGCATGGCGACAGACCCCTTTCGGGACAGGGTGCGATCGGGCGTGCGGGGCGGGTGCGGGGGTGAGGGGGGTGGACGGTGGCGAGGCGTGAGGTGCGGGACAGGCGGGCGGGCCCGGCTGTCACGTCTCGCCGTTGCGCAGGGTGCTGCGCTGGACCAGGACGGCGGCCACGATGATCGCTCCCTTGGCGATCTGCTGGACGGCGCTCTCCAGATTGTTGAGGGCGAAGATGTTGGTGATGGTGGTGAAGACGAGGACGCCGAGCACGGAGCCGACGATGGTGCCGCGGCCGCCGCTGAGCAGGGTGCCGCCGATGATCGCCGCGGCGATGGCGTCGAGTTCGTAGAGGTTGCCGTTGGTGTTCTGGCCGGAGCCGGACAGGATGATCAGCAGGAATGCGGCGATTCCGCAGCACAGCCCGGAGAGCAGGTAGAGGTAGAGCCGCTGGCGGCGTACGTCGATGCCGGCGAGGCGGGCGGCTTCGGCGTTGCCGCCGACGGCGACGGTGCGGCGGCCGAACGTCGTGCGGTTCAGGACCAGCCAGCCGACGATCGTGACCGCGGCGAAGACCAGGACCAGCGGCGGGACGCCGAGGATGTAGGAGTCGGGCACGCCGAGGTCGAGCACCGACGTCACGGTGACGATCTGGGTCCTGCCGTCGGTGATCTGCAGGGCGAGTCCGCGGGCCGATGCGAGCATGGCGAGGGTCGCGATGAACGGCACCATGCCGCCGTAGGCGATGAGCAGTCCGTTGACCAGTCCGCAGCCCAGACCGACGATGACCGCGGTGAAGAGGATGCCGGCGAAGCCGTACTCCTGGGTGGCGACGGTCGTCGCCCATACGGAGGCGAGGGCGACGATCGCGCCGACGGACAGGTCGATGCCGCCGCTGGTGATGACGAAGGTCATGCCGACGGTGACGACACCGATGACGGACGCCTGGGTGAGCACCAGCTGGAGGTTGGAGGTGTCCAGGAAGGTGTCGGGCTTGGTGATGCCGCCGACGGCGATCAGGACGGCCAGGACGCCGAGCAGGGACAGATTGCGCACATCGGCGCGCAGTCCGACCGCCGGACGCCGGCCGCCCCGGTCGGCGGTGGGCTTGGCCACGGGCGGCGGCGGTGCCTGCGGGGCCTCGGAGGCGGGCTGCGTCATGAGCTCGGGCTCCCTTCCATGACGAGGTCGAGTACGCGGTGCTCGTCCAGCTGGGCCGCGGGCGCCGTGTGGACGACGCGGCCTTCGCGCAGGACGAGCACCCGGTCGGCGAGGCCCAGCACTTCGGGGACCTCGCTGGAGACGAGCAGGACGGCGAGTCCGTCGTCGGCGAGCCGCCGGATCACCGCGTAGAGCTCGGCGCGGGCGCCGACGTCGACGCCGCGGGTGGGCTCGTCGAGCAGCAGGACCCGGCAGCCGCGGAGCAGCCAGCGGGCGAGTACGGCCTTTTGCTGGTTGCCGCCGGACAGGGTGCGGATCCGGGCGTCGGGGTTGTCGGGGCGCAGGGACAGCTCCCGGGTGGAGCGCTGTGCGGCCCTGCGCTCCTCGCCGCGGTCGAGCCAGCCGCCGCGCGAGAAGCGGGAGAGCGAGGAGACCGACACATTGCGGGTGACGGACTCCAGCATCAGCAGGCCCTGGGCCTTGCGTTCCTCGGGGGCGAGGCCGAGTCCGGCGCGGACGGCGGAGCGGACGCTGCCGGGTTTGAGGGGGCGTCCGTCGACGGTGACCCGGCCGGCGGTGGGCTTCCTTGCCCCGTAGATGGTCTCCAGGATCTCGGAGCGTCCGGAGCCGACCAGTCCGGCGAGTCCGACGATCTCGCCGGGGCGCAGTTCGAGATCGACGGGGGCGAACTCGCCGTCGCGGGCCAGTCCTTCGACGCGCAGCACGGGGGCGCCGTCGGGGGCGGTGGCGGGCCGGCCGGGGAAGACGTACTCGACGTTGCGGCCGGTCATCAGGGCAACGATGTCACGGGTGGGCGTGGACTCCGCGGGCAGCCCGCCCGCGACGGCCCGGCCGTCCTTGAGGACGGTGACGCGGTCGCCGATGCGCCGGATCTCCTCCAGGCGGTGGGAGATGTAGACGACGGCGACTCCGTCGGCGGTGAGCTGGGCGACGATGCGGAAGAGGTTGTCGGTCTCGTCGGGGTCGAGGGCGGCGGAGGGCTCGTCCATCACGATGAGGCGCACGTCGTGGGAGAGCGCGCGGGCCATCGAGACGATCTGCTGCTGGGCGGCGGAGAGTTCGCCGACCTGGCGGGCCGGGTCGATCTCGGGGTGGCCGAGGCGGCGCAGCAGGGCGCCGGCCTCCCGGCGGGCCTCGCGGCCGCGTACGACGAACCCGGCGGTGGTGGGTTCATGGCCGAGGAAGACGTTCTCGGCGACGGACAGGCCCTCGACCAGGTCGAGTTCCTGGTAGATGGTGGCGATGCCCAGGCGCATGGCGGCGATGGGGGACCTGAGCGAGACGGGCTCGCCGCGCCAGGTGATCTCGCCGTCGTCGGGCTGGTGGGCGCCGGCGAGCACCTTGATGAGGGTGGACTTTCCGGCGCCGTTCTGGCCGAGGAGGCAGTGGACCTCGCCGGCCTGGACGTCCAGGTCGACGCCGTCGAGGGCACGGACACCGGGGAAGGACTTGGTGATGCCGGACATGGTGAGGAGCGGCGGTGCGGGTGGTGGTGCTGGTGCCATGACGGGTCCCCTCGGCGGGTGCGGGTGCTGCGCGTGCCGTTTCGGGTGGTGCCGTGGTGCCGGTGGTGCTGCCGGGCTTCGGGCGGGTGGTGCCGTGGTACCGCTGGTGCCGTGGTGCCGGTGGTGCTGCCGGGTTCGGGCCGGTGGCAGGGCGTGCCCGCCCGTTCCCCTCCCGGGGAGCGGCTGCCCGTGACCCGTTACGCGGGTGAGAACAGGTGGTCGCTGATGAGGCGGGCCGCGCCGATCACTCCGGCGGTGGGGCCCAGTTCGCCCAGCACGATCGGGAGGTTGCCGGTGGCCAGCGGCAGTGACTGCCGGTAGACCTGGGTGCGGACGCTGGCGAGCAGGGTGTGGCCGAGTCCGGTGACGCCGCCGCCGATCACGACGAGGCCGGGGTTGAAGAAGCTGACGAGTCCGGCGATGACCTGGCCGACACGGTTGCCGCCCTCGCGGATGAGCTCCAGGGACGTGGCGTCCCCGGCCGCCGCGGCGGCCGCGACGTCGACGGCGGTGAGCTTCCCCGCCGTCTCCAGCCGGTCGGCGAGCTCGGGCGACTGTCCCGTGCGGGCCGCCTCCTCGGCGTCGCGGGCGAGCGCGGCGCCGCTGAAGTGGGCCTCCAGGCAGCCCTTGTTGCCGCAGGCGCAGGCGCGTCCGTCGGCCTCGACCTGGATGTGGCCGATGTCGCCGGCGCTGCCGGTCGTGCCGCGGTAGACCTCCCCGCCGACGACGATGCCGCAGCCGATGCCCGTGCCGATCTTGACGCAGAGGAAGTCGCCGACGGAGCGGGCGACTCCGGCGTGCTGCTCCCCCATCGCCATCAGGTTCACGTCGTTGTCGACCATGACGGGGCAGCCCAGTTCCTGGCTGAGCGCCTCGCGGACGGGGAAGCCGTCCCAGCCGGGCATGATCGGCGGTGCGACGGGGATGCCCTCGGGGAAGCGCACGGGCCCCGGCACGCCGATGCCCGCGCCGTCGAAGCCCTCGGCGAGTCCGGACGCCTTGAGTTTGGCGGCCATCGCGAGGACCTGCTCGAAGACGGCGACCGGCCCTTCGCGGACGTCCATCGGGTGGTTGAGGTGGCCGAGCACTTCCAGTTCGGCATTGGTGACGGCTACGTCGACGGAGGTGGCGCCGATGTCGACGCCGAGGAAGCGGAGGCCGGGGGCGAGCCGGATGTTGTGCGAGCGCCGGCCACCGCGGGATGCGGCGAGGCCGTCGGCGACGACGAGTCCGGTCTCCAGCAGCCGGTCGACCTCGACGGCGAGCTTGGAGCGCGAGAGATCGACCTGATCCCCCAGCTGGGCCCTGGAGTTGGGCCCGCCGTCGCGGAGCAGCCGCAGCAGCCGCGCCTGATGCGCGTTGGCGGGTCGAGCCGTCATACGTCTCACGCACCCCTCCCCTCCCCTGGCCTTCGGCACGGGGATCCCCCGGCCGTTGCCGGCCGGCCTGCTCCGTCTGGCTTTCGAGGGGAACGTAGCAGCGCTTGCCCGGAGGGGGAAGAAGTTGAGCATGAATCCACTACGACTTTTTCCACCCCGAGGACAAAGCCCTGGGGGCACGGCGCCGTTGGACCGGTCGTGGTGCTGACGGCGGGCCGTCGCCCGACGCACGACGGGGCCGCGTTCCGGGCCTGTCGGCCGTGCCGCCGGCCGGGCCGCGTACTTCAGACAGCCCGTCCCCGGCCGCTGACGGGGCCAGGGGCGGGGTCAGGACCGGGGCCGGAGCCGGGCGCGCGGCGGTGCTACTCGGGCCCGCCGGGATCTCCGGGGCGGGGCCGCAGCGCCGCGCGCATGCGCTCAGTCGCGGGGCGGGCCGCCCAGGGTCCGCTCGGTGTCGGTGCTGCTCCAGTGCGCGGTGAGCAGCAGGGCGATGTCGTCGGGGCGGTCGACGACCTGCCGGGCCTCGCGGATGAGCCGGTCGGCGGCGTCGGCGATGGTCGTGCCTCCGGCCCGGGCCAGGGTGGTGCGCAGCCGCTCGACGCCCTCGTCCATGTCGGCGCCGGGCCGTTCGATCAGCCCGTCGGTGAACAGGGCGAGCACGGCCCCCGGCTCGACGGTCAACTCACTGACCGGGTACGTCTCGTCCGAGTCGACGCCCAGGACGACGCCGCCGGGCAGGTCGAGCGTCTCGGTGGTGCCGTCCGGCCTGCGCAGCAGGGGCTGCGGATGCCCGGCGCGTACGGCCTGGGCGGCGCCGGTCGCCGGGTCGAGGCGGACGTAGCAGCAGGTGGCGAACTGGCCCGGGTCGAGGTCGATGAGCAGCCGGTTGGTGCCCTTGATCACCTCGTCGGGCTCCCGTCCGGCGAGGGCGAATGCCCTTACGGCGCTGCGCAGTTGGCCCATAGTGGCGGCGGCGGAGACGCCGTGGCCCTGGACGTCGCCGATCACGAGGGCGATACGGCTGCCGGTCTCGATGACGTCGTACCAGTCGCCGCCGACGTCCATGCCCTGGGTGCCGGGCAGATAGCGGGCGACGGTCTCCACGTTCTCCAGCGCGGGCAGGCGCCTCGGCAGCAGGGCGTCCTGGAGGCCGCGGGCGAGGGCCGCCTCGGTGTCGTAGCGCTGGGCGCGCGCGAGGGCCTGGGCGATGAGTCCGGCGAGCGCGGTGAGGACGGTGCGCTCCTCGGGGGCGAAGCCCCGTGGCTGGTCGAAGCCGAGGATGCAGGAGCCGACCGGGCGGCCGGAGGCGATGAGCGGGAGGAAGGCGCGGGCGCCGATGGAGGCGTCGAGCGGGATGCCGGGGTAGGCGCCGGCGAGCTGCTCCATGGACTCGAAGAAGATCGGGCGGCCGGTGGTGAGGGTTTCGACGCCGGGCAGCCGGGCGTCGAGTCCGACTCCGTCGAAGGGTTCGAGGAAGCCGGTCGGGAAGCCGGTCTCCCAGGCGAGGTAGAGATGCTGCTCGTGGAGGATGTAGATGGCCAGCTGGCGGCCGCCGAAGGCGGGCAGCAGTTCCTCGGTGACGACGGCGGACACCTGGCGCGCGGTGACGGCCTCGGTCAGGGCGATGGCCAGTGCGACCGGGCGGTAGAGGGCGCTGGCGCGGTCGGCGGGGGAGGCGAACTGTCCGATGCCTGCGCCCGGTCGGCTCATGGACCCCGGCTCGTAGGCGGGCCGTTCCAGGGCGGAGAGCCGGCAGGTCGCGCCGTGGTGTCCCGGGTAGAAGGTGACGGACACCCAGTCGCCCTCCGAGCGGCGGGCCTGGAACTGGAGGGGCTCGTCCGACAGCAGCGCCGCGCGGTAGTAGTCCCCGTACGCGGGCCGGTCGAGCCAGGGGACGGCCTCCCACAGGACCCGTCCGGCCAGTTCGTCGCCGGTGCCGCCGAGGAGTTTCCGGGCGCTGCGGTTGACGTAGGCGATGCGTCCGGCCCTGTCGAGGGAGAACAGCCCTTCGGGCAGCCGGTCGCCCGCCTCGCCGCCGGCGGCCCCGGCGCCGAGTTCCACGAGCAGGCCGGTCAGCCGGCTGCCGCCCAAGGGGCCGGTGCCTCGTTCACCGGCGCCTCGTTCACCGGCGCCCCCGGGAGGTGCGTGGACGGTCCGGCCCGTGAACTCCACCAGGCACGTGGTCCCGTCGGGGCGCCGCAGCCGCAGTCTGCGGCTGACGGGCGTACCGTCGGGGCCGGCCTCGTGGGCGACCGCCCAGAGCTGGTAGACGTCCTCGGGTGCGACGGCCGCCGCGAGCGCCTCGATAGTGCGGGGGAAGTGTTCCGGGTCGGCGCCGATGATGTCGCACAGGCCGTCGTCCGCGGTCAGGGCGCCGCTGCCGAGATCCCATTCGAAGCGGCCGATGCGGGCGGTGCGCCGGGTGGTGTCGGGGGCGCGGGCGACGATGGGCTCGTCGCTCCACCGGATGGGCGTGCCGGCGCTGTCGATGCCGGCGAGTGCGGTGCCGAGCCGTTCGGCCACCTGGTCGAGCCTGCGGCGGTCCGGCTCGCCGACCGGCTGCCCGGTGGTCGCGGGGCGCAGCACCGCGAGGACTCCGTACCGTTCCCGCCCGCCCGTGACCGGCGCGTACATCGAGCCGAACGGGAACGGCAGTCCGGCCATGAGCTGCGGGAAGCGGCGCATGGCCTCCTCGGCGTCGGCGAGGTGGATGCTCCGGCCGGAGCGGAATGCCTCGGCGACGGGGAAGGGCCGGTTCACATGCATCCGCCACCACGGGTGCATCAGCTCGCCGGGGAGCCCGACGAGCACGGCGAGCCGGAGCAGCCCTTGTGTCTCCGAGCGCAGGTACACCCCGCCGGCGTAGCCGCCGACCGCGCCGGTCGCCTCGACCGCGGCCTCGGCGAGCGCAAGGCCGAGCTCGTCCGGGGTGCGGACAGGGCTGTCGCTCGTCCTGTGCTGTGGCCCGCTGTGGCGTGACGGGCCGGGCCTGGCCGCGCCGTACCAGGTCACAAGGAAAGGATGCGCCCGCGGCGGCCCGCGGCGCACCTCCGGCCCGCGGCTCGCCCCGGGCCCCCGGCGCGCCCTGCGCGCGCGACCGCGGCCGCGGGTCGTGTCGTCGAGGTCCCGTCCGCCCTGCGACGCCCTGGCACACTCCCCCCGGAGCGCGCGCTTGGAGCTGCCCCCACGCCGTTCCCCCTGGGCGGAGCCGGCCGCGGGCCGACACCGGGGAGTGTCTTCGAAGCGGCGTCGCCCGCCCGGAGGGCGGGCCGGGTGGTGTCCGGTACGTGCCCTCGCAAGGCGGCGGAGCGGGAGTCCGTACGGAGCGTCGGCGACCCGACGACCGGGAGCAGCTCCCGGGCCCGCAGGGCCCGGTCGTGGTCACCGGACGGCTGACCGCGCCCCGTCGCCGCGGGAGGCCGTGATTCGGGACTCCGCGGCCTGTCCCGGCCCGTCCTCTCTGCGCATGCTGCGTGCAAGTCCTGGGTGGGAACCCGCATTCGGCGCGGCCGCTTGCCGGCAAGGCCCGGCGGCGGCCTGGTCCGCCGGCCCCTCGGGTCTCCGAGGCGCGGGGCGCGGGAGCCTCAGGGCTCCCCCGGGGGAGTCGCCCGGGCGAACGACGGCCGAGGCGTCGGCCCGTCCGGCGCGGCTGAAGGGCAGGGCTCGAAGGGGCCGTCCCGGCGAACGGCGCCTGGACGGCGGCCGGGACAGGGGACACGGGACCCCGCGTTCCCGCCCGGCACCCTTACGGCGCCGGGCCGGGGCGGAACCCCTTCGGTCAGTTCTCGCGCTGGTGGTACGTCCTGCGCGTGTGCTCGGTGTGCGCGCGCATGATCTCCGTCGCCCGCTGCTCGTCCCGGGCCGAGATCGCCGCGATGAGCTGGCGGTGCTCGATCCACGACTGCTTCCCGCGCTGCCGGGCGACCGGGGTGTAGTACCAGCGCACCCGCCGGTCGACCTGGCCCGCCAGCTCGGCCAGGACGAGGTTGCCTGCGAGCTCCATCACCTTGGCGTGGAAGGCGGCGTTCGTGGCGACCGCGCGGTCGACGTCGTCGTCGGCGACGGCCTGCTCGCCCTGCGCGCAGAGCTCTTCGAGCGCCGTGATGCCCGCCGAGCCGGAGTTCGCCGCGGCCAGCCGGGCGGCCTCGGCCTCCAGGAGCGTACGGACCGAGAGAAGCTGGTCGGCCTCCTCCTCGGTCGGTTCGTGGACGAACGCGCCCTGGGCGGGGCGCAGATCGACCCAGCCCTCGGTGTTGAGCCGCTGCAGCGCTTCCCGCACGGGCTGCCGGGAGACCCCGAGGTGGCCGGCGAGCTCGCTCTCGACCAGATGCTGCCCGGGCCGCAGCGCCCGGGTGGTGATGAGCTCGAGCAGCGCCTCGTACACACGCTCGCGCAGAGGCCCCGGGCGTTCCAGCCTGGGCACGGATCCTTGCGGCAGCCCTGCGGACAACATCGCGCCCCCTCCGGACGATTGGCTATCGTCTACAGTCTACCGAGCACAATCCCCTCAGGGGCAGTGAACCACCTGACCCGCGTAGGAGAGATTGCCGCCGAAGCCGAAGAGCAGCGCCGGCGCGCCGGAGGCGACCTCGCCGCGCTCCACCAGCTTGGCCAGGGCCATCGGGATCGAGGCGGCGGAGGTGTTGCCGGACTCGACGACATCGCGGGCGACCACCGCGTTGACCGCGCCGATGCGCTCGGCGACGGGCTCGATGATCCGCAGGTTCGCCTGGTGCAGAACGACGGCGGCGAGTTCCTCGGGGGCGATCCCGGCCCGTTCGCACACCGCCCGGGCGATCGGCGGGAGCTGTGTGGTGGCCCAGCGGTAGACGCTCTGGCCCTCCTGCGCGAAGCGCGGAGGCATCCCCTCGATCCGCACCGCGTGGCCCATCTGCGGGAGCGATCCCCACAGCACCGGTCCGATGCCCGAGTCCCGCTCCTCGCATGCCTCGACGACGGCGGCGCCCGCGCCGTCCCCGACGAGAACGCAGGTGGTGCGGTCGGTCCAGTCGGTGATCTCGGACATCTTGTCGGCGCCGATCACCAGGGCGCGCACGGCCGACCCGGCGCGCACGGCGTGGTCGGCGGTGGCGAGGGCGTGGGTGAAGCCGGCGCAGACGACGTTGAGGTCCATGGTCGCGGGCGAGGCCATGCCGAGCCGGGCGGCGACGCGTGCGGCCGTGTTCGGGGAGCGGTCCACCGCGGTGGAGGTGGCGACCAGGACGAGGTCGATGTCGGCGGGCGCGAGTCCTGCCGCGGCAAGCGCCTTGGCGGCGGCGTGGGCGGCCAGTTCGTCCACCGGCTCGTCGGGGCCGGCGATGTGCCGGGTCCTGATGCCGACACGGCTGGTGATCCATTCGTCGCTGGTGTCGACCACGGCCGCCAGGTCGCCGTTGGTGAGCACCTTGGCGGGCTGGTAGTGCCCGAGCCCGGTGATGCGTGTGCCGGTGCGCGTGCCGGCGCCAGTGCGCGTGCCGGTGCGCGTGCCGGCGCCAGTGCGCGTGCCGGTGCGCGTGCCGGCGCCAGTGCGCGTGCCGGTGCCGGTGCGTGTGCCGGTCATACCCGGGGACCCCCGTAGTTGTCGACGTCAGGAGCCTCCCAGTCTCGTCAGCGACCCACCGGTACGAGGGCAGGTGAACCGACAGGAATCCCCCCTCCCTCTTGGAGGCTCCTACCTGTCGCCCCTGTCGTCCGCGGTGGCCGGCGGCTGGTGGAGGCCGAAGGGCGAGCCCTGGTCGTCGCGGCAGAAGCGGAAGCGCCCGAAGCGCGCGACGGTGCCGGGGTCCTCGTCGGCGCCGCCGGGGCCCGGCTCGACCGCGCCGCCGAGGGCGACGACCCGGGCGAGCGCGGCGTCGAGGTCGTCGACCTTGAAGAAGAGGTACGGGCTCGCCTCGGCGTCGGCGCCGTGGACTCCGCCGGGGACGGTCGGGGTGGTGATCGAGAAGCCGCTGCCCGGCGGGACGGGCTCGAAGGTCCAGCCGAAGAGTCCGCCGTAGAAGGTGCGGGCCTTCTGCGCGTCGTCCACGCCCAGTTCGAAGAAGGAGATCTCGCCGGCCATCACTGGCTCCCGTCGGTCGGTCGGCTGGTCGCCGGCGGGCTCTGACGCGCTGCCGGCGGGCTGTCGAGGCGCTCTCCTGCTCCACGCTGCCATACGCCTTGTCGACGGCAAATCCATACTGTAGACAATATATCGTCGACAGGTTCAGCCCGTTCAGCCCCGTTTATCGGTTCCCTCGACCGGACGGAGAGCCCCACGTGAAAGTCGCAGTCGTCGGCGCCGGAGCGATCGGCGCCTACGTCGGAGCCGCGCTCGACCGCGCCGGTGCCGACGTCCATCTCATCGCCCGTGGACCCCACCTGGCGGCCATGAGGCAGCACGGCGTCCGGGTGCTCAGCCCGCGCGGCGACTTCACCGCGCGGGTGAACGCCACCGACCGGCCGGCCGACGTCGGCCCGGTCGACCACGTCTTCCTCGGTCTGAAGGCCAACTCGTACGCGGCGTGCGGGCCGCTCGTCGAGCCGCTCCTCGAGGACCACACCACGATCATCGCCGCCCAGAACGGCATCCCCTGGTGGTACTTCCACCGCCACGGCGGCCCCTACGACGGACAGCGCATCGAGAGCGTCGACCCCGGCGGCACGGTCAGCGCCGTCCTGCCGCCCGAGCGGGCCGTCGGCTGCGTGGTCTACGCGGCGACCGAACTGGCGGGGCCCGGCGTCGTCCGCCATCTCGAAGGCACCCGCTTCTCGGTCGGCGAGCCGGACCGCTCCGTGTCCGCGCGCTGCTCGGAGTTCAGCGAGGCCATGCGGGCCGGGGGCCTGAAGTGCCCCGTCGAGCCCGAACTCCGCGACGACATCTGGATCAAGCTGCTCGGCAACATCTCCTTCAACCCGATCAGCGCGCTGACCCGGGCGACGATGCGCGAGATGTGCCGGCACCGCACCACCCGCGAGGTCATCGAGCAGATGATGACCGAGACCCTCCAGGTCGCCGCGGCGCTCGGCTGCCGCCCCGCCATCTCCGTCGAGCGGCGCCTCGCCGGGGCCGAGCGGGTGGGCGACCACCGCACCTCCACGCTCCAGGACCTGGAGAAGGGCAAACCCCTGGAGCTCGACGTACTGCTCGCCGCCGTGGTGGAACTCGCGGGGACCACCGGGGTGCCGGTGCCCACGCTCCGCACGGTGGCGGCCATTTCGGATCTGCTGGCGACGAGGAGCGCAGCGTGAGGAAGCGAGACCGTACGAAGCAGAACTACACCCGGCTCACCCATCCGCTCGTACGGGACGGCAGGGACGGGCCGCTGCGCAGGGCGAGCTGGGACGAGGCCCTGGACCGCGCCGCGGAGGGCTTCCGCCGGGCGCGCGAGGACCACGGGCCCGACGCGTTCGCGATGCTCTCCTGCGCCCGCGCCACGAACGAGATGAACTACGTGGCGCAGAAGTTCACCCGCGTCGTGATGGGCACCAACAACGTCGACTCGTGCAACCGCACCTGCCACGCGCCGAGCGTCGCGGGCCTGTCGGCCGTCTTCGGCTCCGGCGGCGGCACGTCCTCCTACGAGGAGGTCGAGCACACCGATCTGATCGTGATGTGGGGCTCCAACGCCCGCTTCGCGCACCCGATCTTCTTCCAGCACGTGCTGCGCGGGATACGGAGCGGGGCGCGGATGTACGCCGTCGACCCGCGCCGCACCTCCACCGCCGAGTGGGCCGAGAGCTGGCTCGGCATCAACGTCGGCACCGACATCCCCCTCGCCCACGCCATCGGCCGCGAGATCATCCACGCGGGCCTGGTCAACCGCGCCTTCGTGGAGCGCGCCACGAGCGGCTTCGAGGAGTACGCCGCGCTCGTGGAGCCCTGGACGCTCACCGCCGCCCAGAAGGTCACCGGTGTGCCGGCCGCGGCGATCCGCGACCTCGCCCACGCCTACGCCCGCGCCGAACGGGCCCAGCTGTGCTGGACGCTGGGCATCACCGAGCACCACAACGGCACCGACAACGTCCGCGCGCTCATCAACCTGTCGCTGCTCACCGGGCACGTGGGCCGCTTCGGCTCCGGGGTGCAGCCGCTGCGCGGCCAGAACAACGTGCAGGGCGGCGGCGACATGGGCGCCATCCCCAACCGGCTGCCCGGCTTCCAGGACATCCTCGACCCGGGGCACCGGGCGAAGTTCGAGACCGCCTGGGACACGGTGATCCAGCCGAGGTACGGGATGACGCTCACCGAGATGTTCGAGGCGATGGAGGCGGGCGGACTGCGGGCCGTCTACTGCATCGGCGAGAACCCCGCCCAGTCGGAGGCCGACAGCGAGCAGGCGATGCGCCGCCTGGCCGCCCTCGACCATCTCGTCGTCCAGGACATCTTCCTGACCAGGACCGCGGAGATGGCGGACGTCGTGCTGCCGGCGACCGCCGCGTGGGCGGAGACCGACGGCACGACCACCAACAGCGAGCGGCGGGTGCAGCGGGTAAGGGCCGCGGTCACCCCGCCGGGCGAGGCGCGCGAGGACATCGACATCCTGTGCGACATGGCGGGGCGGCTCGGCCACGACTGGAAGTTCACCGGGGCCGAGGCGGTCTGGAACGAGCTGCGGGCCCTGTCCCCCGACCACTCCGGGATGACGTACGACCGGCTGGAGGAGCACCAGGGCCTGCAGTGGCCCTGCCCCGACACGGAGCGGCTGCCGTCGAGCTTCCTGCACGCGCGGCTGTGGGAGACGGACGAGGCGGCGCGCGGGCGGCGCGCGCCGTTCGGGCTCGTCGAGCACGATCCGCCGGTGGACCTGACCGACGAGGAGTTCCCGATCCGGCTGACGACGGGCCGGCGGCTCGACTCGTACAACACCGGGGTGCAGAGCGGGAGTTTCGCCTCGCCGCTGCGCCGCGGGGAGTACGTGGAGCTGTGCCCGGAGGACGCGGAGCGGTACGGCGTCGTCGTCGGCGAGCAGGTCCGGGTGGTGTCGCGGCGCGGGGCGGTGGTGGCACCGGTGTGGGTGGACACCGGGCTGCGGCCCGGGCTCGCCTTCATGACGATGCACTTCCCCGACGAGGTGGACACCAACGCGCTGACGATCGAGGCGAACTGCCCGATCGCGGGGACGGCGGAGTTCAAGGCGTCGGCGATCCGGATCGAGAAGCAGCGAGTGGGGAGCTGAGGAACCGTGGATCTGCGTTTCGGCGACAGCAAACCGACGGACGAGGAGCGGGCGGCGGTCGATGCGCTGCTCGGGCCGCCCGAGTCCGCGTGGGAAGCGGCCCCGGGCAGCTTCGTCGACCGCACGAGCGCCGATCTGCGGTGGGCGCGGGGCGGGCGCGCGGCGCGTGAGCGGAGGGATCTGCTGCTGCCGGGGCTGCACGCGGTCAACGACCGGGTGGGGTGGATCAGCGAGGGGGCGCTGGCCTATCTGTGCCGGCGGCTGACCGTGCCGCCCGCGGAGGCGTACGGGGTCGCGACCTTCTACTCCATGTTCTCGGTGCGGCCGCGCCCCGCGACGGTCGTCCAGGTCTGCACGGACCTCGCGTGCGGGGCGAGAGGCGCGGCGGGGCTGTGCGCGGGGATGGAGGCGGCGGGTGTCCCGTTCGAGCGGAGCCCCTGTCTGGGCCTGTGCGAACGGGCCCCGGCGGCGCTGGTGGTACGGGCGGGAGAGCCCCCGGTCCACGCCGTCGTCGCGCCTGCCCGCGCCGAGGCCGTGGCGAAGGCCGCCCGCGTCCCGCACGACGCGCCCGCCGAACCCGGCGCCGCGCACGCCGTCCCGCAGGCCGGGGAGGAGGGTCTTGTGCTGCTGCGGCGGGTCGGGGCCGTCGACCCGTACAGCCTGGACGAGTACCGGGCGCACGGCGGATACGCCGCGCTGCGCCGGGCGTTCGCGCTCGGACCCGCCGGGGTGATCAGGGAGGTGACCGAGGCCGGGCTGGTCGGGCGGGGCGGAGCCGCGTTCCCGACGGGGCGCAAGTGGCAGGCCACGGCCGCGCAGCCGGACGGTCCGCACTACGTCGTGTGCAACGCCGACGAGTCGGAGCCGGGCACCTTCAAGGACCGGGTGGTCATGGAGGGCGATCCGTACGCCCTCGTGGAGGCGATGACCGTCGCGGGGTACGCCGTCGGCGCGCACCGCGGCTACCTCTATCTGCGCGGCGAGTACCCGCGCGCCCTGCACCGGCTGGAGCACGCCGTCGGACAGGCCCGCGCCCGCGGGCTGCTCGGCGACGACGTCCTCGGGCAGGGGTACGCCTTCGACATCGAGATACGGCGCGGCGCGGGCGCCTACATCTGCGGCGAGGAGACGGCACTGTTCAACTCGATCGAGGGGCGTCGGGGCGAGCCGCGCTCCAAGCCGCCCTTCCCCGTCGAGAAGGGCCTGTTCGGCAAGCCGACGGCCGCGAACAACGTCGAGACGCTCGTCAATGTCCTGCCGATCCTGACGGGCGGCGCCGCGGCCTTCGCCGCCGCCGAGACAAAGCTGTTCTGTGTGTCGGGCAGCGTGGAGCGGCCCGGCGTGTACGAGCTGCCGTTCGGTGCGACGCTCGGCGAACTCCTCGGCCTCGCCGGACCGCCGGAGCGGCTGAGGGCGATCCTGCTCGGCGGCGCCGCGGGCGGTTTCGTACGCCCCGACGAGCTGGACATCCCGCTCACCTTCGAGGGGACCCGCGCCGCGGGGACGACGCTCGGCTCCGGGGTGGTGCTCGTCCTGGACGACAGTGTGGCGCTGCCCCGCGTCCTGCTGCGGATCGCCGAGTTCTTCCGTGACGAGTCCTGCGGCCAGTGCGTGCCGTGCCGGGTGGGCACGGTCCGCCAGGAGGAGGCGCTGCGCCGGATCGCCGAGCGCACCGGCGCCGCGGCCGCCGATGACATC
Organism: Streptomyces sp. FIT100; assembly: GCF_024584805.1. Lineage (NCBI taxonomy): Bacteria > Bacillati > Actinomycetota > Actinomycetes > Kitasatosporales > Streptomycetaceae > Streptomyces > Streptomyces sp. FIT100. Next base: position 6,949,683 of record NZ_CP075715.1, on the reverse strand, counting down.
GCCCTGCTCCGCGAGGTGGGCCGTGCCATGCGGGACGCCTCGATCTGCGGTCTCGGGCAGACCGCGTGGAACGCCGTCGAATCCGCCATCGACCGTCTGGGAGCCTACGCATGACCACCGTCCCGCTCGGACTTCCGCGCCGCCTGGTCGAGTTCACCCTGGACGGGGAGACCGTCCGCGCCCCGGAGGGCGCCACCGTCCTGGATGCCTGCCGGGCCGCGGGCAAGGACATACCGACCCTGTGCGAGGGCGACACGCTCACCCCGAAGAACGCCTGCCGGGTGTGTGTCGTCGAGGTCGAGGGCGCCCGGACCCTCGCCCCGGCCTGCTCCCGCCTGGCCGAACCGGGCATGAGCGTCCGCACCGACAGCGAGCGCGCCCGGCACAGCCGCAAGCTCGTCCTGGAGCTGCTCGCCTCCTCGGTCGACATGTCGACCACGCCGCGTGTCGCCGGGTGGATCGAGGAGTACGGGGCGGAGCCCGGCCGCTTCGGCGAGGACGCGGCCAGGGTCGAGGAGGATCCGAGGGTCGACAACGAGCTCTATGTCCGGGACTACAGCAAGTGCATCCTCTGCTACAAGTGCGTGGACGCGTGCGGTGAGCAGTGGCAGAACACGTTCGCGATCGCGGTCGCGGGCCGTGGTTTCGACGCCCGTATCTCCACCGAGCACGGCGCCCCGCTCACCGAGTCGGCCTGCGTCTACTGCGGGAACTGCATCGAGGTGTGCCCGACGGGCGCGCTGTCGTTCAAGTCGGAGTTCGACATGCGCGCGGCGGGCACCTGGGACGAGTCGGCGCAGACGGAGACGACGACGGTGTGCGCGTACTGCGGTGTGGGCTGCAACGTGACCCTGCACGTGCAGGACAATGAGATCGTCAAGGTCACCTCTCCGCACGACAACCCGGTGACCCACGGCAACCTCTGCATCAAGGGCCGCTTCGGCTTCACACACGTACAGAACCGGGACTGATCACATGGGACGGGTCACCGAGCGCCGCCGCACCATCCGCGTCAGGGACGGGGCCGTGTCCGCCCGGCCGGACACGCTGGTGGCGGAGGAGCCGCTGGAGATCCGGCTGAACGGCCGGCCGCTGGCGATCACCATGCGCACGCCGGGTGACGATTTCGCGCTGGCGGCCGGGTTCCTGGTCAGCGAGGGCGTGATCGGCTCGGCGGACGAGGTGCGGTCGATCGTGTACTGCGCGGGCGCAAAGGACGACGGGTCGAACACGTACAACGTGGTGGACGTCCAGCTCGCGCCCGGCGTTCCGGTCCCCGACATCACCCTGGAGCGCAACGTCTACACGACGTCGTCGTGCGGTCTGTGCGGCAAGGCCAGTCTCGACGCGGTGCGCACGACCACCCGCCATCCGATCGCCGACACTCCCCCGGTCCGGGTCGCGCCCGAGCTGCTGTCCGGCCTCCCCGACCGGCTGCGGGCGGCACAGCGGGTCTTCGACCGGACCGGGGGGCTGCACGCCGCCGCGCTGTTCACGGAGGACGGCGAGCCGCTCGACGTCCGCGAGGACGTGGGGCGCCACAACGCGGTCGACAAGCTGGTCGGCCGGGCGCTGCGGGAGGGTCTGCTGCCGCTGTCGCGGGCGATCCTGCTGGTGTCCGGGCGGGCCTCGTTCGAGCTGGCGCAGAAGGCGGTGATGGCGGGGGTGCCGGTGCTGGCGGCGGTCTCCGCGCCGTCGTCGCTCGCCGTGGACCTGGCCGCCGAGACCGGGCTGACGCTGGTCGGTTTCCTGCGCGGTCCGGACATGAACGTGTACGCGGGCGAGGAGCGCATCGCCCTTCACACGGGGGTGTGACGGACCCGGCCGGCGGGGAGCGCCCCCTGCGCCGGCCGGGTCCTTGTCTCTTCGAGCCTCGGTTCTCCCCCTGGCCTTCGGCCGGGGGGACCCCCACCGGGGCGCTTCAGTCCCTGTCGACGGTCGATCGTGCTCGGTCCCTCGTTCCTCGGGACCTCTGCCCACGCGGCGGTAGCCGCACATCGATCGCAGTCTCCCTTTCGACAGTGACGCGCCCCTTCGGCTCACTCGGCACCGATCTCACGCCCGGCTAGGCGTTCATGAAGGCGCCGACGGGCAGGGCCCGCTCGGTGACGCGGACGTCGCCGATCCAGCCGTGGAAGAGCTGGTCGAGGGTGCCGCCGTACTCCTATCCGCCGAACAGCCAGGACAGTCCGAGGGTCGTCAGACCGTTGGCGGCGACTTCCGCGTTGCGCACGACGGGGCAGCCGTCGACGTACAGCGTGCTGCGGCGGCCGTCGTTGACGACGGCGACGTGCCACCAGCGGTCGAGCGGGAGCTCATGGCCCCAGCTGCCCACGAGGCCCGGCTGGTTGAGGGGGGCCGCTGCCCACTGGAGGCCGTGGCCGTCGGAGACGGAGAGGGTGACGACCGGTTCCGCGGGGTCGCCGGTCTTGCCGGCCGCGCCGACGGTTCCCTGACGGCTGAGGATCCCCGCCCAGGCGTTGCGGGAACCGTTCCAGTCGGCGGGGAGCTTGAAGAACGCCTCGATGGTGAAGCCGGAGGGGAACGTCGCGGTGTCGAGCGGCGCGCCCTGCACCGTACGGAAGAACGCACCGCGCAGCGGGGACTTGGCGGCGTCGAAGCGGAGGCTGCCGTGGCCGGGCTGGTCGGGGTGGTGCTCGGCGGACCAGCGCAGGGCGTCGGCGGGGCTGCCGGGGACGGCGGCGCGGACCAGGTCGTTGCCGTGGCCGGAGAGGTCGCGGACGCGCAGGCCGCCGTCGACGGGTGCGCCGTCCTCGGTGCCCGTGTCGAAGCGCCAGTACGCGACCGTGCCGGGCAGCAGCATGCGGGAGGCGGGGCGGGCGAGCCGGGGCGGTACGGGCGCGAAGCCGGCGAAGCGCTCCTCGAAGTCGATCGCGACGGAGAACCGGTCCTCGGGGCCGGTCAGTTCGGTCTCCTGGAGCTCCAGGGCGTTGGCGTCGCCGCGGGCGGCGCGGGCGAGCTGCCACGGGGAGAGGGTGGAGACGTCGATGGTGTTGCGGTCGAGGTCGAAGCGGTAGAGGCGGATCATCGCGCTGCCGCCGTAGTACCGGTCCTGGTAGTTGGTGAGGTGCAGGTGCACGTCGTTGCCCGCGTCGTTCGTGCGGGTGGTGCGGGCGGCGGGCCAGTTGTGGCCGTTGAGCGTGAGGAATATCTGGTCGTTGCGGGCGATGAGCTCGTCCCAGAGCCGCTCGCCGTACGAGGAGAACCGGGCCTCGGCGCTCGCCTCGTCGGCGTACAGGATCTCGTGGGTGGTGAGGATGACCGGGCACTTCGGGTGCCGGGCGATCACCTCGTTCGCCCAGGTGAAGCCGGCGGGCGACAGCCGCCAGTCGAGCGCGAGGACCAGCCAGTCGCGGCCGGCGGCGCGGACCAGGTGGTAGGTGTTGTAGCCGTCGGGGGACGCACCGCCGAAGGTGGGCAGCCTGCGGGCCCGCTGCGGACTGAAGGCGTCCAGGTAGGCGCTGGGGCCGCGCTGGTCGTCCTTGGAGGAGTCGATGTCGTGGTTGCCGGCGAGGACGCTGTATCCGGCGCGGCGGCGGTCGAGCAGCTCGAACACCTTGCTGAGCGGGGCGAACTCCTCGGCCCTGGCGTTCTCGACGAGGTCGCCGAGGTGGGAGAGGAAGACGATGTTCTCGTCGTGGGCGTGGTCGAGGAGGTGGCGCAGGGCGGCCTCGACGGGCTCCGGGTTGATGCTGGCGCCGTCGAAGAGGTACTGCGTGTCGGGCATGACGGCGATCGTGAACGTGCGGCGGTCGGGGTCGCTGTGCCAGCCGGACGCGGGGGCCTTGTGGCCGGCCGGCCGGCCCGCCGCGACCGCGGTCCCGGAACCTGCGGTTCCGGCGGCCCCGACGGTGAGCGCGGTGAGGCCGGCGGCGGCGAGGAAGGTACGTCTTCCGGCGGGAGGCGGGGTGGTGGGCATGGCGCGTCTCCGGGCGGTGGTGGAGTGTGACGGCCTGCACGCTAGAGCGGCACCGTCCGCGCCTTGCCCCTGGCCGGGCAACGCCCCGCGGAAGTCTCGATGAACGCCGCCACCGACGTCGCGGGGGCCTCCACGCGCCGGCCTCCGTGCGCCGCGGCCGAACCCCGGCGACCCTGTCGGCGGCCGGTGTCAGCGGGGCGCCGCCGTGCACTCCTGTTCCGACGGGGCGAGGGGCCCCCGCCCGGGCACGGGCCCCCGCCCGGGCACGGACTCGGGCACGGGCTCCGGTACGAGCTCCGGCACGGGCTCGTCCACCGGATCGCCGGCGCGGCGCTTCGCGATGACCGCGCAGACCATCAACTGCATCTGGTGGAAGAGCATGAGCGGCAGCACCGCCAGACTCGCCTGCGCCCCGAACAGCACGCTCGCCATCGGCAGCCCCGCGGCCAGGCTCTTCTTCGACCCGGCGAACTGGATCGCGATCCGGTCCGCCCGCCCGAAGCCGAACCGCTTCGCCCCGTACCACGTCACCGCGAGCATCACCGTGAGCAGCACCGCCTCGACGACCAGCAGCGCCCCCAGCCGCGCGGGCGTGACCTGGTGCCAGACGCCGGCGACCATGCCCTCGCTGAACGCGGTGTAGACGACGAGCAGGATGGAGCCGCGGTCCACGTATCCCAGCAGCTTCTTGTGCCGGGTCAGCAACGGCGCGGTCCAGCGGCGCAGCAGCTGGCCCGCCAGGAAGGGCACGAGCAGCTGGAGCACGATCCGGATCAGCGAGTCGGCGGAGAACCCGCCCGCACTCTGCCGGAGGAGCAGCGCCGCCAGCAGCGGGGTGAGGACGATTCCGGCGATGCTGGAGAAGGAGCCGGCGCAGATGGCCGCCGGCACGTTGCCGCGGGCGATCGACGTGAACGCGATCGACGACTGGATGGTCGACGGCACGAGGCACAGGAAGAGCAGACCGCCGTGAAGGGCCGGTGTGAGGAGCGAGGGCACGAGCCCCTTCGTGGCGAGCCCGAGGAGCGGGAAGACCGCGAAGGTCGCGGCCAGCACGGTCAGATGGAGCCGCCAGTGCCGCAGTCCGTCCAGCGCCTCACGGGTCGAAAGCCGGGCCCCGTAGAGGAAGAAGAGCAGGGCGACCGCTCCTGTGGCGGCTCCGCCGCCGACCGTCGCCGCCGTGCCGGAGGCGGGGAGGAGTGCGGCGAGGAGCACGGTGGCGAGCAGGGCCAGGATGTACGGGTCGAGCGGGAGCCAGGACGGCGGTCGAAGGGGGGTGAGGCGGCTCATGTGCTCCACTTGCTCTCGGTTCGGATCGTGCCCTCTCCATCGTCCACGCACCCCGGGCGATCGGGAATCCCGTACACCACTCTCACTGTCATCACGGTTCGCGATGAGCGCGTTTAGGGGGTGTCCAGTGGATCAGGCTGGATCAGCGAGCGGCGTCATGGGGCTTCGGATCCAAGGCGGAGGAGGGAGACAACGCGGTGGGGCCCCTCCCGTGCCCGGAGGGCTACGGGGGAGTCGGTGACCGACGACAACGCGGGAGACGGAGTCGCAGGGCGTCGCGAGCCCAGCATGATCCGCCGGACGCCCCCTAGCCTGGTGCCATGTACGACCCCGCCCAGCTGCGTACGTTCCTCGCGGTCGCCCAGACGCTCAGCTTCACCCAGGCCGCCCGGCGGCTCGGTGTTCGGCAGTCGACGGTCAGCCAGCATGTGCGGCGGCTGGAGGAGGCGACGGGCGGGCGGCAGCTCTTCACACGCGACACCCACAGCGTGGAGCTCACCGAGGACGGTGAGGCGATGCTCGGGTTCGCTCGGACGATCCTGGAGGCGCACGAGCGCGCGGCGGCCTTCTTCTCCGGGACCCGGCTGCGCGGGAGGCTCCGCTTCGGCGCGTCCGAGGACTTCGTCCTGACCCGGCTGCCGGAGATCCTGGAGTCGTTCCGGCGCGATCACCCCGAGGTCGACCTGGAGCTGACGGTGGAGCTCTCGGGCACGCTCCACGAGCAGCTGGCGGCCGGCCGGCTCGACCTCGTCCTGGCCAAGCGGCCCGCCGGCGGCACCCACGGCGAGCTGGTCTGGCACGACACCCTCGCCTGGATCGGCGCTCCTCAGCTGCGCCTCGACCCCGACCGGCCGGTTCCGCTGATCGTCTTCCCGCCGCCGGGGATCACCCGCGCCCGTGCGCTGGAGGTCCTGGAGGCGCACGGGCGCCCCTGGCGGATCGTGTGCACGAGCGCGAGCCTCAGCGGGCTGGTCGCGGCGGCGCGGGCGGGGCTCGGTGTCATGGCGCACTCGCGCGGGCTGATCCCGCCGGGGCTCGCGCCCGTTCCGCCGCGGGCGGGCCTTCCCGAGCTGGGGGATGTGGACTTCGTCCTGCTCCACGGCCACCGGGCGGGCGTTCCCCGGGGGACCAAGGAGGCGGCGGACGCGCTCGCCGCGGCGGTCCTCGCGGGCGGCGACCGGCTGCACCGTCCGGCGGCCGGCCCGCGCTGAAGGCCGGCCCGCGGGCGGCACCCGGCACGTGTCGGCCGCGTACAGATTCGGTGCAGATTCCTCCGGACGCCACTTACCCTTCAGTCAGAACTGCGCCCGCGCGCCCATCTGTTGGCCGGATATGAGCGGCTGACCAGCGCCGTTGCGAAATGTGCCGAGTTGTTGAAGGCCCTCCCGCCCGAACGGGCGGTGGGGTACCGTCACCGGCGCTGTGCGGAGCGCCACAAGGAGCAGGTCTTTGCGTGAGTTCACGGTTCCACCCCTGGCGATGGCACCGCCTGTCGGCGGGCTGGCGGATGCCGTGTTCGACCACGCCCTGAGCGATCCCGACCGTGTCGCGCTCGGCCGCAAGGACGACGCGGGCGAGTGGCACGACATGTCGTCCGCCGCTTTCCGGGACGAGGTGCTGGCCCTGGCGAAGGGTCTGCTCGCCCACGGCGTGCGCTTCGGCGACCGGGTCGCGATCATGTGCCGTACGCGGTACGAGTGGACGCTCTTCGACTTCGCGCTGTGGACGGTCGGCGCCCAGTCCGTGCCCATCTACCCCACCTCCTCCGCCGAGCAGGTCCTGTGGATGCTGCACGACGCCGCGGTGTCCGCGTGCATGGTCGAGCACGAGGACCACGCGATGACGATCGGCTCGGTCATCGACCGGCTGCCCCGGCTGAAGCGGCTGTGGCAGCTGGACAAGGACGCCGTCGCCGAGCTCGTCGCGGCGGGTGCGCACATCGACGAGGACGTGGTGCACCGGCACCGCCGCGCGGTCACGCCCGAGTCCATCGCGACGGTGATCTACACCTCGGGGACGACGGGCCGGCCCAAGGGGTGCGTGATCACACACGCCAACTTCATGTACGAGTCCGACACGCTCATCGGCCGCTGGGAGCCGGTCTTCCACTCCAGGCCGGGCGACGAGGCGGCGACCCTGCTGTTCCTTCCGCTCGCGCACGTCTTCGGGCGGATGGTGGAGGTCGCGGCGATCCGCGGCCGGGTGAAGCTCGGCCATCAGCCGCTGCTCCAGGCCGCCGCGCTCATCGCCGATCTGGTGTCCTTCCGGCCGACGTTCATCCTGGCCGTGCCGTACATCTTCGAGAAGGTCTTCAACGCGGCCCGGCGCAAGGCGGAGGCCGAGGGCAAGACCGGGCCGTTCGACAAGGCCGTCGATGTGGCGGTGCGGTACGCGGAGGCCCTGGAGCACCGGGCCTTCGGCCTGGGCCCCGGGCCTTCGGCGGCGCTGCGCCTCCAGCACCAGTTCTTCGAGAAGGTCGTCTACCACAAGGTGCGCACGGCGATGGGCGGCCGGGTGCGGCACGCGATGTCCGGCGGCTCGGGCATGGACCGCCGGCTCGGGCTGTTCTTCGAGGGCGCGGGGGTCACCGTCTTCGAGGGGTACGGACTCACCGAGTCGACCGCGGCGGCGACGGCGAACCCGCCGGAGCGCACCAAGTACGGCACGGTCGGGCTGCCCATCCCGGGGACGACGGTGCATATCGCCGAGGACGGGGAGGTGTGGCTGAACGGGGGGCAGATCTTCTCCGGCTACCTCAACGACCCCAAGTCGACCGACGCGGTGCTCAACGACGGCTGGCTGGCCACCGGCGACCTGGGCTCGCTCGACGAGGACGGCTATCTCACGATCACCGGGCGGAAGAAGGAGATCCTGGTGACCTCCGGCGGCAAGAGCGTGTCGCCGATCGGCCTGGAGGAGCGGGTGCGGGCGCATCCGCTGGTGGCGCAGTGCATCGCGGTCGGCAACGACCGGCCCTACATCGCGGCGCTGGTCACGGTGGACCAGGAGGCGGTTGACCACTGGCTGGCGATGCGCGACAAGGCGCCGATGGCGCCGGCGGAGCTGGTGCGGGACCCGGATCTGGAGATGGAGATCCGGCGGGCGGTGGTGGCGGCCAACACGCTGGTGTCTCAGGCCGAGTCCATCCGCACCTTCCGGATACTGGCGCATCCCTTCAGCGAGGAGCACGGGCTGCTGACGCCGTCGCTGAAGCTGAAGCGCAAGGCGATCGAGACGGCGTACGCGGCGGAGGTCGACGCGCTCTACCGCTGACGCGGCGGGTCGCCACCCGGCAACTGATGATGCATCAGTTATTGACGGTCCATCAGGTCGAGCCCAGAATCTGGGCACTCGACGGAGGGACCGACCGTGTTGCGACCGATCCGCGCCATCGCCGCAGCCGCCGCGGCGCTGCTGCTCGCCACCGCCTGCAACTCCGCCGCCACGCCGGGGGAATCGGCCGGCAAGGGCGGGAGCACGACCCGCGGGGTGACCGCCGATGCCATCAAGGTCGGCGGCATCGTCTCCATGACCACCGCCAGCGGCTACTCCAAGAAGGACACCGACCTCGGCGCGCGGGCCCGCTACGACCGCGCCAACGCCGAGGGCGGGGTCAACGGCCGCCGCATCGACTACCTGGGTGCCGAGGACGACGGCCAGGATCCGGCCAGGAATCTCGCCGCAGCCCGCAAACTGGTCCAGCGGGACAAGGTCTTCGCCGTCGCGCCGATGAGTTCGGTGACCTTCTCCGGCGCCGACTTCCTGGAGCAGCAGAGGGTACCGACCTTCGGCTGGGGCACGCTGCCGTCCTTCTGCGGGCCGAAGCACATCTACGGCTTCAACGGCTGCCTCGTGCCGATGCCCGGCGGCACGCTCAACCAGACCTGGCCGGAGGGGCTCAAGGCGGTCCTGGGCGGGGCGCGGGGCAAGTCGGTCGCGCTGATCGCCACGGACAACGACGCGGGCACCTTCGGGATCCGCACGTTCCGGCAGGGCTTCACGGCGGCCGGCTTCCGGGTGGCGTACGCGAAGGCCGTCGTGCCCGCGGCCTCGGTGCCGAACGACTGGTCCGCGTACACCAAGGAGATCCTGCGGTCCAACGGCGGCAAGGCGCCCGACGCGGTCGTGTCGGTGATGCAGACCCCGTACAACATCGGGCTGTTCACGGCGCTCAAGCGGGCCGGCTTCAGGGGCGTGATCTCCGATCCGACGGACTACGACCCGGGGCTGCTGACCAAGGACGCGACACGCCAGGCGCTGGACGGGGCGCACGTGCTGCTCCAGTTCGAGCCGTTCGAGTCCCGGAGCCCCGCGATGCGGCAGTTCAAGGAGGACATCGCCAAGGCGGCGGGCGGCAAGGACGTGCCCCTCAACATGCACATGATGACGGGCTACATGTCCGCCGACCTCTTCCTCGCGATCGCGCGGAAGGCGGGCAAGGAGCTGACCGTCGAGTCCTTCCAGCAGGCCGCGGCCTCCTTCTCCGACACCGGGACGCTGGTCGGGGACCGGGCCGAGCCCAAGGGACAGAAGGAGAGCTTCGGCTGCGGGGCGCTCGTCCGGCTCAGGAACGGGCGGTACGAGGTGGCCTCGCCGTTCCGCTGCTACCCGCCGATCCCCTTCGGCTAGGGAGTGCTCAAAGCAGCGTCGTCACCCCGAAGGGCGGGCCCGGCGGCGTCCGGTGCGTGCGATCGCAAGGCGGAGGAGGGAGTCCATGCGGAGTACCAACGACCGACGACAACGCCGCGAGCGAGCGTGCCAGGCGTCACCGGGCAGACGGGACTTCGACGACACGACCTGGGCCCGGGGGTGTGAGCCGTGGGTGACCTGCTGGGCTTCGTGCTGAGCGGACTGGTCTCCGGCGCGCTGTACGCGCTGCTGGCGACCGGGCTCGTGCTGTCGTACTCGGCGTCCGGGCTCTTCAACTTCGCGCACGGCGCGACCGCCTATCTCTGCGCGCTCGCCTTCTACGAGCTGCACTCGGGCTTCGGCTGGCCGGCCGTGCCGACGGCGCTGCTGCTGGTGTTCGTCGTGGCGCCCGGGATCGGGTGGGGGCTCGACCGGCTGATGTTCCGGCGTCTCGCGCAGGTCGGTGAGACCGCGCAGATCGTCGCGACGATCGGGCTGCTCGTCGCGCTGCCCGCGGCGGGGCTGTGGACGGTGGAGCTGCTGGCGGACGCGGGCGCGCCGGTGCTGCCGGCGGAGAACCAGTACGGGCTGCCGGGGGTCGGGCCGAGCCCGGCGGTGTCCTGGCAGCCGCTCGACGGCGTCGGCGTCGACTCGGACCAGCTGATCACCTGGCTGGCGACGGCGGTTGCGGCGGCCGGACTGTGGGTGCTGATGCGGCACACCCGGCTCGGCCTGCGGCTGCGGGCGGCCGTCGACAACCGCGACCTCGTGGAGCTGCGCGGGATCAGCGCGGACCGGCTGTCGTCGGTGGCGTGGATGCTGTCGTCCGGACTCGCCGGGCTCGCGGGCGTCCTGGCCACACCGCTGCTGGGCCTGTCGGCCCACGACTACACCCTCTTCCTCTTCGTCTCGGCGACGGCCGCCGTGCTCGGGCGCTTCGCGTCGGTGCCGCTGGCGTTCGCGGGCGGGCTCGCCCTGGGGGTGCTGCAGAACCTGGTCGCGGGATACGCCTCCTTCGCGGAAGGCATCACCGGCTTCCGGACCGCCGTGCCGTTCCTCATCCTCTTCGCGGGGCTACTGGTGATGGACCGCCGGCGCCGGACGGCCGGGACGGCCGCGGCGGACGCGCCGCCCGTCGACTATCTCGCCGGGCGGCCGTGGGGGCGCAGATGGGGCGGGTGGGCGGCTGCCGCCGCGCTGCTGGCGGTGGCCTTCTACACCGTGACGACCCCGTTCTGGAGCGGGATCCTCGCGCAGGGCCTGGCGATAGCCCTGGTGTTCGTCTCGTTCACAGTGGTGACGGGGCTCGGCGCGATGGTGTCGCTCGCGCAGGCGACGTTCGTGACGGGCGCGGCGCTGGTGGCCGGTCTCCTGATGAGCCACGGCTGGCCGTTCGCGGCGGCGGCGGCCGTCGGCACGTGTGCGGCGGCGCTGCTCGGCGCCGTCGCCGCGCTGCCGGCGCTGCGGCTGGGCGGGCGCTCGCTCGCCCTGGCGACACTCGCCCTGGCCTTCCTGGCGGACCAGGTGCTCTTCCAGTTCCGGTGGCTGCGCAACGGCGACGCCGGGTGGGAGATCCCGCGCCCCGTGCTCGGCCCTGTGGACCTCGGCGACGACCGGGCGATGGGCGTGGCGCTGGTGGTCCTGGTGGCGGCGGCCGTCGCCGCCCTCAGCGCCCTGCGCGACTCCCCCACCGGGCGCGCGATGCTGGCGGTGCGCTCCGCGCCCGCGGCGGCGTCGGCGTCGGCGTCGGGTGTGTCGGTGGTGCGGACGAAGCTGCTCCTGTTCACGGTGTCGGCGGGGCTCGCCGGGTTCGGGGGCGTGCTCTACGCCTCGTACAACACCCGTGTCACGGCGAGCGACTTCACCGCGATGACGGGTCTCGTCTGGCTGGCGGTGGTGGTCGCGGCGGGCCTGCGGAGGCCGCAGTTCGCGGTGGTGGCGGGGCTGGTCTTCGCGCTGGTGCCGCATCTGCTCGCCGAGTACGTGACGGAGTCCTCGCACCTGCCGGTGATCCTCTTCGGCCTGGCGGGCCTGGCACTGGCGAACGATCCCGACGGCTACTGCGCGGCGCTCCCGACGCGCCTGCACGCCCGCCGGGCCGCGGGGACGCCGGGGGCCGGGGGGACGCCGGGGGCCGGGGGCACCCGGGCCCCCGCCCGGGGGCTCCGCGCCCGAACCCCCGGAAACGGCAGCTCCGCGCCTCGGCCGGCGAAAGGCTCCGACCCGGCCGAGACCCTCGCTGCGCAGGCGGGCACCCGGAACGGGGAGCCGCCCTACGACAGCGGCTTCGTGCCGTACCCGGCCGAACCGGGGGTGCATGGCGCGGAGTTCGGGGGCGGCGGGCCGCACGCGGCCGGCGGGGCCGACGGCTTGCTCCCGGTCGCGGGAAGCGGGGGGCCACCCACGCCTCCGCGCGCAGGCGCAGGCGCAAGGGCGGGAGAAGTGACCACCCCCGCACTGGAGTTGGTCGCCGTGCACGCCGGGTACGGCGGCGCCGATGTGCTGCGAGGCGTGGATCTCCGGGTGCGGGCCGGGGAGTTGGTCGCCGTGCTCGGGCCCAACGGGGCGGGGAAGTCCACCGCCTGCCGCGTCGCCGCGGGGGCGCTCGGCGCACGGAGCGGCGGGGTGTACGTCTACGGGCGGGACGTCAGCCACGACGGTGCCGTGCGGCGGGCGCGGCGCGGGGTGCTGCTGGCGCCCGAGGGGCGGGGGGTCTTCCCCGGGCTCACCATCGAGGAGAACCTCGCGCTCCAGCTGGCGGACGGGGCCGCGCGCGAGGAGGCGTACGCCCGGTTCCCCGAGCTCGCCGCCCGGCGCAGTGTGCTCGCCGGGTCCCTCTCGGGCGGGGAGCAGCAGATGCTCGCCCTCGCCCCGCTCCTCCAGCGGCCGCCCGCCGTGCTGATCGCGGACGAGCCGTCGCTCGGGCTCGCGCCGCGCGTCGTCGAGGAGGTGTTCCGGGTGTTCGAGGAGCTCCGCGCGGCCGGCTCCGCGCTGCTGCTGGTGGAGGAGAAGGCCGTCGACGTGCTCGGCATCGCGGACACCGTGGCGTATCTGGCGGAGGGCCGCGTCGCCTGGTGCGGCCCGCGCGCCGAGGTGGAGACCGACCGGCTCACGGAGGCGTACCTGGGAATCGGCCGGGAGGTGCGGCGATGACCGCGTTCGTCCTGGAGGCACATGACGTCGGCGTACGGTTCGGCGGCGTACGCGCGCTGCACGGCGTGGGCCTCGGACTGCGCCCGGGAGAGGTGTGCGGGCTGATCGGGCCCAACGGGGCGGGCAAGACCACCCTGTTCGACGTGGTCTCCGGGATCCGCCGGGCCGACGAGGGGCGGATCGTCCTGGCCGGCGCGGACATCACGCGCCGCTCCTCCGTGTGGCGCGCCCGGCACGGGCTGCGCCGCACCTTCCAGCGCCAGCAGCTCTTCGGGCAGTTGACGGTGCGGGACAATCTCCTCGTCGCCCAGGAGTGGCGGCGCGGCGCGGCCGCATCCCGCCGCGAGCGCGCCGCGGCGGTACTGCGCGAGTGCGGCATGGACCCGCTCGCGGAGCGGTACGCCGGCGGGCTCCCCGTGGGCCAGGCGCGGATGGTCGAGCTGGCGCGGGCGCTCGCCGACCCGCCCCGCGTGCTGCTCCTGGACGAGCCGGCCTCGGGCATGTCGGCGGACGAACGGGCCCTGCTCGCCGCCGTCATCCGGCACACGGCCGAAGAGCGGAACTGCGCGGTCCTGCTCGTCGAGCACAATGTCGCCTTCGTGATGGAGCTGTGCTCCCGCGTCGTCGTCCTCGACCTGGGCGAGGTCCTCGCGGAGGGCACTCCGGAGGAGATACGGGCCGACCCGAGAGTGGCCGCCGCCTACCTCGGAACGCAGGGCGTCAGCCGGACACCGCCCGCAGCGCCCCCGGCCGGCGGCCGCTGAGGCGGTCCAGCGCCGCGGAGGTGGCGTCGTCCGCGGGGAGGTGGACGAGGAGCCGCTGGTCGTCGTCGGCGGGCAGGTCGAGCGTCTCGTACGCGAGGCGCAGCTCGCCCGCTTCCGGGTGGGCGAGCCGGGTGACGCCGGTGGACCGCGGCAGTCCGGGTACGGTCCCCACGCGTCCGGCGAACGCCGCCCCCGCGGTGACCGTCAGCTCGTCGGCGAGCATCGCGACGGAGGCGTCGGCCCGGAACGGCCCCTGTTTGAGCGCGGCCACCTGCTGGTCGGCGACGAGCTCCCAGTCCGGGAACGCGGCGCGTGCCCGCGCGTCGGTGAAGACGTACCGCGCGAGGTTGGGCGGGTCGCCGTCGAGCAGTCCGAGCGGGCCCGCGAGCCGTTCGTACCCCCGCGTGCAGGCGAGGATCTCGCTCAGCCGGTTGAGCAGCACGGCGGGGGCGGGTTCGAGCCGGTCGAGCAGGGCCCGCACGGTGGCCCGGACCGTGCGCACCGGTGCCGCCCCTCCCCGGCAGGAGAAGCCGCCGTCGGCTGCCTTGGTCAGACGGTGCATATGGATGCGCTCGGCGGGCCCGAGCCGCAGCGCGTCGGCCAGCGCGGACAGCACCGGCGGCGACGGCCGGCGGTCACGGCCCTGCTCCAGCCGGGTCACGTACTCGACACTGACGCCGGCGAGCGTGGCCAGCTCCGCTCTGCGGAGCCCGGGCGTACGGCGCCGCGAGCCCGTGGGCAGGCCCACCTCGGCCGGGGTGACGGCCTCCCGGCGGCTGCGCAGGAACAGACCCAGCTCGTTGTCGCTCACCCTTCGAACGTAACAGCCGCGCCACCGCGGATCGTGGCCCTCTCACTACCAGTCCCGGCCCGGCCTCCCCCGCCGCCCGGCGCCCCGGCAGGTTGAGGGGCATGACATCGGAGAATCTCGACCTCGCAGTGATCCTCGGCAGCGTCCGAGAAGGCCGCTTCGGCCCCGTCGTGGCGAACTGGTTCGTGGAACGGGCCCGGCAGCACGGCCGGTTCACGGTGGACCTCGTCGACCTGGCGGAGGCACAGCTGCCCCTGGAGCTGCCGCCCGTACCCCCGGCCCTGGAGCCCGACATGCCGCGGCCCGAGGGGATGGCGGAGCTCACCCGCCGGCTCGACGCGGCCGACGCGTTCGTCGTCGTGACGCCCGACTACAACCGCAGCTTCCCGGCGTCGCTCAAGGCGGCGATCGACTGGCACTACACCCAGTGGCAGACCAAGCCCGTCGGGTTCGTCGGCTACAGCGGCGCGAGCGGCGGTCTGCTCGCCATCGAGCAGCTGCGTCAGGTCTTCGGCGAGCTGCACGCCCACACGGTGCGCGATTACGTGTCCTTCCCCCGCTACTACGAGCTCTTCTCGCCCGAGGGCGCCCTGCGGGACCCCGAAGGCCCGAACGGCGCCGCGAAGGTCCTCCTCGACCAGCTGGAGTGGTGGGGCACCGTGCTCCACGACGCGCGCCGCGACCGCCCGTACAGCGCCGTCTGACCGGCGGGGCGGGACCGCCGTCGGGGGGTGTTCACAGGGAGATAGCGTGTTCGGCGAAGCGGCCGTCCGGCGGGGAATGCCTCCGCCGGAGTGATCGTTCACCATGTGAGCACCCACCGACGACGTAAGGATCGATCGCTCGTGAGCAAGGTCCCCTCCCTGACCCTCAACAACGGCGTTGCCATGCCCCAGCTCGGCTTCGGCGTCTGGCAGGTGCCGGACGCCGAGGCGGCGCAGGCCGTCGGCACGGCGCTGGAGGCCGGCTACCGCAGCATCGACACGGCAGCCGTCTACGAAAACGAGAAGGGCACCGGCGAGGCCGTCGCCGCCTCCGGGATCCCCCGCGAGGAGCTCTTCGTCACCACCAAGCTCTGGAACGGCGATCAGGGGTACGACGCGACGCTCCGCGCCTTCGACGCCTCGCTGGCCAGGCTCGGCCTCGACCACGTCGACCTGTACCTGATCCACTGGCCGGTGCCCGCCAAGGACGCCTACGTGGACACGTACAAGGCGCTCGAGACCGTCCTCGCCGACGGCCGCGCCCGGGCCATCGGGGTCTCCAACTTCCTTCCCGAGCACCTGGAGCGGCTGCTGGCCGAGACGTCGGTCGTGCCCGCGGTCAACCAGATCGAGCTGCACCCCCAGCTCCAGCAGGCCGAGTCCCGCGCCTTCCACGCCAAGCACGGCATCGCCACCGAGGCGTGGTCCCCGCTCGGCCAGGGCCGGGGGCTGCTGGAGGTCCCGACGGTCGTCGCCGTCGCGCAGAAGCACGGCAGGACCGCGGCGCAGGTCGTCCTGCGCTGGCACCTCCAGCTGGGCAACGTGGTGATCCCGAAGTCCGTGACCCCGTCCCGGATCCGGGAGAACATCGAGGTCTTCGACTTCGAACTGGACACGGACGACCTCGCCGCCCTCGCCGCCCTCGACGAGGGCCGCCGCCTGGGCCCGGACCCGGCGTCCTTCAACCTGGGCGCCTGACGACGCAGACGCCGGGCCGCGGGCCCGCTTTGGGACAGAGCCTGGGCCCCGTCGTTTGGATCAGGCCGGATCAGCGAGCGGCCCGCCGCGGAGCGGCTGATGTCACAGCGGCGCGTGGAGCTGCAAGGCGGAGGAGGAAATCGACGCGGTGGGGGCACCTCCCGTGCCCGAAGGGCGCGGGGGCGGCGGACGACAACGCGGCAGTGCCAGGGCACGCGAGCCCGGCAAGATCCGAACGACAGGGCCTAGCCGCGTCGTGCCGTGTGCACCGTGCGGGCTGCCAGCAGGAAGCAGTCCGGGCGGTGCATCAGGCCCTCCTTGTCCTCGGGGTCGAGGAGCCGGTCCAGTACGGCGCTGTCGTCGGCGTCGAGCCGGCCGTCCAGGGACTTGCGCAGCCAGGTGAAGACGGAGACGAGTTGTTCGCGTACGGCAGCGGTGACGGGGGCCGGGATGTCCAGCAGGAAGGAGCGGCTGATCGTGGGCGTCAGGCCGGCCGCTCCGAGCAGGGCGCGCCAGTCCTCGATCTCCGCCGTGGTGTCCGGCAGCCCGGCGCGCATCTCCTCGAACCAGAGGGTGCCGGCCGCGTCGATCCGGCTTTCGAGGCCGGGGCGGCCGATGCCGATGTCGCGGGGCAGATGGCGCGGCTGAAGTCCGCCTTCCAGCAGCGCCAGCAGGCCGCCGGGACGCAACAGGCGGGCCAGGCCGGTGAGAGCGGCGCGCTGATCGCCCACATGGTGGACCGAGCCGCTCGCCCAGATGACGTCGGCCTCGCCCAGCTCGGCGATGCCGCCGGGAAGTTCGGCGACCTGGGTGCGGACGCGCCCGCCGAGTCCGCGGCCTTCGGCCCTCGCCCGGGCGCGGTCGAGGAGCGCGGGGGTGGCGTCCACGGCGACGATCTCGGCGTACGGGAACGCCTCGGCGAGCATGCAGGTGACCACGCCCGGCCCGCTGCCGATGTCGAGGACGCGGCGCACTCCGGCGACGGGCAGTTGCTCGCCGATCCAGGCGGCGGCCTGCGCGTACAGCGGCAGGTGCATCTCGCCGCCGCGTTCGAGCAGCGGGGCCATCTCGTCCCAGTCGATGTGGGTGCTGTCGTGGTGGTGGCCGTGGCCCTGGCCGTGGCCCTGGTTGCCGTGGTGACGATTCATGGCGTCAGGGTGCCCGCGGCGGCCGGTCCTGGCGAGCCGTGTTGCGGTTCCGGCAAAACGGCCGCGGCACCGGGAAGGGGTCGGCGCCGGAGCCCGGGCCCCGGCGCTCCCGCGCCCGGCCGGGCGTGGGGCACTTCGCGGCGCGTCGCGATGGACGCCGCAGCGCCCGGGGACGGGTGACGCCCCCTCACCCGTGCCCTGGGGATCTGCGCAGTGCGAGCAGCCGGTAGCGCGGCTCGGGGCGGGGGTCGTCCGGGTCCGGCAGGCCGCGCAGCTCCGCGGCGAGCTTCTCGGCGACCGCGCCGCGGGCCGTCAGGCGGCGCGCGTAGTCGCCGCGCAGCAGCGCCTGCGCGGCGCGGCGCGGCGAGCGGCCCTGGCCGTGGCCGGTGAAGTGCGTCTCCCCGGCCGGGGAGAGGCCGTGCACCGCGCCGAACGCCTCGATGCGCTCCGCGCGGTCGTACGCCTCCGTCGAGCGGTAGGGCGCGAGGACGGCGTCGATGTCGCTGCCCACGTCGTGCCCGGCGTCCTTGTCGACGGTGGTGACGAACACCCCGCCGGGACGCAGCACCCGCGCCGCCTCGGCGACGATGGCGCGGGCGTCCCGTACGAGATGCAGCAGCCACACCGCGCTGACCGCGTCCACGCAGGCGTCGGGCAGCGGCAGCCGCCGGACGTCGGCGAGGACCACGGCGCCGACCCGGGCGGCGGCGATACGGGTCATGCCCGGCGCCGTGTCGGCGCCGAGCACGCGCAGTCCGGGCCGGGCGAGCCGCTCGGTGACGAGGCCGGTGCCGCAGCCGATGTCGAGGAGCGCGCGGGCCTCGGCCGGGACCAGCGAGAGCACGGCCACGGCGGCCGCGGCCGCACGGGGCACGCCGCCGCGCGAGGCGTCGTAGAGCGCGGCCTCCAGGTCGTAGTCGAGCAGCGTGTCCCGGCCGGGGCCGGCCGTGGCGGCTGCCGCGCCGCCGCCGGCCCCCGCGGCGGTGCCTTTCTCGTCCAGCGTCTCCAGGGACTCGTCGTCGTGCAGCACGGTCAGCTCGCGCCGTGGCTCGGGGCGACGGATTCCACGCGGCGCGCGAGCTCGAAGTCGCGGTCGGTGATGGCACCGCCGGCGTCGTGGGTGTTCACGGTGAGGTTGACCGTGTGGTAGCCGAGGGTGAGGTCGGAGTGGTGGTCGAGCTCGTCCTGGATGTGCGCCACATGGACGACGAGCGCGGTCGCGGCGAAGTGGGTGCCGAGTCGGTACGTGCGGGCGATCCGGTCGCCCTCCTGGGACCAGCCGGGCAGCTCGCGCAGCCGGTCCTCGATCTCCTTCTGCGACAGCGGCTCTGTGGGCATGAGCAGGGCTCCCTCCGGATTCCGGATTGCCTGATTTTCTGCGGGCGACGTTACGGCTTCCGTATGACCACTGTCGCGCCCGACACGTGGCAGAGCCAGGGCTGTCGTTCGGATCGGGCCGGATCCGGTGCGGCGGGCCGGCCGCACCGGATCCGGCCGCGGTTCAGCGGGCGGGCCCGGTCTCCGGGGCTCGGCCTTTCCTGCCGGCCTGCGGCGCCGGTTCAGGTTCGGGTTCCGGTGCCGCGGACCTGGACCGGGCGTCCGGCTGCTCGGCCGACGGGCCCGTACGGGCGGCCTCGGCGCGGATGATGGCGTTCACTGCGGCAATGGGGTCGATGGCCATGACTGTGTCCTTACGGGTGATGAGGGGTGACGGACCGTCGGAGCGGTGTCGCCCTCAGCAGCGCAGGACCACGGACCTCAGCGGGTGCGCCGAGGGCCGCCGCAGCACCGGCCCGGTGGCCGCGCACGGGCCTGCCGCGCCGGGCGCGGGGGTCTCCGCCCGGTGGTCGGGGGCCGGTGGCCCGATGCGGCGCTGCGCCCGGGACGGCGGCGCCGGCTGCTCCGTCCCGGCCACCTCCTGCTCCGGCGTGGAGGAGCCCGCGGGCCGGCTCTCCGCGGCCTGCGAGGGTACGGTTCCGGCGGCGCCCGCCTGCGCCACGAACAGGGCGGCGAGCGCCAGCAGTACGACGAGCGCGGCACGAACGGCGGCGCGGCGCGCGGAACGGTTCACGGGGAACACCTCCTGCACATGCCACATGTGCCCCGCCCGCCGCCCAGGCGCGCCGCCGCCGGGCCGGGAAACCCCCTTCCGGCCTACGCGGTTACGCCGTTACGCCGCGTTCGCCTTGCGCGCCGACATCCACGCGTACACGAGCACGCCGGCGAACAGGAACAGCACGCCCTGGTAGACCGCCGCGTAGCCCGACCCCGCGACCAGCCACAGCGAGAAACCGGCGGCGACCGCCGCCAGCACGCCGTCGCGGACGAGCCGGGCCCGGTTGACACGGTGTGCCTGCCCGGAGGCCAGGTAGTGGATCTGTGCGGCGGTGGACAGCAGGTAGGGCACCGTCGCCGTGAAGGTGGTGACGAGGACGAGGACCTCGAACACGCCTTCCGAGCCGACGGTGTAGTTGTAGACGGTCAGCAGCGAGGCGAGCACGACGGTCACGAGGACGCCGACGGTCGGCACGCCGCGCCGCTTGCGCGCGAAGGCCGCGGGGAACAGGCCGTCCTTGGCGGCGGCGTACGGCGTCTGGGCGCTCAGCAGCGTCCATCCGTTGAGCGCGCCGACCATCGAGACGAGCGCCATGCAGGCCACGGCCGTACCGCCCCAGGCCCCGCCGAACATCGCGTTGACGGCGTCGGAGAACGGCGCGGTGGACTCGCCCAGCCGGTCGTGCGAGACGAGCCCGAAGACGGCGAGGGTGCCCAGCAGATAGATCACCGCGGCGCCGGCGGTGCCGAGGATGGTGGCGCGTCCGACGTTGCGCTGCGGGTCGCGCACCTCGCCCGCGCTGACCGCGGCGGACTCCACGCCGAGGTAGCTGAAGAGCAGGATCGCGGCGGACGCGGAGAGCGCGCCGACGGTGCCGGTGCCGCTCGCCTCGAACGGGCCGAGGTCGTCGGCGTCGAAGAAGAAGAGCCCGCCGACGGCGACGAGCAGCAGCGGCACGAACTTCATGACGGTCGCGACGAGCTGGACGGCGCCCACGTACCGCGTGCCCGCGAGGTTGGCGAGGGCGGGCAGCCACTGGAGCAGCAGGGCCGCCCCGATGGTCGCGGGCTTGGAGTCGTGGAGCGGGACGAGGACGTCGAGGTAGCCGACGGCGGCGACGGCCAGCGCGGCGTTCGACACCCAGGCGGTGATCCAGTACGACCAGGCCGCGAGGAAGCCCGCGAAGTCGCCGAAGGCCTCGCGGGCGTAGACGTACGGGCCGCCGGTGCGCGGATGGCGCTCGGCGAGCCGGCCGAAGACGAGGGCGAGCGCGATCGCGCCGACGGTCAGGACCGCGAAGGCGACGAGGCTGATCGTGCCGAAGGGGGCGACGGACGCGGGCAGCAGGAAGATGCCGCCGCCGATGATGTTGCCCATGACCAGAGCGGTGGCGACGGGGAGCCCGAACCGCCGCGCGTGTTTGCTCTGCCCCTCTGGAACCGTTGCGATCGTGTCGTTGATCGTGTCCCTGGGGGGAACTGTGATGGTCATGAAGGTGGTGCGCCTTTCTCCGTGCAAACCCGAACATGATCGGGCGACGTCGCACGCTGCACCAAATCACTCGTTTTTGTCCTGCCCGGCCCGGCGGGAGGCGGGAAATGCTTCGCCCGCCGGGGCCGCCGGCCGCGGATCCTCCGCGGCGCCGGGCGGCGTCCGGGAACCGTGCACCGCGCCGGGCGGCGCCTGCGGAGCGTGCTCGGCGCCGAGCGGCACCTGAGGTGCGTGTGCGTCGCCCGGGGCCTCGCCGAGCCAGCGCCGCAGCACCTCGTGCACCTGCTCGGCGCCCGCGAGCTCACCGCCGTCCGCGACGGGATCGGAGAGCTCGCGCGGCGCCAGCAGGAACGGGTACGACTGCTCGCCGCCGAGTCCGCCGTGCGAGCCGATCTGCTCCTCGAAGGCGTGCACCCGGCCGCTCACCGGGTCGTACATCGAGTTGACCATGATGTCCGCGACGTGCGGGAAGGAGTCGGTGCGCCGCACGGCGTCCGCCGCCCCGGGTCCGAAGGCGGCCAGCGGCCCGGTGCCGTCGAGCGCGGCCAGGGGCAGTTCCACGATGCCCGCGGCCCCGTCCCTGGCGAGCAGCACCGACCCGTGCCGCTCGCTGCGGACCAGCAGGAAGCCGATGCCGGGATGGCCGGCGAGCGTGTGCAGCAAGGCGGGGTGACGGCGGTCGATCTGCTCCCGGCTGAGCCGCCCCGGCAGCTCGGGGAAGGAGATCAGCCCCAGGTTGCCGGAGGCGAGGACGACCGGATCGGAGCCGCCGGCCGGGCGCTCCGCCGCGTCCTCGTCCCCGACCGGCCGGTGCAGCGCGCTGCGCAGCGCGTCGCGTGCGGCGTCGCGGGCCTCCGCGCCGCTCCTGGTGCGCCCGGCGCGGCGCGACACCGGAAGCCCGCAGCCGGCGCGTACGAGGTCCCTCAGCGTCAGCCCGTACGTGCCCGCGAAGGTCTCGCCGGGGCTCTGTCCGTGGTCGGAGAGGAGCACGATCCGGTAGCTGCGCGGGGCGTGCTCGGCGACCTTGGCGATCAGCGCGACGGCCCGGTCGATACGCTCCAGCACCTTCGCCGCGTCGCGGCTGTGGGGTCCGGAGTGGTGGGCGACCTCGTCGTACGCGACGAGGTCCGCGTAGACGGCGGTGCGCCCGGCGAGCATGTCCCCCATCACGGCGGTGACCACCACATCCCGTTCGACGACGGTCGCGAAGGCGCGGATGAACGGGTAGAGGCCGCCGCGGCCGGTGCGCGGCCGGTCGCCCCTGAGCCGGGAGCGGACGGACTGGCCGAGCTCGCGGGCCACTTCGGCGACGAAGGAGACGGCGGTGCGCACGGAGTTGGCGGGGTCGGAGAAGTAGGCGAAGTAGCCGGCCCGGGAGCGGTTGGCGCGGCCGCGGCGGGCGGCCACGGAGAGGACGAGGGCGAGCTGGTCGGCCCCGCCGCTGAAGAGGTTGCCGCGGCTGGCACCGTCGAGGCTCAGCAGCCCGGCGTCACGGGTGCGCTCGACGGCCCGCCGCTGGAGCTCGGCGGCGCTGGCCGGGCGGTTGCTGACCATGATCCGGCCGGTGTCCTTCTCGTACCAGCGGAAGCCCGGGACGTCGTGGTTCGAGCCGTGCAGGATGCCCAGCTGGCTCGCGCCGGTCTGGCTGGACCAGTCGGTGCGCCAGCGGGTGAGCCGGTGGGACGCGTCCAGCCAGCACGCGACGGTCGGCATCAGCCCGTCCTCGACGGCCCGTACGAGCACGGCGTGCCCGACGCCGTCGAGCTGGAGGAAGACCGTGCCGGGCGGGGCGCTGCCCCCGATCCGTTCGCCGCGCCGGCGGCGGCGCCGGTCGGCGAGGCGGGAGAGGCGGCGCCGGTAGGCGTTGTCGTCGCGGACGGCGAGCGCGGTGGAGGTGGCGGAGGCGACGGCGGACATGACGGCCGCGACGACCACGGCCGTCTCCGGGGCCACGGCGGCGCTCCCGTCGGGGACCAGCCAGAGGGCGATGAGCAGCAGCGAGCCGTTCAGGAAGAACACCAGCAGTCCCAGCACCAGGGCCGAGACGAGGAGGAGCGCACGGACGAGGACGGGCCACACCAGTGCGCTGAGCAGACCGAACACGCCCGCGCCCCAGGCCGCCGTGAGCGCCGCCCTGGTGATGCTGTCCCCGCCCGGGGACTGGAGCTTGAAGTCGGGGAGGACCGCGGCGAGCGCGAGCATCGTGAGCGTGGACACCGCCCATACGACGATCACGCGCAGCAGGGCGCCGCCAGCGGTCCGCCAACGCCGTTCGCCCACGCCGTGTCACTGCCTCTCGCCCCCGGCCCCCGTGCTTCGCTCACCGTCCAGCGTGGCACAAATCCGGGGAGTGTCCCCGTTCACCCGGGCGGAGGCCGCGAGCGGCCCCGGCGCGGCCCACGGGGCAGACTGCTGGGCGGGCTCGGGGGGCGTGGGGGCGGGCCATGCGGGCACGTTCGTGGCGCGGCTCGTGGGGGCGGCTCGTGGGGCTCAGCAGCCGTCGTATCCGGCGGTCGGCATGGAGAGCCTGCGGTGCACGCTCGCCTTCGCCGCCGCGTCGTACACGGGTTCGTCGAGCCCGGCCGTCTCCAGCCGTACGCCGCGCCGCTCGCACTCCGCCGCGAACTCCGCGACGGAGGTCAGCGCACGGGCGAGGACGCGCTCGTTGGGGGCGACGAAGAGATCGACGAGACCGGCCTCGACATCGGCCCACAGCACGCAGTGGTCGGGCCGCAGCCCGTAGAACAGCAGCTCGCGGGTGACGGCGTAGCCCTTGTCGGCGGCCCAGCGGGCGCACATGGCGTGCTGGCTGCGGGTGTCGACCAGGAAGGGGTCGCTGTCGAGCTCCTCCAGCGGGGTCAGGCTGGCGATCGCCGCCACTCGTACGTCGTCCACGGCCGCCCCGTCCCCTCGTGCCCTCGCCTGCGGTGCCGCCGACCCTACTCCCCGTGCGTCCGGGCGGGACAGGCGTGCGGCGTAGGCTCGTTCCGGGAGCACCGCGGGAGAGCCGGGAGTACCGGACGAGCCGGGAGCGAGGAGGCGGGGCGTGCCGGTGGAGGTCACCTGGTGGGGTCATGCCACCTGTACGGTCGTGGACTCCGGCGTCCGGGTGCTGACCGACCCCCTGTTCGTGGGCAGGCTCGCCCATCTGCGCCGGCGGCGCGGCGAGCTGCCGCCGCCCGAGGCCGCGGTCGCCGAGGCGGTGCTCGTGTCGCATCTGCACTCCGACCATCTGCATCTGCCCTCGCTGGCCCGGCTCTCGCCCGGCACCCTGCTGGTCGTGCCGCTCGGGGCGCAGCGTGCGGTGCCGGGCCTGCGGAGGCTCGACGGGGTGCGGATCACGGAGGTCGGGCCGGGCGACGAGGTGGCCGTGGGAGAGGTGCGGGTGCGGGCCGTGCCGGCCCTGCACGACGGGCGGCGGCTGCCCATCGGGCCGCGGCGCTCGCCGGCGCTCGGCTATGTGATCCGGGGCGAGGCGCGGACGTACTTCGCGGGCGACACCGGGCTGTTCGACGAGATGGCGGAGGCGGTGGGTCCGGTGGACGTGGCGCTGCTGCCGGTCGGCGGCTGGGGCCCGTTCCTGGGGCACGGCCATCTGAACCCCGACCGCGCGGCGCGGGCCCTCGCGGCGCTGGCGCCCCGTTCGGCGGTGCCTGTGCACTACGGCACGTACTGGCCGATCGGGCTGGACGCGGTCAGGCCGCACGAGTTCCACTCGCCGGGGGACGAGTTCGTACGCAAGGCGGCGCGGCTGGCGCCGAGCGTGGCGGTGCACCGGCTCGGGCACGGCGAGAGCGTCCGTCCGGAGGTCACCCGGTGACGCCGATGACGCTGATGGCGCCGATGGCACCGGTGCTCGGCGACGTGGTGGGGCGGTTGCCGCCGGAGTCCACTCAGCAGGCCGTGGGCTATCCGTCGCTGTTTCTGCTGGTGGCGCTCGGGGCGCTGGTGCCGGTGATCCCGACGGGGGCGGTGGTGAGTTCGGCGGCGGTGGTGGCGTTCCATCAGACGGCGCCGTTCGCGCTGGTGTTCGTCTTCGTCGTGTCGGCAGTGGCGGCGTTCCTCGGGGACATCGCGCTGTACTGGCTCGGGCAGCGCGGGATCGCGTCGAAGAACGGGTCGCGGTGGCCGGCGGCGCTGCGGGAGCGTGCCACGCCGGACCGGCTGGCGCAGGCGCAGCGCAAGCTGCAGGAGCACAAGGCGACCGTGCTCGTACTGTCCCGGCTGACACCCGCAGGGCGCATCCCGGTGATGCTGGCCTGCCTGCTGGCGCGGATGCCGCTCGGGTGGTTCGCGCGGGGCGATGCGCCGGCGTGTCTGGCCTGGGCGGCGACCTATGGGCTGATCGGGATCCTCGGCGGGTCGCTGTTCGACGAGCCGTGGGAGGGCGTGGTCGCGGCGGTGGCGCTCACGCTGCTGCTGAGCGGTCTGCCCGCGGTGTGGCGCCGACTGCGGCGGCCGCGTCCCGGTTCACCGGGCGGGCAGCACCCGGCGTGAGCAGCGGCACCGGCGCGCCGACCGGCGGCGGGTGTCGGACGGCACGTGTCAGGTCGCGGGTGTCGGACGGCACGTGTCAGGTCGCGGGTGTCGGACGGCACGTGTCAGGTCGCGGGTGTCGGACGGCACGTGTCAGGCGGCTGGTGCCAGGCGACGGTGTCAGGCGGCTGGTGCCAGGCGACGGTGTCAGGCAACGGTTCCAGACGGCGGTGTCAGGCGGTGGGTTTCAGGCCACGGGCAGCACCCGGGAGCCGCCGACCGGGAGGTCCCACAGGCGTTCACGCGGCAGGCCCGTGTACTCCCAAGCGGCGAGCAGCCGCTGGAGCGGCTCCAGGACCGGCTCGGCGGAGAGCACGAAGGTGGCCCAGTGCATCGGAGCCATGTTCCGGGCGCCGAGGTCCGTGAACGCCTGCACGGCCTCCTCGGGGTCGGTGTGCACGGTGCTGAGCCACCAGCGCGGTGCGTACGCCCCGATCGGCAGCAGCGTCAGATCGATGGCCTGGTAGCGGCGCCCGATCTCCTTGAACCAGTGCCCGTATCCGGTGTCGCCGGCGAAATGCACCCGCCGGCCCTGCT
Organism: Streptomyces sp. FIT100; assembly: GCF_024584805.1. Lineage (NCBI taxonomy): Bacteria > Bacillati > Actinomycetota > Actinomycetes > Kitasatosporales > Streptomycetaceae > Streptomyces > Streptomyces sp. FIT100. The sequence goes on along the minus strand of NZ_CP075715.1, from coordinate 6,923,646 downwards.
GGTCGCCGATGATCCAGCCGCCCCAGAGCGAGCGGCAGCTGTCGGTGAGGGTGCGCTTGGACCAGTGGTGTGCGGGTACGAAGTCGAACCGCACCGCTCCCCCGCCGGGGGCGGGCAGCTCGGCCGCCTCCCACCAGTCGAGCTCCGTCACCCGGGTGAACCGGCGCCGCCGGAACCAGCGTCCGAGCCCGCCCGGGACGAAGAGCGGGGTGCGGCGCGGGAGTCGGGCGATGGTGGGGGCGTCGAGGTGGTCGTAGTGGTTGTGGCTGATCACCACGGCGTCGACGGGCGGGAGGTCCTCCCAGCGGACCCCGACGGGGGTCAGCCGGGCCGGTGTGCCGAGGATCCTGCGGGACCACACGGGGTCGGTGAGCACGGTCAGCCCGCCGATGGCGACCACCCAGCTGGCGTGCCCGGCCCAGGTGACGGCGACGGTGCCCGGCTCGGCGGCGGGCAGCGGCCCCGGCGCGAACGGCAGCTGCGGAATGTCCGCGAGCCCCGCTGCCGCGGGCCGCAACGCGCCTTCCCTGGCCAGCCTGGCCATCGCCCTCACACCGGGCAACGGCGCGGTGAGCCGCCCGGCGAACGACCGCGGCCACCGCCGGCCGGGCCCGAAGGGCCGCGGTTGCGCGGGCGGCACCGGTGCGACCGGCGCGGACTGGGCGGACTGGGCGGACTGCGCGGGGTGCGGCGCGCCCGGGGCCTCGGCCTGGGGCCCTGCCGTACCCGCGCGGACGGGCAGGCCGACAACCGGGGTGCCCGCACCGCCGGGGGACGGCACTGAGGTGGTCGAGGGGCGGGGCGGGGTGGTGGAGGGGCGGGGCGGGGGCGGCTCCGTGTGGTCCGTCATCTGCTGCTCCGTTCGGCGCGGTTGGGGGATCGCGGGTCGCGGTTGGCGGTGGAGGGGTCAGCGGAGTTCGTCGAAGGCCGATGCGAAGGAGTCGAGGGAACGGGCCACATGGGGCAGTTCCAGGGGCTGGTCCGATGCGAGGGACTGGAGGCGCTCCTCCGGCGTGGTGCCGAGCAGCGCGGCCGTGCCGAGCCGGACGCGGAGGGCGCCGAGTTCGTCGCCGAAGCGGTGGCCCCCGGGGGACGGGCTGCCCAGGCTGACGCTGAGGTAGTCCTCCAGCTCCATGGAGTCGGTGACACCGCGCGCCGCGAGGCGGCCGCGCAGCGGGCCGAGGTCGGCGTACAGATGACGGCCCGCCTGCGGGGGGCGGGCGAGCGCACCGGCGGAGAGGACCGCACGGTGGGCCGCCGCCGCGACCTGACCGTGCAGGGCGGCAGCGCGAGCGGACCTCGTGGTGACCGGCGCGGGTTCCCCGAGGGCGTGCGCGGCGGCGACCGCGACCGGCCCGGCCACGAACGCCCCGAGCGCGGTGAGGATGTCGAGGACCCTCGCCCTCCGTACCGTCGCGCCCTCCGTCGCGGGGAAGCGGGCGACCGCCACCGGCCAGGCCGGAGGGGCGAGCGCGCCCGACAGGTCGCTGAGGACGGTCACGTCGTCGGGGCACATCTCGGCGGGGCTCAGCAGCACCCGCTCGTGCGGCCGGTGCAGCGTGTCCCGCCAGGTCTCGTCGCTGACGATGTGCAGGCCCTCGCCGACGGCCGCCTCGCACGCCTCCCGTACGAGCTCGGGCGGCGCGACGGTGGCGGTCGGGTCGTCGGCGACGGACAGCAGCAGCAGATGCGGAGTGCCGCCTTCTGCCCGCACTCTGCGCACCGTCTCCAGCAGCGCGTACGGATCCGGCACGCCGCCGCACTCCGCGGGCGTCGGCACGTGGTAGGCCGGGCGGCCGAGGAGCCGGGCCTGCGGTGTCCACCAGGCGGGGCACGGCCGCGGCATCAGCACATCGCCGCCGTGCGCGGCGAGCAGGGCGAGCAGCAGCGGCTGCGCGCCCGGCGCTGCGGCGACCTCCTCGGGGCGGCTGCGCAGTCCGCGCCGCCACCAGTAGCCCGCGGCCGCCTCCCGCAGGACGAGTCCTCCGCCGGGCGGCTCCGGCGTCGACGTACGCCCGGCGGCGGCCGCGAGTACGTCGGCGAGCTCGGGCAGCACGGGGAGCCCCGGCTCCGGGGCGGGCGGGCCGTAACGGACCGGACCGTGGCCCTCCGGATCGGTCCGCTCCATGCGCCACCTCCGTGCTCACGTCCCGTGCTCACGCCCGGGAACCCTGCCCGGCCCACGTGCCCTTTATACGAAGGTTCGGGCGGTCCTGCCGCTCCGGTCGGCCCATTCCCGTGACCGGGGGCCGATTCCGCGCCGGGGCCGATTCCGCGCCGGGTGGCGTTTCCGCGCCGGGGCCGTTTCCGCGCTGGGTGGCGCTCCCCGTGGTCAGCGCCCTGCCGACGGATCCCGTCCGAGCAGGCAGAGCAGCTTCGTCTGCGGGTCCGCGCCCGCCGGCGGCTGCACGGCGGTCGCGAACAGCCCGCTCTTCACGAGATCGGCCGCGTACGGCGCCACCTCGCGGGCGGTGAAGTCGACGAGCGCGTCCGGGAGTGTCTCGTCCGCGCCGATGCCCCGCGACAGGTCCCACGCGTGCACCGTCATGTCGGCCACCATCTGCGCGCAGTAGGCGGCCACGCCGCTCTCGCCGTACGACAGCGGCACCGTGCGGTCCAGCGCGCCCGGCTCGCTCATGGCCGCCTTCGCGGCGGAGGCGGCGCGGTCCCAGGCGACGGCGGGGTGCTCCCCGAGCACGTCGCCGTCGAAGGCGTCGCCCACGTCGGCGAGGGTCCTGCCCTCGCGCACCAGGGGCGGCACCCAGAGCTGCTCGGCGGTCAGGTGGTTCACGAGGTCGCGGACGGACCAGTCCTCGCAGGGCGTGGGGGCGTCCCACTGCTCGGGCCGTACGGCGTGCACGCGCTCGGTGAAGAGGGCGAGCGCCTCGGCGTGCCGATCCAGAAGCCGATTGTCCATAGCCATAGGGACCACTGTGCGCGCGCCGCAGGACCCGTGCGAGCCCTGCACCACCACGGCCTGCGGGGTCACCGGTGCGGCGGCCCTGATGTTCCCTGGCGGCCGCCGGTGCCGCCGGTGCCGCCGATGCCACGGTGCGCCCGGTGCCGCCGATGCCACGGTGCGCCCGGTGCTCCCGGTGCTCCCGGTGCCGCTGGTGCCGCTGGTGCCGCTGGTGCCGCTGGTGCCGCTGGTGCCGCTGGTGCCGCTGGTGCCGCCGATGCCACGGTGCGCCCGGTGCCGCCGATGCCGCCGATGCCGCCGATGCCACGGTGCTCCCGGTGCTCCCGGTGCCGCTGGTGCCGCTGGTGCCGCCGGTGCCGCTGGTGCCGCCGGTGCCACGGTGCGACCGGTGGCCCGGTGCCACCACTGCTGCTGGTACCGCCGGTGCCGCCGGTGCCACGGTGCTGCCGGTGACCCTGCTGCCCCCGGTGCCGCTGTACCGCCGGTGCCACCGATGCCGCGGGTGCTGCGGGTGCCGCGGGTGCCGCGGGTGCCGCGGGTGCTGCCGGTGCCACCGATGCCGCGGGTGCTGCGGGTGCCGCGGGTGCCGCGGGTGCCGCGGGTGCTGCCGGTGCTGCCGGGGACCTGCCCCCGGCGCCCCTGCTGCCGCGGTGCTGCCGGTGCCGCAGTGCTGCCGGTGCCACCGCTGTCGCCGGTGCCGCTGTACCGCCGGTGCCACCGATGCCGCGGGTGCTGCGGGTGCCGCGGGTGCCGCGGGTGCTGCCGGTGCTGCCGGGGACCTGCCCCCGGCGCCCCTGCTGCCGCGGTGCTGCCGGTGCCGCGGTGCTGCCGGTGCCGCTGGACCACGGTGCTGCCGGTGACCCTGCAGCCCCGGGTGCCGCCGGTGCCGCCGGTGCCGCGTCGGCTCTTTGGGGCACTTCGCCGCCCGTCCGCTTGGGCATCGGGCCTGATGGGTACCCGCGTTCCATGTCCCACTCGGCCTCGCACCACGCCCGGAAAACCGGCCCGCATTCACTGGCGGCGCTGGTGTCCGACTGGGATCTCCGTGCCTTTCGGGCGATCGCGACCCGCCACTGGCCCGGCGCCGACCCACTGCTGCCCCGGCTGAGCCGCTGCGCCGACCACGGCCTGCTCTGGTTCGGCACGGCGGCCGGCATCGCCATGCTCGGGCGCGGCGCTCGGGCGCGGCGCGCGGCCGTACGCGGTGTGGCGTCGCTGGCCCTCGCCTCCGCGACGATCAACACGGTGGGCAAGCGGTCGGTGCGCCGGGCCCGGCCGCTGCTCGACGCCGTACCGCTCATGCGGCAGCTGAGGCACCAGCCGTTCACGACCTCCTTCCCCTCCGGGCACTCCGCATCGGCCGCGGCCTTCGCGGCCGGAGTGGCGATGGAGTCCCGCGGCTGGGGCGCGGCCGTCGCGCCCCTCGCGGCGGCGGTGGCGCTCTCCAGGGTCTACACGGGCGTGCACTATCCGGGCGACGTACTGGCGGGCGCGGCGCTGGGCGTGGGCGCGGCGCTCGCGGTGCGCGGGCTCGTCCCGACGCGCGACCAGTTGCCCCCGCCGGGCCGGCCGCACGCCGATGCGCCGGTGCTGCCGGGCGGCCGGGGCCTGTCCGTCGTCGTCAACCGCTCGGCGGGGGGACCGGGCGGCACGCTCACCCGTCTCGTCGCGGAGGCGCTGCCGCTCGCCCGGATCGTGGAGTGCGCGCCGGACGAGCTGGACGGCGCCCTGGAGGAGGCGGCCGACGGCTGCCGCGCCCTCGGCGTGCTGGGCGGCGACGGAACGGTCAACCGGGCCGCGGCCGTCGCCGCCCGCCGCGGCCTGCCGCTCGCCGTGTTCCCCGGCGGCACCCTGAACCACTTCGCCCGCGACGTCGGTGTGGAGACCGTGCACGACACCTGCCTGGCGCTGGCGTCGGGCGACGCCGTACGGGTCGACCTGGGCCGGTTCCGCCCCGGCCCCGGGGGCGACGCGCGGGCGGGGTACTTCCTCAACACCTTCAGCCTCGGCGTCTATCCGGAGCTCGTGCAGGTGCGCGAACGCTGGGCTCCGCGCATCGGCGACTGGCCCGCGGGGGTACTCGCGGCGCTGCGGACGCTGCGCGGGGGCCACACGATGGAGGCGGAGGTCGGCGGCAGCCGGCGCCCGCTGTGGCTGCTGTTCGCGGGCAACGGCGTCTACCAGCACGTCGGCCCGGTGCCCGGCCGCCGGAACGATCTCGCGGACGGGCTCCTCGACGTGCGCGTCGTGCACGGCGGCCGAGGCCCGGGGCTGCGGCTCCTCGCCGCCGCGCTCTCCGGCCCGCTGAGCCGCTCCCCCTTCCACGCGGCGGTGCGCCTCCGGAAGCTGCGGATCTCCGGGCTGGCTCCGGGCACGCCGCTCGCGTACGACGGCGAAGTGAGCGAAGCCGCGGAGGAGTTGGTCCTGGACAAGGTTCCGGAGGCGCTCGTCGTCTACCGTCCGCCGACGCCCGAAGCCTCTGCCGCGGCCCTTCCCCCGGTGGTGGTGGGCCTGCGGACCTCGGCATCATCACCGTGACCCGTGCGTGTCCGCATCACGAGACGCTGGTCTCACCATCCGGCGTTCGGCGTACCGTGGACCTGGCCGCCGCACGCGACCGGGAGGGAGCACCGCCATGCCCAGGGAGACCGCCGTCTACACCCACGGTCACCACGAGTCGGTCCTGCGCTCGCACCGCTGGCGGTCGGCCGCCAACTCCGCGGCGTACCTCCTGCCCGAACTGCGCCGCGGCACGGACCTCCTGGACGTCGGCTGCGGCCCCGGCACCATCACGGCCGATCTGGCCGCGCTGGTCGCGCCGGGGACGGTGACGGCGGTCGACGCCTCGGCCGGGATCCTCGACGAGGCCCGTGAGGTGGCGGCCCGGCGCGGTGCGGACACCATCCGCTTCGCGATCGCCGACGTCCACCGACTGGACTTCCCCGACGCCTCCTTCGACGTCGTCCACGCCCACCAGGTGCTCCAGCACGTCGGGGATCCGGTGCGGGCGCTCGGCGAGATGCGGCGCGTCTGCCGCCCCGGCGGGACCGTAGCCGTCCGCGACAGCGACTACGCGGCCTTCGCCTGGTATCCGCAGGTCCCGGGGCTCGACGCCTGGCTGGAGCTGTACCGCCGTGTGGCCCGGGCGAACGGCGGTGAGCCCGACGCCGGCCGCAGGCTGTACTCCTGGGCGCGCCGCGCGGGCTTCTCCGACATCACGGCGACCGCCACCAGCTGGTGTTTCGCCACGCCCGACGAGCGCGCCTGGTGGAGCGGGCTGTGGGCGGACCGTACGACGGCGTCGGCGTACGCGCGGCTGGCCGTCGACGGCGGCCATGCGACCACCGGGGAGCTGACCGCGATCGCGGATGCCTGGCGGGAGTGGGGCAGCAGGCACGACGCCTGGTTCATGGTCCCGCACGGCGAACTGCTCTGCCGGCGATAGCGGCTTCACGCTCCCGGCGCGCCCGGCGCTCCAGGTACCCCCGGCGCTCCCGGGCGCACTCCGCTCCCGGCGCTCCGCTCCCCCGCGCCGGGCGCTCCAACTACCCTCGCGGGTATGGAGATCCTCGGAACCACGCTGCGCATCTGCGTCGACGACCTGGAGACCGCGACGGCCTTCTACGAACGCCTCACCGGCGCCCCGGCGCTGCGCTTCGAGCGCGGGGGCGTGTCCGTCGCGGCGGTGAGCTGCTTCCTGCTGATGAGCGGCCCCGAGTCGGAACTCGAAGTGCTGCGCAAGGTCGCGGCGACCATCGCGGTGGAGGACGTGGACGCGGCGCACGCCGCCCTGACCGAGGGCGGCGCGAAGGTCCTCGCGGGACCCGTGCCGACCCCGGTGGGCCGCAACCTCATCGCCGTGCACCCGGACGGGTCGGTCTTCGAGTACGTCGACCGCAGGGCCGTGGTGTGAGCCCGGCCTGAGCCCGGCCCGATCCCGCCGGACACCCCCTGGGCCGTGTCCGACACATGGCCACATGGCGCCGTCCGCCTGCGCAACACGGCGTGGGAGGCACCTCCCCTGCCCGAAGGGCTACTTGGGAGGACGTGCCGGGCGCCGCACGCCAGGCGGGACGTGTCAGTGACGACTAGGGGGTGTCCGGTGGATCAGGCTGGATCAGCGAGCGGCGTCCAGCGGCTTCGGATCCAAGGCGGAGGAGGGAGACAACGCGGAGCGTTGGCGACCGACGACAACGCGGGAGACGGAGTCGCAGGGCGTCGCGAGCCCAGCATGATCCGCCGGACACCCCCTAGGCGCGCGGCGGACGCATCCGGAAGTCGTAGCGGTCCGGAAGCGGTTCGCCGTCGGTGAGCGCCGCCCACACCTCGCCCAGGGTCTCGTCGCCCTCGCGCAGGTCCGCCACCTCGAATCCCCCGTCGAAGACCGCCCGGGCGGCCGCGCAGTCGCCCTCGGCGACGAGGAGCCGGGCTTCCAGGAGCCGGAAGCGGCCGCGGCCGCGCACGGCCGGCCACAGCCGGTCGAGGACCCCGCGGGCGGCCCCGGCGCGGCCGGCCGCGAGCAGGGCCTCGACGGTCTCCCGGGCCAGGGCGGCCGTCGCCGCGGTCCAGGACTCGCCGTCGTCGCGGCGCTCGGCGCACAGGTCGTCGAACGCCTCCAGGTACAGCTCGGCGGCGCGGGCGGCGGCCTGCGGCGCGGGGTGGCCGCCCGAGTGGCCGGCGGCGGCGAGTTCGGCCACGGCGAGGCAGCGCAGCAACGGCCAGCGCGAGGGGGCGAGGTGCAGCCCGCGCTCCCAGCTCCGTACAGCCTGGGCGTGGTCGCCCGCGTGCCACTGGGCGACGCCGAGGTGGTACTCGGTGAGCGGTTCGGCCGGGGCCGTCTCCAGCATGTCGCGCCAGTGCGGGGCGACCAGGGTGGGCCCCGGCGGGACGACGCGGCGCGGCGTCGGCAGCACCCCGGTGCGCAGCAGCTCCAGCCACGGCGCCTGCTCGTCGCCGAGCGTCGTCTCGTCGAAGGGTGTGCCGGGCAACTTGGCTCCGGTGCGGAGCACTTCGAGCGCGCCCCAGCCGGAACCGCCCGCCAGGACCTCGGCCGGCTCGATGTCGGCGCACCGCCGCCATGCCTCGTACGCCGCGTCGACGTCCGCGCGCGGAAGGACCGCTTCCAGCCGCCCGGACGTCTCGGCGCGGGCCGCGGCCCAGTCCTCGCCGTGCACGGCCGCGGGGTCGGCGGACAGCGGCCCGTACACCTCGAGCCAGCTGAACTCCTCGCCCGCGTCGAGCCGTACGTGCTCCAGCTGGGTGCGGGCGAGACCGGCCTGGATCTCGGCGTATCCGGGGGTGCCGGGCTCGGTCAGCCACTCCTGCCAGCGCCGGCCGCCGCGGCCTGTGCCCCAGAGGAACAGCTTGCGCCCGCCGAGCAGGTCGGTGGAGGTCTGGACGAGTCCGTGCCCGTGCTCGTCGAGCGAGGCGATCCACTTGCGGGCGTCGCGCGGTACGTCGTAGAAGTAGTCGGCCGCGTACGCGCCGCGCGTCGGGTAGGTGCGGTCGATGCCTTCGTGCTCGGGCACGGCGACCTTGCGCAGGGCGTGTTCGTAGCCGAAGTGCCAGGCCGCATCGGCCGGGGCGATGACCCGGCTCCGTTCGTCCTCGGGGACGGCGATGTTGGACCACCAGTAGACCGGCGCGGGCCGCTCGTGCGGGTTGCGGATCCGCACCCCGACATGGAGGAAGTCGGAGCCGTCGGGCAGCCAGAGATCGACCTGGAAGGGCAGGTCGCGCAGCCGCTCCCACTCCCACAGCCGGACCATGTCGGTGCCGTCGGGGCCGGGGACGACGGCCGCGTGCAGCGGCTCGCACGCGAGGGTGGTGTGGCCGGTGGCGCCGATGTTCCACTCGATCCCGCCGGAGAACCAGGCGCCGTTGAGGGCGAAGTTGGCGGGCTGGAGCACGGGGTTGGCGTAGAGGAGTTCGCGGCCGGTGGGCTTGTGGTGCAGGGAGTGGATCCGGCCGCCGAGCCCGGGCAGGACGGTGGCCCGCAGCCGGTCGTTCTCGATGACGATCGCGTCGAGGTCCGTGGCCGTGCGCCGCCGGTCGTAGCCGTCGCGCAGTCGGGTGGGGAGCACGGTGCGCAGCGGCTCGTAGCCGATCTGCCGGGCCATGTCGCGGGGCAGTGCGTCCTTGGCGCGCTCGTCGAGCGCGTGGACCCCGCCGACGGGGCGGAGCGCGGGCAGCGGGTTGCCGGGCCCCAACGGGGCCGCGGGGAGGGTCAGTACGGTACGTCGCACGGTCGTGGCCACGGCAACCTCGCTTCGCTCGCTTCGTTCTCACCCGGATGACCATGGAACACGGCGGCTGCCGCCCAGGCCAGGGGCCGTGCAGGTCAGTCTTCGGTAAAGGCCGCCACGACCAGGTCGGTGAGCAGGGCGCCGACGGTGCCGTCCGGGTCCAGATCGGGGTCGTAGATCGTGACGTTGAGGCCGGCGCAGCGATCGGAGCGCACCAGGGTCCGCAGCAGCGGCAGCAGTTCGTCCGGCAGCAGCCCGTCCGGGTCGGGGCTGTCGACGGCGGGCATGACGGACGGGTCGAGTACGTCCGCGTCGAGATGCACCCAGAAGCCGTCGACGGCGGACACCTCGAAGGTCTGGACGACGGCGGCGGCGAGGTCGGCGGCGCCCCACTGCCTCAGTTCCCCGACCGTCACGTTGGGGATCTTGAGCGCGGCCAGCTCCTCGCGGTCCGGGTCGCCGTCCCGGATGCCGAAGAGCCGTACGTCCTCGTCGCGCAGATACGGGCGCAGTCCCTCGATGTCCGTGAGATCCGCCTGGCCGCGCCCCGTGGCGAGGGCCAGCTCCTCGCCGCCGGCCGCGCCGACGCCGTCGGAGTTGCCGGGGTGGCGGAAGTCGGCGGACGCGTCGACGGCGACGAGTCCGTAGCGGCCGGTGCGGCGCAGCGCGAGGGAGGCGCCGAGCTGGATCGAGCAGTCCCCGCCGAGGACGAGCGGGAAGTCCCCGGCGCGCACGTGGTGCTCGATACGGTCGGCGAGCTTCCGGGAGTACGAGGCGATGGCGGCGGCGTTGAACACCCCGTCGCCCTCCTGCCAGTCGCCCCGGTCATAGCGGGGCGGGACGACGACGCCGCCCTCGAAAGCCCCGAGGCGCTGGACGATCCGCTGCTCGCGCAGGGCTCCGGCGAGCTTGTGGCAGCCGGGGACGGTGCCGGGGGCGGGCGGCCGCAGGCCCAGGTTGGAGGGGGCGTCGATGATCACGATGTTCCGCATGGGGCACATCCTCGCCGCCGAGAGGTCCACAAGGACCTTCTTTTTGTCCTTGTCAGACAAGCAAGGGGCGGGCAAGTAGAGTGCGAGGCGGTCGAGGGACGACGCACCCGAGGCGGTGGGTGGACAGTGAGCAGACGAGGCGGACACGTGACCCGGGGAGACACGATGACCGGTGCGCGCCGCAGGCCGGTGGTCGTGCTGTACGAGCGGATCGCCGACGCCGTCCACGACGGCACCTATCCGCCGGGCTCCACGCTGCCCTCCGAGCCCCGGCTCGCCGCCGAGCTCGGCGTGAGCAGGCCCGCGCTGCGCGAGGCGCTGCTGCTGCTCCAGGAGGACGGGCTGCTCACGGTGCGCCGGGGCGTCGGCAGGACCGTCAACGACACTCCGCCGCAACGGGGGTTCGAGCACCTCCAACCACTGGAGGAGCAGCTCTCCGCCGGTGCCCCGCTGCGGGTGCGGGCGCTTCGGCGGGCCGTCGAGGAGCCGACCGACTTCACCACCCAGCATCTGCTGGCGCCCGCGCGGGCGGAGCTGCGGTTCTGGGAGTCCCTGTTCGCCGGCGACGACGCGGCGGCGCTCAGCCAGGAGTGGGCGGCGCCGGACGACGTCCTGGAGCAGGCGCACCCCGAGTTCGCGGCGGCCCTGCGGGACGCGGGGCGCGCCGACCGCACCTCGATGCTGGCCGTGCTGACCGGCGCCTCGCGCGGGCTGCCCCTGACGGCGCGCTCCGGGGTGACAGCGACGCTGCTCGGGCAGCGTCGGGGCGCGCAGCTGGGGCGGGCGGCGGACACGCCCGCGGTGCTGGTCACGCAGGTGGTACGAGCGGGCGACGTGCCGGTCCTGGCGGCGAAGCACATGCTCCCGACGGGCGCGCCGGCCCTGCCGGTGCTCCAGTCGACCTAGGTCGTGTCTTCAAAGTCCCGTCTGCCCGGCGGCGTCTGGCACGCACCCTCGCTGCGTTGTCGTCGGTCGCCTATGTCCCCCGTGGCCCTTCGGGCACAGGAGGTGCCCCCACCGCATGGACTCCCCCTCCTCCGCCTTGCGATCGCCCGCACCAGACGCCGCCGGGCCCGCCCTCCGGGCGGACGACGCCACTGTGAAGACACTCCCTAGCCGGCCCGGTCACCCTGGGCGCCCGGTTGGCCTGGTCGCCTTGGTTGGGGCCCGGTCGCCTTGGTCGACGAGGTCGGCCAGGGCTGCCTGGTCGCCCTTGATGCCCTCAGCGCCCTCAGCACCCTGGCGGGCGGCGAGGGCGAACGGGGCCAGTGCCCCGGAAGCCGCAGCCGCACCTGTCGCCCCGGTGCCGTACACTCCCGCTGCATGCACTTGTCTGACAACCTCGCCGACTGGATCCGCCGCGCCCCCAAGGCCGTGCTCCACGACCATCTGGACGGCGGTCTGCGGCCCGCCACGATCATCGAGCTCGCCCGGGAGTGCGGCTACGGCGTTCTGCCCACCGAGGAGCCCGACGCGCTCGCCGTCTGGTTCCGGGACGCCGCGGACTCCGGATCGCTGGAGCGGTATCTGGAGACCTTCGCCCACACCTGCGCGGTGATGCAGACCCGCGACGCGCTCTTCCGGGTCGCCGCCGAGTGCGCCGAGGACCTGGCGGCCGACGGGGTCGTCTACGCCGAGGTGCGGTACGCGCCGGAGCAGCATCTGGAGCGCGGGCTGAGCCTCGACGAGGTCGTCGACGCCGTCAACGAGGGTCTTCGGGAGGGCGAGCGCCGGGCGGGCGGCCGGATCACCGTCCGCGCGCTGCTCACGGGTATGCGGCACACGCGGCGCTCGCTGGAGATAGCCGAGCTCACGGTCGCCCACCGCGACCGCGGTGTGGCGGGCTTCGACATCGCGGGCGGTGAGATCGGCAACCCGCCGGCCGACCACCTCCCCGCATTCCGGCATCTCAAGCTGCACAACTGCCACTTCACGATCCACGCGGGCGAGGCCGTCGGCGCCGAGTCCATCCACGAGGCGGTCCAGGTCTGCGGCGCCGAGCGGATCGGGCACGGCGTGCGGATCACGGACGACATCCAGGTCCATGACGACGGCTCGGCCACGCTGGGCCGTCTCGCCGCGTATGTCCGGGACAACCGGATCGCGCTGGAGGTCTGCCCGACCTCCAATCTCCAGACGGGTGCGGCGAAGGACTACGCGACGCACCCGATCGACCTGCTGCGCCGCCTGGGCTTCCGCATCACGCTCAACACCGACAACCGGCTGGTCTCCGGCACGACCATGAGCCGTGAGTTCCAGCACATGGTGGACGCCTTCGGCTACGGCTCCGAGGTCTTCGAGCGGTTCACGGTCGCCGCCGTCGAGTCGGCCTTCCTGCCACTGCCGGAGCGCCGCCGCCTCATCGACGAGGTGATCCGGCCGGGGTACGCGGCCCTCGACTGACGCACCCCGGCCGTGCCCCGCCGGGCTGGGCCGAGTACGGGCCGAACTGACGCACCCCGGCCGTGCCCCGCCGGGCTGGGCCGAGTACGGGCCGAGGATCCTGCCCCGGACCCGGGCCTGGCGCCGCGACAGTGGACCGGGACCCTGGCCCGGACCGGAGGACCTGCGGGCCTGCGGGCCTGCGGGCCTGCGGGCCTGCGGGCCTGCGGGCCTGCGGGCCTGCGGGCCTGCGGGCCTGCGAGGCCGAGGGGAGAGGCGCCGCCGGGCCGCCGGCCGCGTCAGCGGAGCGCGGGCACGTCGAGCGTGACCGTGCCCGCCGCCGCGTCCAGCACCGCAGGGACCCCGAGCGGCATCGTCAGCGCCGGTATGCCGTGCCCGAAGCCCAGCTCCTCGACGACCGGGACGCCGAGTCCGCCGAGCCGGTCCAGAAGAAGCGCCCGGACCTCGTCGTAGGGGCCGCACTCCGCCCAGGAGCCGAGTGCGATCCCGGCCACGCCGTCCAGCCATCCGGAGCGCAGCAGCTGCGTGAGGATCCGGTCCAGGCGGTACGGCTCCTCGTCGGTGTCCTCGATCAGGAGCAGTCCGCCCCGGGCAGACGGGCGGGCGTGCGGGGTGCCCAGGTCGGCGGCGAGGAGGCTGACGCAGCCGCCCAGGGTGACGCCCCGCGCGCGGCCCGGCACCAGCGGCCGGGCGGTGCCGAGCCCCAGGGTGCGGACCGCTTCGGGCTCGAAGAGGGTGGTGCGCAGGGACTCCTGGGTGTGCGGGTCCTTGGGGAAGACGACGGTCGCGGGCATCGGGCCGTGCAGGGTCGACAGTCCGGCCCGAGTCGCGAACGCCTCATGCAGCGCGGTCACATCGCTGTAGCCGATGAAGACCTTCGGGCCCGCCGCGCGTATCGCCGCCCAGTCGACGAGGTCGGCCATACGCTGGGCGCCGTACCCGCCGCGGGCGCAGATCACGGCGGAGACGGACGGATCGCACCAGGCGTCCTGGAGGTCGCGCGCGCGTGCCGCGTCCTCTCCGCCGAGATAGCCGAAGCGCGGGTGCTCGTCGAGGACATGGGGCATCACGACCGGCTCCAGTCCCCAGCCACGGAGGACGGAGAGGCCCTCGTCGAGCCGGTCCGCGGGGATCGGGCCGCTGGGTGCCACGACGGCGATCCTGGCGCCCGGCCGGAGGCGGGCGGGCCGGGTCAGGGGCGTGAGTGTCATGGTGCGGGCTCCTCGGTCACTTCCTGAAGTCGAGGACGGGGACATCCCTGCGGGCGATGCGGAAGGTCTGCACGTACAGGGAGAGTTCCGCCTCCAGGGCGCGGATCAGGGTGTCCGCACGGCGGAAGCCGTGGCTCTCGCCCTCGAAGGTGAGATACGCGTGGGGGATGCCGCGTCCCGCGGTCCGGGCCAGGAAGCGCTCGCACTGCGCGGGCGGGCAGATCGGGTCGTCCAGGCCCTGGAGCAGCAGGAACGGGGCGGTGATCCGGTCGACGTGCTCGATCGGCGAGCGCTCCCGGTAGCGTCCGGGGACCTCGGCGAGCGGGCCGATCAGCGACTCCAGGTACTGGGACTCGAAGTCATGGGTCCCGTCGGTGGCCCAGTCGGTGAGGTCCAGGATGGGGTAGCTGATCGTGCCGCACGCATAGACATCGGTGCTGGTAAGGGAGGCCGCGGTGGTCCAGCCGCCCGCGCTGCCGCCGCGGATCGCGAGGCGGTCCGGGTCCGCCGTGCCCTCGGTGGCGAGTGCCTCGGCCACGGCCGCGCAGTCCTCGACGTCGACCACGCCCCACTGCTCGCGCAGCCGGTTGCGGTACTCCCGGCCGTAGCCGGTGGAGCCGCCGTAGTTGACCTCGGCGACGCCGATGCCGCGCGAGGTGAAATAGGCGATCTCCAGGTCCAGGACGAGCGGGGCATGGCCGGTCGGCCCGCCGTGGGCCCACACCACATAGGGCGGGAGTTCGTCGCCGGGGGCGATGCGGTCGGGGTTGTGGGGCGGATAGATGTGGGCGTGGATCTCGCGGTTGTCGGGGCCGGTGAAGGTGCGGATCTGCGGCTCGGGGTAGTAGGCGGGGTCCACCGGGTCGAGATGGGCCGCGCCGATGACCCGGGCCCGGCCGGTGCGGGTGTCGAGCTCGACCACCTCGTATCCGCTGCGGGGGCTGGCGGCGATGCCGACGACCCGGGTGCCGTGGGCCGTGAGTGCGGGTGCCCACTCCGTCCAGGGGCCCGCGGTGTCGACGAGCTCGCCGGTCTCCGGGTCGAGTATCCCGAGCGCGGTGGCGCCCTTGCCGTGGATGACGGCGATCAGCCCGCTGTCCAGCGGCTGGAACCAGTTGAGGCCGATCTTCCACAGCGGCCCGCCGAACTCCTCGCCGCGGCCCGGGCAGAGGCCGGTGCCCTCGGGGGCATCCGCACCGTCGTCGAGCCCTTCGGGCCGGATCCGTTGCAGCTCCCACCAGTTGCCCCGGTCGGACACGTACAGCAGGGAGCCGTCGTCGGCCCAGTCGACCTGGGCCACCGACTCGTCGGTGCCTCCGGCGATCCGCCGCACGGCGCGGAACGGCCCGTCGTCCGCGACCTCCCCGAGGAGCACCTCCGTGCCGTCCCACGGCATGCGCGGGTGGTCCCAGGCGAGCCATGCGGCGTGCCGCCCGTCGGGCGACAGCCGGGCTCCGGTGACGAAGCGGTGCCGGTCCTCGCTCAACTCCCTTACGGCGCCGCGGTTGTCGGCCGCCGAGCCGTCGAGCGGCACGGCGGCGACGACACGCCGCACATCGGTGGGGGCCTCGCCGGTGAACTCCTCCAGTACGCACCAGACCTCGCCCCGGCCGGGATGGACGACCGGGTCCGCCCAGCGCAGCCCGCCTCCCTGCGCGGAGACCGGGGTGAGCGGCCTGGGCTCACCACCGCTGTCCGGCTCGTACACGTACATCCGCTGGTCGGGGTAGTGGACGAAGACGACGAGCGGGCCGCCTTCGCCGCGCGGTGTCCCGGCCCAGGGCCGGCCACCGTACTCGATGACCCTGCTGCGCACGTTCCAGGGAGCGGGGAGGACGGACTCCTCGGTGCCGTCAGGGCGCCACCGGACCAGGGCGCGGCGACCGTCCTCGGCGGGCCGCGGCGCGGTCCACCACACCTCGTCGCCGACGGTGCCGACGTACTCGGGGCGGCCGTCGTGCGAGGCGGCGAGCGCGGCGTCGATCGGTGACGGCCAGGTCCCGTAGGCGCCCGTCGGTACCATTGCCCATTCCCCCTCGGTGAACTGCACGGACTGAGCCGGCTGTGCGGACTGCTGCTGACTCTTGCTGGCTCTTGCTGGCTCTTGCTGGCTCTTGCTGGCTCTTGCTGGCTGCGCGGACTATGCGGACTTCAGGAAGTGGTCGAGGACGCGGACGCCGAAGTGCAGCCCCTCGACCGGCACCCGCTCGTCGACACCGTGGAACATGGCGCCGTAGTCGTACCCCTCGGGCAGCTTGAGCGGTGAGAAGCCGTAGCCCGTGATGCCGAGGCGGGAGAACTGCTTGGCGTCGGTGCCGCCGGACATGCAGAACGGCACGACGTGGCCGTCGGGGTCGAAGCGCTCGACGGCGGCGCGCAGCCCGGCGTAGGTCGGCGAGTCGACGGGCGCCTCCAGGGCGACCTCCCGGTGGTGGAACTCCCAGTCGACGTCAGGACCTGTGAGCCGGTCGAGCGTGTCGCGGAACTCGTCATCGCCGCCGGGCAGCATCCGGCCGTCGACGAAGGCGGTGGCGTGGCCGGGGATCACATTGATCTTGTAACCGGCGTCCAGCATCGTCGGGTTGGTGCTGTTGCGCACGACCGGCTCGACCAGCAGCGCGGCCCGGCCGAGCTTGTCGAGCAGTGCGTCCACGTCGAGGTCCGGAGCGTCCAGGTCGAGTGCGATGCCGTGCAGTGCGGCCAGCTCGGACAGCGCGGCCCGCACGGTGGGGATGAGCCGCACCGGCCATTGGTGCGCCCCGATCCTGGCGATGGCCTCGGCCAGCCGGGTCACCGCGTTCGACCGGTTGACCTTGGAGCCGTGGCCCGCCCTGCCGTGGGCGGTGAGCTTGAGCCATGCGGTGCCGCGCTCCCCCGCGCCGATCGGGTACAGCGTCATCCCGGGTCCCGCGTGGAAGCTGAACGCCCCGGATTCGCTGATCCCTTCGGTGCAGCCCTCGAACAGCTCCGGGTGGCTGTCGGCGAGGAACCCGGAGCCGTCGGCCGCGCTGGCCTCCTCGTCGGCCGTGTAGGCGATGACGATGTCCCGGCGGGGTCTGATCCCGACGCGCTGCCAGGCCCGCACGACGGCGAGGACCATCGCGTCCATGTTCTTCATGTCGACGGCGCCGCGGCCCCAGACGACCCCGTCGCGGACCTCGCCGGAGAAGGGGTGGACCGTCCAGTCGGCGGGCTCGGCGGGAACGACGTCGAGATGGCCGTGGACGAGCAGGGCGCCGGCGGAAGGGTCGGTGCCCGCGATCCTGGCGACCACGTTCGTCCGCCCGGGGGTGCGCTCCAGGAGCACCGGGTCGAGGCCGGCCCCCGCGAGCCGCTCGGCGACGTACTCCGCAGCGGGCCGCTCCCGGCAGTCGCCGCCTCCGCGGTTGGTGGTGTCGATGCGGATCAGCTCGGAGGTGAACGCCACGACCTCGTCGAGCGCGGTGCCGTCGACGGCGGACTCCGCACCGGCAGCGAGCGTGCCGGCGGACTCGGCGGCGGTGCCGGCGACCTGACCGGAGGGGCCCCGGGAGGGATCGGAGGAAATCACGTCAGCCATACTGCTCCTCCACTGCGGCGGAGACGATCGTCGTGACCGCCTTGAACGTGCGGATGGCTTCATACATCGTCCCGCTGGTGTAGACAGCGCGGCGTTCGCCGCTGCGGGCCGTGCCCGGGACGACGGTCGCGGCCGCGGCGAGGTGCTCGGCGTCGAACTCCAGCTCCACCGTGAACGGTCCGCCCCGCACCGGCTCGTGCCGGACGGCGAGCGCCGTGGCCTCCTTGGCGGCGGCGCGGATCTCGGCCGCGGTCCTGGCGGGAGTGCGGCAGACCGCCGCATACCGCGAGACATAGTCCTTGACGGCCACCTTGCGCGCCTCCGGTGCGTATCCGAGCGCGTCCTCGCAGGTCAGGTCGTCTCCGGTGACGAGGACGACCGGGACACCGAACTCCGCGACCACATGGGCGTTGAGCAGGCCCTCGCTCGCACGCTCCCCGTTCAGCCAGACCCCGGTGATGGAGTTCGCCAAGTACGTGTGCGCGAGCACGCCCTCCGTGCCCGCACCCGTGTGGTACCCGACGAAGGCGATGCCGTCCACGTCGCCGTGCTGCACGCCCTCCACCATGGACAGGGACTTGTGCCGCCCCGTCAGCATCTGGACGCGCTCGTCCAGATGCTCCAGCAGGAGATTGCGCATGGTCCAGTGCGCCTCGTTGATGAGGACCTCATCGGCGCCGCCGTCGAAGAAACCCAGCGCCGCCGCGTTCACATCCGAGGTGAACATCGGCCGGCACCGCTCCCACTGGGCGGTGCCGGGCAGCACGTCCGCCGGCCAGGTGACGCCCGTGGCACCTTCCATGTCGGCGCTGATCAGGATCTTCATGCCTGGAACCGTACGCGTCGGCCGCCGGGCCGACCACCCCTGTGGATAACTCCCCGTGGTTCAGCCCGGTGACGTCACCCGTTCCGGCCCACGACCAGCCAGTTCGACGGCACCTCGACGCGTGCGCCGTCCGGCCCGTGCTCGGTCGTGGCCAGCGGCAGCGCGCCGCTCGCCAGGATGCCGAGGCCGGCGGAGCGGAAGCAGGCGGGCATCTCGGCGTCCGCTACCGCGCCCGGAGCGATGCCGTGGCGGAGGACCGGCAGGAGCTTGGCCGGGGGCCCGGACGGGCTCTGGGCGAGGCCCGCGATAGCACGACCAGCCGCCTCCGCGAGCTCGACGACGAACGCCCGGCCCGTCGCCCCCACCAGCGTGGCGACGGACTCGGCGAGCGCGGCCCGGTCCTGCGGCTCGCACTGGTGCAGTACGCCGCGCATGTACACATTGGCGTCGCCGAGCTCGGCGTGAAGCCGTCCGACGGCCGACGCGTCCACCGCGTCCAGCACCCGGAACTCCACCTCGCCGTCCTTGCCCTGCTGCCGTGCGTGGTCGATCGCGGCCGGCGCCAGGTCCACCCCCAGCACCTTCGGGAAGCGCCCGGCGAGGAACCGCGTCTGGGTTCCGTTGCCGCAGCCGAGGTCGACCAGCGGCAGCGCGGACGCGGCCAGATGCGGTTCGAGCAGGGGCAGATGAACGCCCGCGGTGACGGCCGGCTCGGCGTCCCAGAACACCGCGCCCGGTTCGCCCGGCGCCTCCCGCCAGAACCCCTCCCAGGCGTCCTTGTACCGACTCGTCACGCTCATGACCAGCTCCCCAGGGCGAGTACGACCGCACGGCACCGCATCCGACGACACGTCAAGATCGTTCTACATCCCGCTGGTTGCGTCGGCAAGACTCGGCGGCGTTCCTTCACCGGGAGTTGGAGAAGGCGCGCCGGTCCCCCCGCGCCGGTCTCCCTCGCGCCCGGCCTCTGCTCCCGCACGCCGCGGCAGCGAAAGCTCGCACCAGACCGACTTCCCGCCGCCCGAACGGCTCGTGCCCCACTCCCGCGCCAGGCTGCTCACCACCCGAAGCCCGCGCCCCGACTCGTCGCCGGGCCCCGCGCTGAGCAGCGTAGGCAGGGTGTGCCCGTCGTCCGTCACCTCGCACAGCAGCGAGTCGGTCCGCACCAGCCGCAGCTCGATCCGGTCGCCCGCCGTGTGCCGTACGGCGTTGGTGACGAGCTCGCTGACCAGCAGCTCCAGGGTGTCCACGTGCTCGTCGAGCCGCCAGGCGGCCAGCTGCTGCCGTACGAGCCTGCGGGCACGGCCCGCCTCGGACGCCGCGGGCGTCAGGTGCCAGCGGGCCACGTCGTCGGCTGCGATGCCGTTCAGCCGGGCCATCAGCAGCGCGACATCGTCCTTGCGGCCACCCCGTGTGTTGAGCGCGCGGATGATCGTGTCGCAGGCGTCGTCCATGGAGGCGGCGGGGTGTGCGGCCGACTCGCAGAGGGTGGCGAGCCCGACCCCGATGTCCTCGCCGCGGACCTCGACCAGACCGTCCGTGCACATGACGAGCCGGTCGCCGGGGTCGACGGTGACCCGCACGGTCTCGAAGGGGACCCCGCCGACGCCGATCGGCGCTCCGGTGGGCAGGTCGAGCAGTTCGCTGCGGCCGTCCGCGGCGCGCACCACGACCGGCGGGACGTGTCCCGCGTTCGCCAGCAGCAACTCCCCCGCGACCGGGTCGTAGACGGCGTAGAGACAGGTCGCCAGATAGTGCTCGCCGAGCCGCTGCGCGAGGTCGTCGAGGTTGCGCAGGAGCTGGTCCGGCGGCAGGTCGAGCGCGGCCATGGTCTGCACGGCCGTACGGAGCTGGCCCATCATGGACGCCGAGCCGAGGCCGTGGCCCATGACGTCGCCGACGACGAGGGCGGTGCGCGAGCCGGGCAGTTTGACGGAGTCGAACCAGTCCCCGCCGACGCGGCCGAGGAGCGTGCCGGGCAGATAGCGGGTGGCCGTGTCGCACCCCGCCATGCGCGGGGTGATCTGCGGCAGCATGGAGTCCTGGAGGGCCTCGGCGACGCTCTCCTGGTACGTGTACATCCGCGCGTTGTCGAGGACGAGCCCGGCACGGGCGGCGAGTTCTGCGCCCGTAACGCGGTCGATGTCGTTGAACTCGGCGCGCTCGGGGTGACGCAGCAGGATCATG